>JAFGOW010000166.1 GCA_016926265.1 Deltaproteobacteria bacterium | reverse complement strand
CTGACGGTGGCGGTGGCCGACAGGCCGCGGGAATTTCTCGCTACGGTGAGGCGGCCGCCGGAACCGGACCGGGTGGAACCGCTGGACGCCAGGCGGTTGAACTCCAGTTCCATCTGCGCCACGGAAAAGGCGCCGGCGCTGGCCGGAACGATCTGCAGCTGCACCTCGCAAGAACCGGGGCTGATGTCGGGATCGTTGGGCTGAAAGGTTCTCCGGAAAAAGATCCGCCCTTGTCCCAGTTCCAGGGCGGCCTTGACGATCCGGGCCGGGACCACCAGGCTTTCGGTTGCGGTTCCGCGATTGTTGACCAGAACCAGGGTCTGGCTGGTATTCACCGTGCCGAGCAACGTCTCGGCGCCGATTTCAAAACGGCCCTGGCTGGAAAAGGCGGAATAGGAAAAAGTCCCCCCCGCGGGGCTGGCCTCGACCCCCCGGTAGAAAATCTGCACCGGGTGATTCATCCCCGGCGAAACATTGAGGCTGGGCGGGGTGGCAGTCACCGTCAGAGCGGCGGCGGCGCCGCAGAAAACAGCGAAAAACAGCATCCAGGCGCCCAGCCCTTTGACCATCGTCAGCGTTCGTTCCATGGGGAAAGTGCCTCCGTTCATCGAAAATTCCGGAACCTTTGGTCCTTAAAGGAATGACAGCGGCAGACCGCCGATACTCAACACCAGATAGAGGGAATAATCCTCGGCCGCGGTGTCTCCGATCCGGTCCTCGGTCCGATTGTAGCGGCCGCGCAGGGAGACGGTTTTTCTCGCCTGTTTCAGAAAAGCTGTTTCCGGACGCCAGTTGAACTGGCAGACAGCGTCATAGGTGAGGGTGTGAAAAGAGTTGTCGTCGGTATCCGAATCGATGGCCGACAAGGTCGCGAAGAGATCGTGGGCCGGGGTGAAAAGATAGCTCCCCGCCAAGGTCCCCTGCCAGACCGAGGTGGTCGGAGTGGAACCGCCGGCATCGGTCCGGCTCCAGGAAAGGGAGGGGTTGACGGACAGCCCCGCGGTTGGTTGCAGGCCGAGGCCGAGAACCGCCTGATGGGTCCGGCTGTCGCTGTCGGCGACGGAATCGTCGTCGAAACGGGTAAAGGTGTAACTGGGGGACAGGTTCCATTTCTCGCGGACCAACGAGAACCCCGCTGCCACCGTTTGGGAGAGGTTTTTGATGGGATCGAGGCCGGCCGGCTCGTCGGAGCTGTCTTGAGAGGTGAGATTGGCGTTGAGGAAAACAGACGGCCAGTCGGGGACGAAGAGGTTGTAGGACAAATCGACGGAACTGTTTCGGATTACCGGGAGAGAACGCTCTTTTTTGATGTTGTCGCGGCTGTGGAGCCCGCTGGCGCTGAGACTGGAGGTCGAAAAGGTCTTGGTGCCGAAGAGGCTGTACTCCTCACGGTTGTTGACGGCGGCGACATCGACGATGCTGCGGAATTCCGGGCCGATCCGTTTATAGCCGCCGCCGTAATCGTAGCTGCCGGCGCGACCGGAAAAGCGCCCCAGCCACGCTTTGCCCCGTTCGTAACCATCGCTGTCGTCGGCATCCTCATCGAACCGGCTCAGGCCGTATTCCCCGACCAGATTGAGTTTTTCGGCGAAGGGGCTGGCGGCAAACCGCAGCGTATAGAGCTGCCCCTTGCTGGGAGCCGCCATGGAACCGGTGTTGTAATCGTCCGGAGAATCGATCCTTCCGGAAATGGCGCTGACTTTGAGGGCGGCGTTCATGAACCCTTCCCAGCGCTGTTCCAGGGAGACGCCGATCAGACGCCGGCCGGGATCGCCCAGCTCGGCGGCATCGTCAAACTCGGTCGTGGTGTCGCTGCGCAGCAGAAATGCGTGGGCAGTCGCCCCTCCGAAATGGAGTTCCAGCAAAGCGCCGCGCCGCGATATGGTTTCGCCGATCAGTTCGGTTCCCGGCACCGTCAGGTCGCCGAAAGCCAGGCGCTGCTTGCGGTAGCTGATTTCCAGCAGGAACTGGTTGAGAAAAAAGTCGTCCTCGTTTTCCGGATCGTTTTCCTGTTCGTTAAACCAGCCATTGGCATTGAGGGCAACCTTGAATTCGCCCGCTTCAATCACGGACGCCAGGGTGGCGTTGGATTGAACCTTCCAGCCCGGCTCGGATGTTCCCCTTTTGCCGGCCAGACGGAGATCCGTCTGCGCATCCGCCAGGATTTGAACCGAGGCTTTGTCGAACAACTCCGACTGGGGAACAAAAAAACTCCACCGGCGGGCCGGCAGCATGTTGCCCGCGGCATCCATCGCTTCCAGCACCACGGTGTGTTTGCCGTAGCCGAGGTCCTGCGGCGGGGTATACACGATCCCCTCCTCGCCGGCCGCGGCCAACGACGAAACATCCAGATCATCCACCAGCAGCCGCCATGAGCCCAGGTTTCCCGAACCCTCCGTCGGGGAGAGCGGGATCACCAACGGCGGCCGAAGGTTCTTGGTGCGGGCGCCATCCATGCGGGGGAAAACCAGGCCGCCGGGGATCGGAGCGGTGAGACTGACCTCGATGCGAAAGGGATTCTGGCGGGGATCGAGACGGGGGGAGGTGAAAAGTCGGCCCCGGCCGTCCTTGACGGCATAAAAAAATTCCACTCCGGGGGGGAGCAGTTGCCCTCCTTCCAGAACCACGGAGAATTCGATCTCGGAAACCTTCTCCATGGGGAGGGTCTTAAATTCCGCGGTGCCGATGGGACGAAACAGGAAGTTCGCTTCAGCGGGGGTGACGATCTCCTGGATGCGGATTCGGAAAACCACGCTCTGTCCCGCGGCGACGCCCCCCTGGGGTGCGGTCTGGACAATCCGCTCTTCGGCCCGGACGGTTACAGACCCCCCAAAAAGGAACAGCAGGACCGCGCACCCCGACCCCAGCCTTTTCAATAATTGCGGCATGGCCAAATTCCCCCTCTATTTCCAAACCCGCGGGAAGGGGTTCCTTCCCGAAGCCGGAAGGCAAAAAAAATCACAGAAGAAAGACCGGGCGCTTTGATGTGGGGTCCCCAAGCTACTCCCTCAGGAAACCGCTCCTTCACTGGGAACGGCACCCTGGCCCCGGTTGTCGATCATATAATTTTTTACTCTCGCCCTCCAGCCTTATCTGTTCTTTCGGTTTCAAATCCCCGCCCTTTTACAACTTCCCTGTATTTAATTTATTTTATTGATTTCATTCGTTTTTTATTTTCAAGGGAAAAATTTGTTCAAAATTTCTGCTTTGTTCTTTTGATTTGAACAAATTTTTTCGGGCCGTTTTGGGGTGAAACTTTCTTTTTTTGGGGGCCACTTCCGAGAAAACTTGAAAGAAGGGGACGAAAAGTTTAGTTTTGACAAACTTCCGGGGAAAAGCTCCGGCTGCTGCCCCGAGGCGTTTGCTGACGCCGAAAAAACCACAGAGAGAACAAAAGCATGCCGCCGCTCAAACTGCTTGGAATCGCGGTAGCTTTGGCCATGGACGCCTTTGCCGTCGCCATTGCCGTGGGGACCGCTCTGAAAAGCGTCTCCCCCCGCCAGTTTTTCCGCCTCGCCTGGCATTTCGGCCTGTTCCAGGCCCTGATGCCGATCGTGGGATGGGGAGCCGGCCTGGCGATCCGGGAACAGATCGCGCGCTACGACCATTGGGTGGCTTTCACTCTACTGGCCCTGGTCGGAGGCAACATGATCCGGGAGGCGTTGAAACTGCCAAGCACCGCGGAAATCGAGGACCGGGACCCGACCCGCGGCCTCTCCCTGATCATGCTCTCCCTGGCCACCAGCATCGATGCGCTCGCCATCGGCCTGAGCCTCTCGCTGTTAGAGGTCGCTATCTGGACCCCCTCCGTTGTCATCGGGGTGGTGGCGGGGCTTTTTACTTTGGCGGGAATGGCCATCGGCTCCCGGCTGTGGAAGCTGTCGCATTTCAGCCGCTATGGAGAAATGGCCGGCGGCGGGGTGCTGTTTCTGATCGGTGTCACGATCCTCATCGAACACGGCGTCTTCCCGTGATCGGCAAAGAGCCCGAAAAAACGAAAGGGAGCCCTTTTCAGGCTCCCTTTCGTTCGGGAAGAGGAACTATCCGCGGCTATTTTTTCGGCATCCGGATGGTCAGGACCGGGATCGGCGATTTTCGCACCACCTTTTCCGCGGTGCTCCCGAAAATGACATGATCGAGGCCGGTGCGCCCGTGGGTTCCGAGGATAATCATGTCGGCGCCCACCTCCTCGGCTTTTTTGATGATCTGATCGAAGGGCAGCCCTCTCAGAATATGCGACTCATAATTCTCGAAACCTTTGAGATGAACCTGGCAGAAGCGTTCCATCATCCGCTTGGCGCCCTCCCGCAGCTCTTCCTCCAGCTTTTCGAAGGAGATGTGGGGAACGTAAAATCCGTTGAAGCTGAGCGGTTCGCTGACGACATGCACCAGGGCCAGCTTGGCGTTGAATTTCTGGGCGATTCCGAAGGCATACTCAAAAGCATAGTTAGAGTTTTCACTAAAATCGGTTGCAAATACAATCATCTTGAAATCATTCATGTTTTTGCTCCTTAAAAAAGTGGCCGGGGGATACTCTCGGCATCAGCCGCCCGTCAGGCCGCCGACTCGGCCTCCAGCCTTTCGATAATCCTTTTTAAATCATTCATCTTAAAAGGCTTGATGATATATTCGACGGCGCCGTTCCTCATCGCCTCGATATAAGAATCGAGACCGCCGAAAGCGGTCATGACGATCACTTGGACATCGGGGTGCCGTTCCTTGAGGCAATGGATGAAGGAAATGCCGTCCATTTCCGGCATGCGGATATCGCTGATGATAAGCTGGGCGGGATTTTTTTCAAGATATTTCAATCCCTCCTGGCCGTTATGGACGCATTCCACGCAGTAACCTTCCCGCCCCAGCAGTGTCTTGAGGCCGGAGCAGGTGTTCTTTTCGTCATCCACGACAAGAATGGTCTCGATCTTGGTCACCGGGGAACCCCCTCCAGGCCGATTTTCCAAGCAATTCTAGCACCCATCGGGAACCTGTCAAGAACCCCCCTGCCCCGCGGCAATTCCCTGATTTTATTGTCTAAAATCCGTTTTTAGAGTTTTCGGACCAGAAACCGATCAGGGACCGGATCAGAGCGGCGAAATCTTCCCGGCAGCGGCGCGCCTGCCTCAAAACCTCGCCATGGCTCAGGGGCGCGCCGGAAACGCCGGCCGCCCGGTTGGTAATGAGGGACAGCGCCGCCACTTCCAACCCCAGATATTTTCCCACGATGGCTTCCGCCACCGTCGACATCGACACCGCGTCCGCACCCAGCCCCGCCAGCATCCGCACCTCAGCGGGGGTTTCGTAACAAGGGCCGGACACGGCCGCCAGAACCCCTTCCCGAAGTACAAGCCCCCGTTGCCTGGCGGCAGCCGCAAGGGAAGGGAACAGCGCTCGCTGGTAAAGGCAGGAGAGATCGACGAAAGAATCCGGCCGGCCGATCAGAGGGTTGTCCCCCTGGAGGTTGATGTGATCGGAAATGAACAGGGGGTCGCCGGGCTGGAGTTGGGGATTGACGGCGCCGGCCGCATTGGTCAGCACCAGCTTCCGACAACCGAGCAGGGCGGCCAGACGCACCGGAGCGGCGCACTCCCAGGCGCTAAAACCTTCATAAAGGTGAAAACGGCCGCAAAACTGGAGAATTCTCAGATTGGGCAGCGTGCCCAACAACAGTCGGCCCTCATGCCCAGGGACCGAAACCTGGGGAAAGCCTGGAAGGTCGGCGTAGGGGAAGGCATCGGTGGCGGGAAACAGCTCGGCGGGGGCCAGACCGGAGCCGAAAACCACGGCCAGGTGAAAAAGATCCACTCCGGACCGGGAGCGGATCCGTTCCGCCAGCCGCTGCAAATCGGGATCGGGGGGCATCATATCGCGACACCGGAAACCACGGGAGGCAGGAAAATGCTCCTCGCCAGGGGCGACCCGGTTCGGTCGGACGCCGCAGCGTTACGCCCCTGAGGCCGGGACTCCTTCATGGAATTGTTATCAACAGCCGGCGGGCCTCTTCCCCGATCTCCGAGTCGGGGGCCAGGGCGACCACTTTCTGAAAAGCGGTCCGGGCCTCGGCGAAGGCCCCCTCTTCCAGCAAAACCAGGCCGAGGCTGTGATGGGCCATGGCATAGTTGGGCGCCAGTTCCACCGCCCGCCGGTAATTTTCCTTGGCTCGGGAATAGTCCCCCTTATTCCGATACAGCTCTCCCATATAATAATAGGCGTTGGGATAAGTCCGTTTTTCCTCCAAGGCCCGCCGGTAATAGCTCAAGGCCTGATCACGGTCTCCCTTGTGGAACCAGGCCACACCGATGCCGGTCAGAGCCACCTCGGGGGAATTGAAAAAGAGGCTGCCGGCCGCCTTCTGGAAGGAGGCAATGGCCTTATCCCACTCTCCCATGTCAAGGTAGAGGGCGCCCAGATTGTTGCTGAAGCGGGGGTCTTCCGGCTGCAGTTCCACAGCATTGAGATAATGCCGTTCCGCCAGGGCATAGGATTTCTTGAGCTGGTAGGCCTGCCCCAAACCGTTCTGGATGTCGGCGCGCTTGGGATCGAAGCTTTCCGCTTTCAGAAAATCCTTCAGAGCCATGGTCGGATTCCGTTCCTGGAGGGCGGAAACCCCCATGATGTAATGGCTTTCAGCTTGTCGGCTCTTTTCGACGGGAACCGGCGTACAAGCCGCGAGGTTCATCACCACCACCGACAAAGCGATCCCTCCCCGCAGAAATATCCATTTCATGTATTTTCCCCTTTTCCCAAAAAAGGTTGCGAAAACCCCTGAGCCCGGTTTTCGGAACCGGGGCCGAAACCGGATGCCGCCGAAGGAACGATCTCGCGGAGCGGTCAAAAAGAGGCCAGCAACCGCCCCAGCTTGCGGCACACTTCGAGGCGTCTTTCATAGCCGCGCCGCCCGCCTTCCTCGCTCCCCCCGCCCAGCAGAGGAGACATGGGAATATCCCCTTCCCCGGCGGGCGCGGCGGCCGCTGGGGCCGGAGCCGCAGTCACGGGGGGAGGGAGGCCGGCGCTGCCCTTGGCCAGGGGAATCGATTCCCAGATCTCGCGGCGCTGCTCGGGCCCAAAGCTCCTGAAATCCAGATCATTGAGCATGAATCCCATCGACTCGACGAACAGGATCCCCTCCTGGACGACATCATCCAGTTTCTCCCCCGGAAATACCTCCTTGAAGCAGTAGAAGGCCAACTGCCGAACGTCGTGCAGCAGCAGAACGGCCATCGATTCGTAGCCACCTGGCACCGAGTAAGCGCACAGGTAGGCGGAGGAGCGTTGGCAGGGGTATCCCGGCAGGGCGATCTGGACATCGTTCATGGACGAGAACAAAAAAACGATCTTGTCGACCGCGATATCGAGTTTTTCTATTTCTTTGCGCCAGAAATACATGATGGTCCGTCAGTCGAGCCCCGAAAACTCCGTTAAGAGCCTGAATTTCCTGAAACGCGCCTCGATCTCGCGGTAATCAAGGCGCTTCATCCGTTCCAGGCTGAAGTCCTCCACGGCAAAGGAGGCCATGATGCTGCCGAAGATGATCGCCTGCCGGATACCGGCCTCGGTCCGGTTGTGGGTGGAAGCCAGGTAGCCCATGAAACCGCCGGCGAAGGTGTCTCCGGCGCCGGTGGGATCGTAAACCTCTTCCAGGGGGTAAGCGGGGGCGGCGAAGACCGAATGCTCATGAAACATCAGCACCCCGTACTCACCCCGCTTCACCACCAGCGTCTTGGGTCCCAGGGCCAGAACCTTCCGGGCCGCCTTGATGAGGTTGGCCTCCTCCCCCAACTGGCGGGTCTCCGCCTCGTTGATGATCAGGATATCGACCTTGGGGAGTAGCCTCAGCAGAGCCGGACGCTCCTTTTCAATCCAGAAATTCATGGTGTCGCAGGCCACCAGGCTCGGGGAATCGACGTTTTTCAGCACCTCCATCTGCAGTTCCGGATGGATGTTGGCCAGAAACAGATAGTCGGCCTTCCTCCACGCCGGCGGAATGGTTGGCCGAAAGCGCTCGAAGACGTTGAGATGGGTCTCTAAGGTATGGGCCTCATTGAGATCGTAGCCGTAACGCCCCTTCCAGCGGAAGGTCTTCCCCGGCACCTGCATCAGGCCGCCGAG
>JAFGOW010000165.1 GCA_016926265.1 Deltaproteobacteria bacterium | reverse complement strand
TCGCTGTTGTCCTCGTTGTAGTGGGGGACCAGATCGACCAGGCCCGCCCAGCCGCGGCGGATGCCGATCACCCGGTAGCCCTCCCGCAGGGCGCGAAAGGTGACGGCGCGGATCGCGGGGTTGAGGCCGGGGACATCGCCGCCGCCGGTCAGGATGCCGATGGTGCCTTTGGAACGGGCCATGGTGTCGGACCTCCTTTCGCCGGGGATGTCGGGTCGGCCGGGGGCCGACCGGGGACGGGGTTCACACAAAAACAAGTTTACCCGATCCGGAGCCGCATTGCAGGGGAAGGAAATAGATTCCGGTTGGCGGGTGGCCGCGCCGTGGGGGGAAACGGCGCGGCCCGGCGGCTCCGAAGAGCGCGCCGGGCCGCGCTGGTTTTTTTTCCCGTGGGGGCTGGGCGAGGGGGGCTTACTGCTTCAACACCTTGGCGACGGCGGAGAAGTCCTCCTCGCCGAAGCCGCGCTTGATGGCCTCTTCGTAGATCCGGGTCACCGCTTCGGCCGCCGGCAGTTTCAGATCCTTGCGTTCGATGATTTCGTTGATGTAGAGGAGGCTGCCGTAGATGTACTTGAGGGCCTGATTGCGGCGGTAGTCGCCGCGGGCGATGGAATGCCCCTTGGAGTGGAACAGGGGGGAGGCGACGCCGCCGGTCTCCAGCACCTCGAGGATCTGGTCCATCTTGAAGCCGAGTTTCTCGCCGAGCACGAAGCCCTCGGCCAGGGCCTCGATCAATTGGGCCTGGAGCATGTCGACCACGAATTTCATGCGGGTGCCGTCTCCCACCTGGCCGACATGGATGATGTGGAGGCCGAAGTGGGAGAAGATCTCCCGGCACAGGCTGATGTAGTCGAGGGAGCCGCCCACCAGGATCGTCAGCAACCCGCTGACGGCGCGGTCGCGGGAGCCCCAGACCGGCGCGTCGAGGAACATCAGCTTGCGCCGTTCCGCTTCCTTGGCCAGCTCCAGAGTGACGTGCAGGGAATGGGATCCCATGTCCACCAGCAGCGTCCCCGGATCGATGTTTTCCAGCAGCCCGGAAGTTCCCGGCAGCACCACGTTCATCTCCTCTTTTTCCGGAAGGATGATGATCACCAGGTCTTTGCCGGCGGCCGCCTCCGAAGGGGATTTGGCGATGGTGATGCCGGCCTGGTCCAGGTCTTTCCCCGCCGCGGGGTTGATGTCGTAGGCGCAGACGCTGTAGCCCCCCTTGGCCAGGTTGACGGCCATGGGCCGGCCCATGGTGCCGAGGCCGAAGAAACCGATATTTTTTTTCATGATATCCCCTGCAAAAAAGGTTGGAATGCCAACGCCGACGGACGGCATGGGGGCGGCCGGCCACCTCTCGGGACGGCAGGAAAAACCTGGTGGAGTGGGAGTTGTTTTTGCCCGCAGCGCCGGGGCCAGACGATTTGCCGGATCGTAAAAATTGCCGTGAAACAATTTAACAGCATTTGGGAACAAATTCAACCGGGGGGACGCCCGATGGGGGGTGGGAACGGCCGGCGGCGTTTCCCCGACGGGGGCGGCGGGCGCAGCGGGGCTCAGAGCCCCAGATAGGCCTCCCTGATCTCGTCGGAGGCCTTGATCTTCGAGGCGCTCCCTTGGGCCTTGATGACTCCCTCATGCATGATGTAGACGTAATCGGCGGCGTCCAGGGAGGCGGCGGCGTTCTGTTCCACCAACAGGATGGTGAGGCCGATCTCCTTTTTGAGCTTCTCCACCGTTTCGAAGATCTCCAGCACGATCTTGGGGGCCAGACCCTGGCTCGGCTCATCCATCATGATCAGTTTGGGTTTGGTCATCAGGGCGCGGCCGATAGTGACCATCTGCTGCTGGCCGCCGGAAAGGGTGCCCGATTTCTGGTTTTTCCTTTCAGCCAGAAGCGGAAACAGCGAATAGACCAGTTCCAGCGATTCCTTGCGGTGTATTCTCGCTTCCTGGCGGTAGGCGCCCATCATCAGGTTGTCGAAGACGGTCATCTCCTTGAAGATATGCTTGCCTTCGGGGACCAGCGTCAGGCCGAGATCGACCCGTTTGTGGGAAGGGAGCGCCGTGATGTCCCGCCCGGCAAAGCGGATCTTCCCGCCGGTGGCGGCCACCGAGCCGAGCACCGTTTTGAGCAGGGTCGATTTCCCCGCGCCGTTGGGGCCCAGCAGGGAGGTGATGGAACCTTCCTTGATCTCGATGTCCGGTCCCCAGAGGACCTGCATCGGGCCGTAACCGGCCTCCAGTTTTTCAACCGTGAGCATGATCGGCCTCCGGCGGTTTCCCCAGGTAGACCTCGATAACCCTGGGATCGCTCAAAGCCTCCCGGGTCGGTTCGTCCACCAGCTTGGCGCCCTGGTGCATGACCAGCACCCGCTCGGCCAGTCCGGACACGGCGCGCATGATATGTTCCACCATGGCGACGATGGCGATTCCCTCGGTCTCCCTGATTTCTTTGAGAAAAGCCACCATCTTGTCGATATCCTTGGGGTTCATCCCGGCCATCGCCTCGTCCATGAGCAGCAGGCGTGGCTTCATGGCCAGGGCGCGGGCGATCTCCACCAGTTTTTTTTCGATGGGAGTCAGCCCCCCGGCCGGTTTGTCCCGGTGCGGGGAGAGCCCCATCACCTCGATGTAGTGGTCGGCCATGGCCATGGCCCGGTCCACGTCGATCTCGCTGCCGGCGGCGCCGAACATGCCGCCGATGGCGATGTTCTCCCGGACCGTAGCCGAGTTGAAGGGGCGCGGAATCTGGAAGGTCCGTCCGATGCCGAGATGGGCTCTCCGGTAGGCGGGGAAATGGGTCACATCGACATCCTCGAAGATGATCTGCCCTTCGTCGGCCGGAAAGACGCCGTTGAGGAGATTGAACAGGGTCGTTTTCCCGGCGCCGTTGGGGCCGACCAGGGCCAGAGTCTCGCCGTGGCGGATCTCCAGCGAGATGTTGTTGACCGCCACCAGGCCGCCGAAGCATTTGGTGACATTGCGGACCTTCAGCAAAGGCATGCCGGCACCTTCAGATGATGAATTTCCCCAGCGGAGTGTCCCGCAGCCGTTTTTTCAGCAGGCCGACGGTGCCGTCGGGGAACAGCACGATGATGGCGATGATGACCGGGGCGAAAATCAGCAGCTGGAAGCCGGGCAGCACGATGGCCAGGAAGTACTTGGCGGCGCCGTAGGTCAGCGCCCCGAAGATGGGGCCGAGCAGGGTTCCGGCTCCCCCCAGCAGCACGATGATGATGGCCTCGACGGTATAGTGGATGGCGAACACGTCGGAGGGGTAGACGTAGGTCAGTTTCAGCGCCCAGGCGGAGGCGCCGAGCAGTCCGGCCAGGATGGCGCTGGTGATGAAGGCGATGATTTTGTACCGGGTGACGTTGATCCCCATGACCTTGGCGGCGTCTTCGTCCTCGCGCAGCGCCAGCAGGGCGTAGCCGACCTTGTTGCGCATGTAGACGAGGGTCAGAACGGCGGCCAGGAAGGCCACTCCGAACACCAGAATATCGGCCCACCAGGTGGAGAGCGCCATTGCCGTCTGTCTCCCCACCCCCTGACGCAGATGGCGGGAGAAGATGATGCCGTCGGCGCCGTTCCAGATCCGGGCGCCTTCGAGGAGATAGCGGAAGCCTTCGTTGACGCCGATGGTGGCGATGGCGAAGTAGGCGCCCCGCAGCCGCAACGCGACGGCGCCCACCGCCAGCGACAGTCCTAGGGAGAAGATCGCGGCCAGAACCAGCCCGATGAGGACGACCCCGATCCCCAATCCCTTGTCGGAAAGGGTGTAGATGGAGACCGCCATGCCGTAGGTGCCGATGCCCAGGAAAGCCACGTAGCCGAAATCGACGTAGCCGGTCATCCCCATGAAGAGGTTGAAGGCCTGGCCGAGGGCGCAGTAGAAAGCCAGTTGTGCAATCAGTTGCCAGTGATCGGGAGAGACGACGCCGATCCCGAGCAGCAGGGCATAGGTCGCCGCCACCGGCAGGATGGGAAGGTAGGCCCGGTAACCGTTCATCATTTGGCTTTCAGAAGGCCGGTCGGCCGCAGCAGCAGGATGACCAGCAGCATGGCGAAGGAGAAGAAACGGGTCATGGCGAAGGGCTCGAGGCCCGGGATCTGGGCGAAGAGGGTATAGGAGCCGTTTTCGATCAATCCGAACACCAGGCCGCCGAAAAAGGCGCCGTAGGGGGAGGCCAGCCCGCCGAGCACCGCGATGACGAAGGCTTTGAGGGTGTAGCTGCCTCCCATGTAGGGGTTGATGCCGACCGGGATGAACATGGTGAGCAGCACGCCGCTGACCACGGTGAGGCCGATGCCGATGGAGAAGCTCAGGGCGTATTCCCAGTCGACGTCGATGCCGCAGACCCGGGCGCCCTCGTCGCTCTCCACCACGCAGCGCATCGCCATGCCGGCCCGGGTCTTGTGGAACCAGAGGTAGAGCAGGATGCCGATCAGGGCGCTGCCGCCGAAGGCGAGCAGTTTGGCGTGGGGAAGGACGGTGAAGCCGAGGTCGAGTTTTCCCAGCTCCCAGTTGTAGCCGCGGGCCTCCGAGGTGAAGAGCTGCTTGCAGACCTCCTCCAGGATCACCCCGCAGGAGAAGGTCGCCAGCAGCGAGGCCAGCTCCGGCCCTTTGAGGAGTTTGCGGATGGCGCTGTAGTAGAAGACCATCCCCAGCGCCATGCCGATGACCATGGCCGCCGGCACCGCCAGCGGCGGCGCCACCCCAAAGGTCTGGAACAGGGTCAGGGCGACGTAGGCTCCGACCATGATGAAGGCGCCATGCCCGACGTTGACCACCTTGAGGACGCCGAAGATCAGCGACAGCCCCATGGTGGCCATGCCGTAGACCCCGCCCAGGATGACCCCCTGCAGGAGATTGCCGGATAATTGCTCGAAAATCACGATCCGATCCTCGCGGGGGTTATTTGAACCTCGGTTTCGGGTAGACGACGTCGGCGGTTTTGGTGGCCAAAGGCCAGACGATCTTCCTTTCCCCCTGTTGCCACTGCACATCCACCATGTCGTGGCCGACCTGTTTGCCGGTGGCGTCGATCTTCCAGGTGCCGTAGAAGGACATGAATTCCAGCTCGCCGAAAGCCTTGCGGACCAGGTCGGAATCGACCGAGCCGGCCTTTTCCACCGCCGCCACCAGGGCCAGCACCGCGGCGGCGGCTTCCGCCGCATGGTAGTCCGGGATCAGCTCCTGGCCGGTGGCTTTTTTGAAGAGATTGACGAATTCATCCTGTTCGGGGCCGATCCAGGGCAATTCGTTTTTCTGGGCGGCCTCCGGAGAGAAGGTGACGCCGTATTCCCAGTGAGAGGGCCCCATCACCCCTTCCGCCAGGGGGCCGAGGGCGTTGCCGAAGGCCGGCAGGGTGGCGGCGGCAATCAGCGACAGGAGCTTGACGTTGATCTTCAGGTCGGCCAACTGCTTGTTGAGCAGTTGCCCATCCTGAAAATGGCCGCCGCCGAGGACGATCTCGGGATTGGAGGCCTTGAGGTCGGAGAGCAGCGGGGTCAGGTCGGCGACGGCTTGAGGATAGGTGCGCTTGAAAACGATCTGGAAACCCAGTTGTTTGGCCTTGGCCTCGGCGCCGTCCATGACGGAGCGGGCGAATTCGCTGTCTTCGTAGGCCAGGGCAAGCCTCTTGGCCTTGGGATCGAGGTGCCGGATCATCTCCAGGGTGCCGGCGTGGTATTGGGAACCGGGCCCGATGGTCTGAACGATGTATTCGAAACCCTGCTCGAATATTTTATCGGAGGCGCCGCCGTGATTCAGGTAGATCATGCCGTATTTTTCCGTCACCGGGGCGCCGGCCAGGGTCAGGCCGGAGCTGTAGGGCGCCATGGTGAAATGGACCTTGTCGGAGGTGATGAGGCGCTCCAGAAGGCTGGTGACCGATTCCTTGCGGGATTCGCAGTCGTAGAATTTGTAGTCGAGGGGGATTTGGCGCCCTTCGATCCGCACCCCGCCGTGGACGGTGTTGACCCATTCCACCGCGGCCTGGATGCCGCCGATGGCCTGTTCCCCGGCTTTGGCGTACTGGCCGGAGAGGGCTTCCGGGTGGCCGATGACGATCCGTTTCAGAGCGGCGGCCGGAAGCAGCGAGGGGAAGCCGCACAGGAGCGCCGTCAGGATCAGGAGTCCAATGGAAAGCCGGTTTGTTTTCATCGTATTCTCCTCGTGGTCGAGCGGATGGGTGGCCAGCAGCCCTTGACGTCCTATCGTCATTAAAAATTTGGAACGTCGCGAATCATCGAAGGTAATAGAAGAGTTCCCGCCTGTTGTCAAGACGGAAGCACAGCGGACCGGAAAAAATAAAATCATGTTTTTTCGTTGCCCGGGGGAGCGCCGGATTTTTCGCCGCGGCGTGATTTTTCAACTCCGCGTTGTCAAACGGAACGGAGTTTGCTAGTCTGAAAACCCGCCGGCTGCCGAATTCCATAAGGAACAGAGAAAATGAGCGTGGTCCGTCGTTATCCCGACTCTTCCTGGGGTCAGGTGCTCCTGGAAGCTTTTTTCATCTGCCTGGCGGGGGCGGCGTTCGGGGTGCTGCTTCACTACCCGCTGCTGGGGGATGTCTTCCTTGTCCGGCGTCCGGCTGCCAAAGCGCTCGCCGCGGAATCGCGCCTGCCGGAAGCGGGTTCGCTGATTCCCGCGCTCCTGGAAGATGTCAGAGCGCTGGTTGAACAAGGCGCCGTGCTGGTGGATGCCCGTTCCCCCGAAGCTTTCCGGGAAGGGCATATCGCCGGCGCCCGCTCCCTGCCTCTCGGTCCTGATCCGGAGGGCTTGGCCCGGTTCCGCGACCGCGTTCCCCTGACCGTTCCGGTCGTTGTCTATTGCAGCGGTTACGGCTGCCGGGATTCCCATGACGTGGGCGCCAGGCTGATCGAAGCGGGATATAAAGAGGTGCTGGTTTTTGAAGGGGGATTTCCCGAGTGGCGGGCGGCGGGTCTGCCGGTTGGGACGGGGGCTGCGCCGTGACCGGACATCCGCTGGGGAGGCTGCTGTATCACCTCTGCCGCTTGGCGGTGGGGGGGGTGTTCCTCTACGCCGGGGCGGTAAAGGGGGCCGATGTCGTCGCCTTTGCCGGGGAGATCGCCAACTACCGGATTGTTCCCGAGCCCTTCCATTACCTGGCCGCGGCTGTAGTCCCCATGATCGAGACCATGGCCGGAATTCTGCTCCTTTTCAACCGCCGGGTGCGGGCCGCCGCTCTGGTGGCGGGGGGACTCAACCTGGTTTTTATGCTGGCGCTGGGCGCCGCCCTGGCCAGGGGGCTGGACATCGGCTGCGGCTGCTTCGGGGCCGGAGCGGCTTCCGGAGTGAAGGAGGCGCTGTGGCGCGACCTGGGTTTGATGGCGGCCATTGTTCTCACCTTCCTGCTGCGGGGGAATGACCCCCTGTCGCGCTGACCTCTCATTATCGGATTCCCCTTTTGGAACTCTGGCAGCAACACCTAAAAGAAAGTCTGACCTCGCCCGCCATGGTGGCGCGCCGGTTCGGCATCGATCCCGCTCCCCTGGAACGGGTGGCCGCAATCTACCCGTTCCGGATCACCCCTTTCTACTTTCGACTTCTGCAAGGGCCCGACGATCCCCTATGGAAGCAGGTGGTCCCCGATCCGGCCGAACTGGCGGAGGATGGGCTCCCCGCCGATCCCCTCAACGAGGAATGCCTCTCGCCGGCGCCGGGGATCGTCCACCGCTACCCCGACCGGGTGCTGTTTCTGGTTTCGGGGAGCTGCGCCGGCTACTGCCGGTTCTGCACCCGCAAACGCTGGGTGGGCAAGGCCAAGGTCTCTTTCAGCGACGTGCTGGCTGGCCTCGACTACATCGCCCGCACCCCTTCGGTGCGCGACGTGCTGCTTTCGGGGGGCGATCCCCTGATGATGGCCGACCTGGTGCTGAAAGAGATTTTGGAGCGGCTGCGGCGCATCCCCCATGTGGAGGTGATCCGCGTCGGCACCCGGCTCCCCGTCACCCTGCCGGAGCGGATCACGGAACCGCTGTGCCGGATGCTGGCCTCTTTCCATCCCCTCTTTGTCAACACCCACTTCAACCATCCCCGCGAGCTGACCCCCGAGGCCGCCGAGGCCTGCCGGCTGCTGGCCGACGCCGGCATCCCGGTGGGCAATCAGACGGTGCTGCTGCGGGGCGTCAACGACTCGGCCGCCATTCTCAGGGAACTGTTCCAGCAGCTGCTGCGGAACCGGGTGCGGCCCTACTACCTCCACCAGATGGATCTGACCCATGGAACCGGTCATTTCCGCACCCCGCTGAGCTGCGGTCTGAAGATCATGGCCGAGCTGCGGGGCACCCTTTCCGGGCTTGGAATCCCCGCCTTTGTGGTCGATCTCCCCGGCGGCAAGGGGAAGATCCCCCTGCTCCCCGAATACGGCGCCCTGCGAGGGAACGAGGTGGTGCTTCGCAGCCCCGGCGGCGAGGAGATCCTCTATCCCGACCTGTGAGGCGCGGGCCTGCCGGCGGCGCCGCTACAGTTTTCTTCCGAAATCGAGGCTGTTTTTGTTGATGACGATCTGGGAACAGGGCTGGATCAGTTCGTGGCCGGTATCCCGGAAGGCGAGGTAGACCAGGGTCGTTTTAACCACGTTGAAGCGGACCTTGGGGAGCAGCGGAAAAATGTCCTTTTTCTTCAGGCTCAGATCGGCCAGGGTCACTTTGAGGGTCTGGACCGCTTCGCTGGAAGGCAGGGTGACGGGGAACAGCGGTTTCTGGCGGAACCGTTCGCTCTGCCGGTAGCTGGGCTGGGCCAGGGTCGCGGTGCGCAGCAGCTGCAGGAAGATCTTGGGGCGGATCTTGAAGGCGGGGCACCAGAAACTCATGGGCAGTTCTTCCCATTCCGGCAGCGGGACTCGCGGCTGATGGGTGGCCCGGATGAAATCCGCGAAGGTCTTGATGGGCACGCCGGTGGCGGTGGCGGTTATTTTCCAGAAGGGGAGGTGGGTTTTTTCGCCGCCGATGTCGGGCACCACCACGTGGTCGGTCAGGGCGAAACGGCCGGAGGAGGTTTCCCAGACCCGTTCGCAGTTGCGGCAGACCATGGCGACGCTGTCCTTGTCTCCTTCGAGCTGCCAGCCGCAGACCGGGCAGACGGTGGCCAGAACGTTCAGGCGCCAGCCGTCCAGAGGCGTGGCCAGATCGGGGTTGATTTCCTGGTCCCGGCGTAAAGAGAGGGCCGGTTCGTTGATCACGGCGTCGAAGAGCTGGTCCTCCTGCCGGTAGAGGGGAAGGAAGACGAGGCTGGTTGTTTCTCCGATATGGGCGCGATGGTAGACCGGCAGTTGCGACGATTGGGCTCCCAGCTGGCTGACCTTGTTGAGCAGGTCCGTGAGTTTCAGGGTCGGCCTCAGAAAGGTGCCCGGCGTGGCGGGGTCCAGTAATTTCAGGGTCAGGGCCTGGGTTCGGAAACCGAGGGAGGCCGGGAGCCCCTCAAAGGGGATTCCGAGCTGGGTGATGTCGGTAAAACGGAAATCGGTGCGGTTTCCCTGGCAGGAGAAGACGTTCCCCCTGAAACGCAGGTAAGGGACGTAAAGCAGTTCCCGGTCCGGGGGCGCCTGATGGGGGAGCACGAAGTGAAACGGCGCTTCGGAGCTCAGATAGCTTTTGACCCCGCAGAACCGGCATTGCAACAGCCGTTCCGTTTCGAAGAGCCGGATCAGGGCGCCGCACTGGGAGCACTGGTGCTCGAAGCGGAGATCCATGTCAGCTCAGTTGCTCCCCGCACCGGTTGCAGAACACCGAATCGGCGAGATTTTCGGCGCCGCATTGGGCGCAGAACCTGGCGGGCGGTTTTTCATCGGCGCCTTGGCCGCAGCGGGGGCAGAAACGCGCGCCGGGAGGGAGGTTCTTGCCGCAGTTCCGGCACTGGGCGAAGACCACCTGCTGATGACCGCAGAAGGGGCAGAATTTGGCGTCGAGGGGAATCGGATTGCGGCATTCCTGGCACTGCGTTTCCGTGGCTTGGGGAGTTCCCGGCGCCGGGCCGCCGTTTTTGGCTGCCAGCCCCTGGGCGAACATGGCCGGCAGCATGAATCCCATCCCCAGGCCGATTCCGCTTCCCGCCTCCCCTCCCGACTGAGAGGCCTTTTCCATCGCCATCGCCGCTTTCATCTTGAGCAGAGCGTCGAGGTCGCCGACGGCGTTGAGGCGGCTGCGGTCGTCGATGGCCTGCTGGACATCGGGCGGCGGTGAGATGGAAGTGATGAAAA
The DNA here is from genome assembly GCA_016926265.1 of Deltaproteobacteria bacterium. GTDB lineage: Bacteria > Desulfobacterota > Desulfuromonadia > Desulfuromonadales > JAAYDE01 > JAAYDE01. The sequence continues at coordinate 863 of JAFGOW010000165.1, read as the reverse complement.
GATCGATCAGCCCCAGCCCGAAATGGCTGAAATCGGCCTGCAGCCGGCGTTTGAGACCGGTGGCAAGGGTGTCGTAAGATCCCGGCAGGTCGAACAGGGTGTTGAGGTGTTCCCCCAGGTGGTCGTTGAAGCGGGAGACGATCACCTTGCGCAGATACTCCTCGATATCCTCGGTGGTGAAGCTGCCGGCGGTGCCGACCAGGCTGTTGACGAAGAGCACCGGCTGGGTGACATGGATGTTGAAAACGCCGTGGGCGCGGAGCCGCACCAGCCCCAACTCCGAATCCTTGAAGGCGACCGGTTCCTGGGTCCCCCAGCGGAGGTCGAAGAAGGTCTTGAGGTTGACGAAGATCACTTCGGCCCGCAGCGGGCTTTCCATCCCCCACGGGATCGAAAGGATTTTGTTGAGGATCGGGATGTTGCCGGTCCTGAGGGTGTGGCGCCCGGCGGGGAAGGCGTCGCAGGCCCGCCCTTTGTAGAACAGCACCCCCACCTGGCTTTCCCGCACCGTCAGCTGCGCCCCCCATTTGATCTCCCCCGAGCCGCTTTCCGGGATGCGGTGGACCAGTTCCCGGCCGCTTTCGTCGAACCATTCGATATTCTCGAGGAAAAAGATGTTGTTGGTGCCCATGGCCGGCTCCTTTCGGAATGCGTGGGTGAGGGATCGCTTTTCCGAGGATGCTAGCAAACTCCGCGCCGGAAAACCAGGGGTGGAGGGAAAAGGTAAAGAAAGAGGGCCGAGACCAAAACCCCTCGAATCGCATCCAAGGCGAAACCAAAGGCGTCAATTCAGAAGCCCGCTGCTACAGGGTGACTGCCGGTTTTTTCCTTCTGCTTCTGCCTCGGGGCTCCGCCCCGCGCCC
>JAFGOW010000164.1 GCA_016926265.1 Deltaproteobacteria bacterium | reverse complement strand
CGCCTTGGCGCTGCGGGCGGCGAGGTTGCGCACCTCTTCGGCCACCACCGCGAAGCCCTTGCCGTGCTGGCCGGCGCGGGCCGCTTCCACCGCGGCGTTGAGGGCCAGCAGGTTGGTCTGGAAGGCGATCTCGTCGATCACCTTGATGATCTTGGAGATGTTCTGGCCGGAGGCGTTGATCTCGTCCATCGCGGTCATCATCTCCTGCATCTGCTGATTGCCCTTTTCGGCGGCGTCGCGGGCATTGGCCGAAAGCTGGCTGGCCTGCTGGGCGTTGTCGGCGTTCTGCTTGGTCTGGGAGCCCATCTCGGTCATGGAGCTGGTGATCTCTTCAAGGGAGCTGGCCTGCTCGGTGGCGCCCTGGGAGAGGGACTGGCTGGAATCGGAAACCTGGGCCGAACCGGAGGCGATCTGTTCGCCGGCGATCTGGACCTGGGCCAGGACGTGATTGAGTTTGTCGGTCATGCCCTTGAGCGCCTTGCCGAGCTGGTCGCGTTCGGAAGCGAGAGTGACGTTCACATCGAGGTTGCCGTCGGCGATCTGCTCCGCGATGTGGGCCGATTTGGCCAGGCTGTCGGCCATCTGGTCGAGGGAATTGGCGAGCTGGCCGACTTCGTCCTTCTGGTTCAGGTTGAGGCGATGGGTGAAATCCCCCGAGGCGATGTCTCCGGCGAGCTGGAGACCCTTGCGGATCGGCCCGGTGATGCCGCGGGTGAGGAACCAGCCGAGGGCGATGGCGATCAGGAACGCGACGGAGAGCATGACGATGATGGTGCGGACCACGTTCTGGTAGATATCCGCGGCCTTTTTACCGGTTTGCTCGATAACGCTGTCGTTGAGGTCCTGGATCTTGTCGAGGCTGTCCCGCATGGTTTCGAATTTTTGGCCGGCGCTTCCCAGGGTCAGGTCGATGGCCTCCACCCGTCCTTCGCGGCTGTCGGCCTTGCGGGCGTCAACCACCCGGCGGGAGAGTTTTTCCCACTCGCCCCAACTGGCGTTGAATTCCGCCATGAACGCCCGGCCTTTTTCGGTGGTCAGCAGGCCGGTTACTTTTTCGGCGCGTTGCTTGGCCTGGGTCAGGTTTTCCTCGTAGTCTTTGACCAGCTGCTCGAACTGCTTGGATTTGACGTCCGCGAAGACCATGGAGCGTTCCGCCACCAGCAGCTGCTGGAGGTCGCGGTCGACGGAGAGGAGCAGGTTGGTGACCTGAAGGCGCACCTTCAGAACGTCGTCCAGCTCCGCATTGATGGTCTTGACGCTGTTGTAGCCGGTGAAGGCCAGGATCCCCATCAAGAGCACCATGACGGCGAATCCAAGGGTGAGTTTGATGCCGATTTTAAAATTTTTGAACCAATTCATGAAATCCTCCATAATGATTTAGATGTTGAACCGTTTATTGCTTGAAACCGGTTATCGGTTGACGATTTTTTATTCCACGATCAGGGAGCGCTGTTCCATCTCCTCGGTGAACAGCAGCCGCTTGACTTCCAGCAGGATCTTCACCTCTTCCCCCATCTTGCCGATGCCCTGGATATAGTTGCAGCCGTCGCGGTCGGCGCGGGGGGGCGGCTCGATCTGGTCGTCGGGGATGGAGGCCACTTCGTTGACCTTGTCCACCACCAGTCCGACCGATTTCTCATCGACGTTGACCACCACGATGCAGGTCCGGTCATCGTAATCCCTGGGGGGCAGGTTGAAGCGCAACCGGACGTCCATCACCGGGATGACCTTGCCCCGCAAGTTGATGACCCCTTTGACGAAGTGGGGCATGTCCGGCACCTCGGTGATCTTCTGGATGCCGATGATTTCGGTGACGTAGCGGATTTCGATGCCGTAGTCCTCCCGCGCCAGGCGGAAGGTGAGGAACCTCCCTTTTTGGGTATCCTCGTTGCTCTCATCGAAGAGCTCCTCTTCCAACTGCTTCTTGGCGTTGTTCTCCTTCATTCATGGTTCTCCTTTGGGTTATGGAATCAGCTTTCGCGTTTGAGAAATCGTTGGTTTCAAAAGGTCGCGGCTTCCTCCGTCAGGCATTGACGGCATGCAGCGCTTCCCCGAACTCCAGGTTTTCCACCAGAGAGCCGACGTCGAGGATCAGGCATACCTCGCCGTTGCCGAGGATGGTGCAGCCGGAGACGCCGCGGACATTGCCGATGTAATCGGAAAGCCCCTTTATGACGGTCTGCTGCTGCCCCAGAATTTCATCGACCAGCAGGCAGAAGCTGGTTCCCTGGTCCTCCATCAGAACCAGGATGCCGTCCTCGATCTTTTCGCAGTCGGAGGGCTTGCCGAGGATATCGCTCAGGTGCTTGATGGGGAAGAAACGGTCCCGGATGCGGACCATCTCCAGGCCGCTGGGGGTGATGGTGATGGCGCTGGCGGCGGGGCGGATGATCTCCCGGATGGCGATCAGCGGCGCGATGCAGACGGTTTTGCCGAGCCGCACCATCATGCCGTCGATGATGGCCAGCGTCAGGGGGATGCGCAGCTTGATCTTGGTCCCCTCGTTGGGTCTGCTCTGGACCTCGATCTTGCCCTTGATTTTCTCCAGATTCTGCTTGACGACGTCCATGCCGACGCCGCGCCCCGAGACGTCGGTGATCTTGTCGGCGGTGGAGAAGCCGGGCATGAAGATGAGGTTGAAGATCGCCTTGTCGGGCATGTCGCTGCCGTCCCCCTGGATCAGTCCTTTTTCCCGCGCCTTGGCAAGGATCTTCTCCCGGTTGAGGCCGCGGCCGTCGTCCTCGATGGTGATCCAGACCTCGCCCTCTTCGTGGCGGGCGGAGAGCTTGACCACCCCCTTGTCCGGTTTGCCGTTGTGGATTCTTTCTTCCGGAGGCTCCAGACCGTGGTCCAGGGAGTTGCGGAGCAGGTGGACGAGGGGATCGGTGATGGTCTCGATGACCGTCTTGTCGACCTCGGTCTCTTCTCCCGAGAGCTGCAATTCCACCTTTTTGCCCGATTTGAGCGACAGGTCGTGGACCAGCCGGATCATCCGCTTGAAGAGGCCGGAAACCGGGATCATGCGGATGGTCATGGCCATTTCCTGCAATTCGCGGATGATTTTCCCCATCTGCTGGGCGGCTTTGTTGAAATTTTCCAGTTCCAGGTTCTTCAGGTCGGGGTTGTTGACCAGCATGTTTTCGGCGATCACCATCTCCCCGATCATGTTGATCAGATCGTCCAGTTTGCGCAGATCGACGCGGATATCCTGGCGGTTGAGGGCGGCGTTGTTGCTCTTGTTTTTGTCCGCCGGCGGCACCGGGGCGTTGCTCTTGAACAGTTTCTGCTCCTCAAGCCCTTCCTCCACCTGCTGGGGGGTGACCTTTCCCATCTGGACCAGGGTTTCCCCGATCCGCAGGTCGTTCTGCGCCTCAAGCGCGGCAGCCACCGTCTCCCGGTCGACCACCCCCTGCTGGACCAGGACTTCGCCGAGCTTGGGTTTCATCAGGGCGCGGATCACCCCGACATGGGCGTCGAGATCCTTGATCTCGCCGCGCCCGCCCGCCGCGATGCCGGAGAGGCCGTCGCGGATGATGTCGAGGAAGCCGAGCAGGTGCTCGGCGGGATTTTCCAACGCCAGTTCGCCGCCGTTGCGGACGGTGTCGAGGACGGTTTCCATTTCATGGGTGAGGTGTTCCATGTCCTTGAAGCCGAAAAACCCCGAGTTCCCCTTGATGCTGTGCACATCCCGGAACACCTCCTGGATGTTGCCGGCTTCGGCGGGGTTTTCCGACCATTTCAGCAGCCCTTGCTCGATGCGCTGCAGCAGTTCGTCCGATTCCTGAACGAAATTGGTGACCATCTCCGGGCTGATGAGGCTGCTCAGATCCTCGAGCTGCTTCAAGCGGGCGGCCTGCTCCTCGGTTTGCTCCGCATCGGCTGCGGCAATCTCTTTGGCGCAGGGTTCAACCTCGGGGGCGGACTGGGGCGCTGCTGCCAGTGCGGCCGGTTGGGCCTGGGTTTTGGACGCCCCTGCTCCGGGAGGGTTCGCGACCAGCTGCAGGGCGTCCTCCACGGCCTTTTCCAGCAGCGCCTTCACCTCTTCGGCCTGTTTTTCCATCCCTTTGTCATGGCTGTTGGCTTCCACGTGGTCCAGGGCTTCCTTGGCGAAGTCGCAGGCCTGGCAGAGCAGGGTGACATGATGGCTTTCCATCTTGATCTTGCCGGAACGGATGCGGTCGAGGAGATTTTCGGCGGCGTGGGCGACCCCGGAGATGTTGGTCAGTTCCAGGAAGCCGGCGCTCCCTTTCATGGAGTGGAACAGCCGGAAGATGGCGTTCATGGTCCCGAGGTTGCCGTTGGTCAGTTCGAAGACCCGGCATTTCTTGCATCCCTCTTCGTTGTCGGCATGCACGCAGCTCTGATCGCCGTTGCCGATGTAGCCCTTGTGGAGCCAGCAGGGGTAGTCGAAGGAGGCCTTGTATCGGGAGCAGGCGGTATTGCGGCAATCGGTCGGCGCCCAGCAATCCACGGTCTGGCAGCTCTGCCCGAGCTCAATGATGGTCGGCTCCAGCTGTTCGATCATGTCCCGGCTTTCCTGAAGGAAATCCGCAATAATCTCATCGAAATCGGAGGAAAAGCTATCACCCATCGACTTTCTCCCTTGGCAAAAAGTATGGCCCATCGAATTTTTGTGGCGTTGATTCCAAACCCAGATTTAGCAAAAAGCAGGCCACCAAATAGTTTTCTTTGATGCGGGCCATGATCCGCCGCGGTTTTACCTTGCCTGATCATGGGGAACTGATTTTATTTACAAGTGATTTTCCGCAAAGACCGGCCTGTTGCGGATTTTTGTTTCCGAGCCTTTAAGACGGGAAAAGGGAGGGGAAAAGCTCCGTGGCAAGGGATGGAAATCGAAAAAAGTCAGTTTTCGGGGAGGGCAGACCCCTTTTGGGGCGGTGGTCGCTAGTCAAAAAGTTGACCGTTGTCGGCCCCATGGGTTCCCAAAAAAGGCAAATCCGATCCGTTTCCCTTCTTTTCGGCTATGGCATGTATTTAGCAGAATCGGGAAATCCAGGGCTCCGGATAATTCCGAGGCGGTTTTCTCCCTTTCAACCTTCACCGGGAATCGATGCGGCTGTTATCGACTACATTATTATTATTGGCGCTCCTCTCCCCGATGGTTTTCCCGGCGCCGGCCCGGGCCCTGGAGCAGGCGGTGCTGCAGGAGATCCTCAAGGAGGAAAAAGTCGATTTCACCCGGCTCTCCATCGGGTTTTCCTCGCTCCCCACCTTCCGCCTCGATTCCCTGGGACAGCGTCTCGATATCCATCTTAAAGGAACCAAGGTTGATCCGAGGCTGCGCCGGATTCCCGAGGACGATGTCGTCCTCAAGGTCATGATCGCGCAACGCCAGGAGGATTGCGTCCTCTCTTTTCTGCTCCGGAGAATCCCCATCCGGGTCCAGACCACTGCGGAACGGGACAAGGTCCGCCTGTCCGTCGATCTCTATTGGGGGAGCGCCGGTCCCCGCCCCGCCATCGACATGCGCTCTCTCCCGTTCCGCGGGCTCCCCGGAAAATCCCTGCCGACCTCGCAGAAATCCCGCTATGCCGGAAACTGGAAAAACTTTTTCCGGGATTACCGGACCCCTCTCGATCTCCGCATCCCGATGCGTTTCACGATGCCCGGACTGCCGCCCCTCCCCGAGGAACGGCTCTCCGGCAAAGGTCGTTCCGTCCATGACCTGATCCGGGCCGGGGAGTGGCAGGCCCTTAAGGATTTGGGCCGGGAGCTGGGATCGGTCCCTTCTCAAGACCCGGAAACCGAGCTTCTTCAGACCCTCTATCTGGAATACCTGGCCCGTTCCGGGGCCGCGGAGGAGATACCGGCGGCCTGGCCGGACCGCGTCAAGGAACCGTGTCTGGCCTCCCGCTACGCCTATCTCCGCCATTTTCTGGAAGCCCGCATCCAGCCTTATGTGGCGCGGTTCGGGCTGCTGGATGAACTGGGCGGCATGGCCCCCGCCGATCCGCTTCGTCCTTATTATCAGTTGTTGCTGGCGGAGATCGCTCTCTCCCTCGGCGATCTGGAGGAATTGTCGCGGCGGCTGCTTGATCCCGATACGGCATGGCCCGAAGCGCTCCAGGAGTTACGTTCCCTGCGGCTGGTGGATGGCGGCGTTTCGCTTCCGGAGCCGGCCACCGCAACAGCGCCCGCCGTCTCCGGACCGGAACCGGCGGTGAGCCAAGAGCCATCCGAACAACCCGCAAATCCGGTTTCGGCGCCGAAACCCGAGACGGCGGCCGAAGATTTGTTCCTGACGGTCGAGGTGCGGCGGGGGGATTCCTGGTGGCGGCTGGCGCGGCGCCATGACACGACGGTGGCCGCTTTGAAAAAGGCCAACGGCGCCAAGGACGATCTGCTGCTTCCCGGCCAGAAGATACGGCTTCCGCGGGCCGTTGCCGTCGCCGCCCTGCCTCCGGTGGAGGACGCTCCGGCCGGCCCCTCGCCGCGGCCGGCAACGGAGCCGCCCCCTCCTCAGCCCGCCGCCCCGCCTTCCGTCGCCGCGCCGCCGCGGGTTTCTCCCTACAACCGTTTTCTGGGTGAATCGGGGATTCTGTTCCGGCATCCCTTCTCCTTGGGGCGGGCCGCCCTGTCGTTTCGGGAGGCAGGGGATCGGGCCCAGGCCTTGGCCCTGTTCCGCAAATTGCGGCCGCTGCTGGAGGATCCCGAAGCGATCCGGCTGACCCGTTTCGCGGAGGCCGATCTGCTGGTGGAGATGGGCCGTCTCAAGGAGGGCATCACGGCCCTGGAACTGTTGGCCGACGAAGCCCCCGATTCGGAAGGGGGATGCCGGGCGCGGCTGCTGCTGCTGGACCTCCAGTTGCAGGATTGGGGGAGCGGCGATCTCCTGTTCAGGGCTTTTCAGTACGGGCAGGTGGAGGAACTGACCCTGGTTCGCGGCCTCAAGGAAGAGGCCTCGTTCAAACGGGCGCTGGTATTGCACATGGGCGGTAAAAAGCGGGAGGCCATCGAAGCGTTGCGGAGTTTTCGCAAAAAATTCGCCACCAGCCCGCTGGTGGCCGAAGCCGGCGCGTTTCTGGCCGAGGTGCTTCCTCCCTATCTGGAAGAGTTGATGACGGCCCAACGGGATTTCGATGTGACGCTGGTGCTCGACCAGAACCGGGAGTTTCTGCTGGCCGGGGACCTGGGCAAGGATTTCCTGTTCCGGCTTGCCGGGTCTCTCTCCCGTCTCGAGCTGTCGGAGCGCGCCAGCCGCATCTTCCTCTACCTGCTCGATATCTATCGGGATCGCCCCGAAGAGGAGGAGGTCTATCTGCCCCTCGTCCGGGCCTATTTCGAGCGGGGCGAGTATGCGGCGGTCCAGGATTTCGCCGGCCGCTACCTGAAGCGGTTTCCGGCCGGCCGCGATCGGGACGGGGTCTTTTTGCTGCGGATGAAGGCGATGCAACGTTCCGGCAACCTCGACGGCGCCATCGACTCGTGGCGGACGGCTCCCCGGCCCGTCGCGGGAGAAGCCTCTTTGCTGGCCGCGCGGTTGTTCCATGAGCGGGGCGACCGTCGCGGGGTTCTGGAGGCTTTCGCGGCGCTGCCCGCTGCCGGCGAGCCATTGCCCCCGGCTTTTTCCTACATCCAGGCGGAAGCCCTGTTCCAGACGGGGGATCACAACGCCGCTTGCCCCCTTTTCCGGGAATTGCGAGCGGACCCTGATTATGGGGATGGCGCCCTCTATCGGCTGGGGCAGATCAGTATCCGGCGGGGGCGCCGGGAAGAGGCCCTAAACTATTTCCGGCGCCTGGCCGAAAAAGAACGGGAGGGGGGACTCTGGAAGCGTCTCGCCGTCGAATCGATCCGTGACCTGGAGTTGAACCGGTGACGAGCCATGAGGAGAACACGATGAAAGATCTGGGAATTTTTGATGGCACCATGAAAGCGCTTCAGACCGCGCTCGATTTCCGGGTCGCCAACCAGAAGACGATTTCCTCCAACATCGCCAATCTGGACACCCCCGGCTACGTTCCCGTGAAGCTGGAATTCGAGCAGGATCTGAACCGTGCCATGCAATCTGGAGTGAAACTTGCAAAAACCAATTCCAGCCACCTCGGGAGCGAGGGGGAATTGGACGGAATCAGCGCCCGGGTGGTGCGCACCCCCAGCCGGGCCGGCATCGGAGACCAGAACGAGGTCAACCTGGATGAGGAGATGATCCGCATGGCCGAAAACCAGATCCATTTCGAGGCCGTCATCCAGGCCCTGAACAAGAAAATCAGCCTTCTCAAATATGTGGCCCAGGACGGCCGCTGAGGATAGAGGAGTTACCCGATGGACCTTTTAAATGTTTTCAAGATCAGCTCTTCGGCGCTCAACGCCCAGCAGATGCGACTCAACACCATCAGTTCCAACCTGGCCAACGTGGAAACCACCAAGACGCCGGAAGGGGGGCCCTACCGGAAGAAATCGGTGGTGTTCCAAAGCGATGCCGCTTCCTTTTCCGAACAGTTGGACCAGCGGATGAAAGGGGCCGCGCAGGGGGTCAAGGTGTCGCGGATCCTGGCCGATACCACGCCGCCGCGGACCATTTACAACCCTTCCCATCCCGATGCCGACGACAAGGGATACGTGGCGATGCCCAACGTCGATGTCATGGAAGAGATGGCCGATATGCTCTCCGCGGCGCGCGCTTACGAAGCCAATGTCAACACCATCCAGGCCGCCAAAAGGATGGCCCTGAAATCTCTGGAAATAGGAAGGTAGGTGACCCGTGACCCCCATCGATTCCATTCGCGCGCTGCCCGCCCTGGTTTCCCCCCAGGAATCGGAAGCCGTCTCCTCCGGAAACGGTTTCGGCGATTTCCTGAAAAACGCCCTCGATGAAACCCGCGCCGCCCAGGCCGAAGCCGACCGGGCCGTGGAACAACTGGCCGCCGGCGAAGCCCGGAGCCTTCACGAGGTGATGCTGGCCATGGAGGAAGCCGATATCTCCATGCGGTTGCTGGTCCAGATGCGCAACAAGGTCGTCGATGCCTACCAGGAAATCATGAGGATGTCGGTGTGACCCAGGGCATCGGCCCTTACCCATTGAACTTTTTTGCCCGGTTTGAGATGATCCCCCATGGCGGAAGAAAAAAAATCGACGAATCTCCTTGACGCGGTCGCCGCGTGGCCCTGGCCGCGGAAAATCAGCCTGCTGCTGGTGGCGCTGATTTCCATCGCGGTCTTCACCGTGATCATCCTCCAGTTCCGGGCCACCGGTTACGGACTGCTGTATGCCAATCTTCCCGAGGGGGACGCCTCCATTATCGTGGAATGGCTCAAGGAGCGGAAGATTCCCTATCAGCTCGAAGGCAACGGTTCGTCCATCCTGATTCCCACCGGCCAGGTCCACGAGACCCGGCTCGGACTGGCCGGGGCCGGCCTGCCCCGCGGCGGCGGCATCGGTTTCGAGGTGTTCGACAAACAGAGCTTCGGGATGACCGATTTCGCCCAGAAAATCAATTATCAGCGGGCCTTGCAGGGAGAGTTGGCGCGGACCATCACCGCGCTGGAGCCGGTGGCGGCGGCCCGCGTCCATATCGCCATGGCCGAAAAGAGGCTGTTCCGCAATCAGCAGAAAGAGACCACCGCCTCCGTCACGCTGAAGCTCAAGGGGGGGGAGAAACTCCAGGAGAAGCAGATCCGGGGCATCGTCAATCTGGTGGCGGGAAGCATTCAGGGCTTGAGCCCCGAGAACGTGACGATCGTCGATGACCGCGGCAGGATTTTGACCAAGGCAACCGGGGAGGGCGAAGAAGGCCCTCTCTCCCCCGAAAAGCTGGTCTATCAGCAGACCTTTGAAAGGCGCCTCGAAGAGCGGGCGCAGTCGATGCTCGATATGGCCCTGGGGCGGGAGAATTCGCTGGTCAAGGTGACGGCGGAACTCGATTTTTCCCAGTCCGAGAAAACCGAAGAGCGCTACGATCCGACCGGGTCGGTGCCGCGCAGCGAGCAGACCACGGAAGAAAAGGGGGGGACCGAAACCCTGAGCGGCGTGCCCGGCGTCCAGTCCAATCTGAGGGACGGCAAGCAGGGGCTCAACTTCATTCCTTCCAGCAAGACCTCCGAAATCACCAATTATGAGGTGAGCCGCGTCGTCAACCATGTCAAGGCGCCGATGGGGGTGGCCAAGAAGATTTCGGTTTCCGTGCTGGTGGCCGACCGCCCCAATCCTGAAGCCGACGCCGCCGGCGCCAAGGACGCCGCGCCCCTGTTCCTGCCGCGTTCTGAAAAGGAGATGTCCTCCATCGAGGGGATGGTCAAGAGCGCCGTCGGTTTCGATCCCCAGCGGGGGGACCAGATCCGGGTCGTGTCGATGCCTTTCGGCGGCGAATTCACCTCCGATCTTCCCACCGGCTCCCCGATCGTCGACAAGGTCTATCCCTTCCTGCCGATGGTCAAATATCTGCTGCTGGCGGCTATCGCGGGGCTGGCCTATCTGCTGCTGGTCCGCCCCCTGATCCGAACCCTCAAGGCCGAAAGCCAGAAGGTGGACCATTACAAAACCGTGGAGCAGCTCGAGGCCGAGATGTCGGGACGGACGCTGCTGCAGGCCCCGGCCGACCCGGTGCAGAGGATCCGCCAGAATATCATCTCCAACGATGACAACAATCAGGTGACGTCCCGCATCATCAAAAGCTGGCTGAAGGAAGAGTAACCGATGGGGCGCGCGCTGAATCCCAAGGAAAAACTGAGCGGCCTCCAGAAGGCGGCGGTGCTCCTCATGTATCTCGGCAAGGAGGCGGCGGCCAAGGTGTTCGAGAACTTCTCCGACAACGAGGTCCAGGCCGTCAGCCGCTGCATGATGGAGATCGACCATGTGCCGGGCGAGGTTCTGAAACAGATCGTCCGCGAGTTCGAGCAGTGTTTCACCGAGGATGCCGGCATCTACGTGGAGGGGGACGCCTTCGTCCGCAACATCCTGGAGAGCGCCCTCGACAAGGAGCGGGCCGACTATCTGATGGAGAATCTCACCTCCTTCTATGACAACCATCCGCTGGAAACCATCTCCAGCATGGAGGCCAAGACCGTTTCCGGCCTGCTGGTGGGGGAGCACCCCCAGACCATCGCCCTGATCCTTTCCACCCAGAAGAACGAGCATACCGCCAAGATTCTCGGCGGCCTTCCCGATGAGCTGCGGGGGGATGTGCTGTACCGCATGGCGCGCATCGACCGGGTCTCCCCGGAGATCGTTTCCCAGATCGAGAAGGCGCTCCAGAAGGAGATCGGCGGCATGAGCAACAAGGAATACCAGCATGTCGGCGGCATCGACAAGGTGGTGGAGATCATGGGCCGGATGGAAAAAGGGAGCGACCAGGCGGCGCTGGAGATCATCGAGGAATCGGATCGGGAAATGGCCGAAGAGATCCGCAAGCGGATGTTCACCTTCGAGGATATGGTCAAGCTCGATCCGCGCGCGCTGCAGAAGATTCTGCGGGAAATCAATTCGGAACAGCTGGTGCTGGCGCTCAAGACCGCTTCCGACGATCTGAAGAACGCCATTTTCAAGAACGTTTCCCAGCGCGCCGCCGACATGATGAAGGAAGACCTCGAGGCCCTGGGCCCGGTCAAACTGTCCGAGGTGGAGGCCATGCAGAGCAATATCGTCAAGGTCGCTTTCAGACTCCAGGAAGAGGGGCAGATCACCATTCCGGGGCGGGGAGGGGACGATGTCCTTGTCTAAGGTGCTGCGCGGCCTCTCGGAAAACGAATTCCGGGTGCTGGAGATTTCCAATTTTGACGATCTGGGGGGAAAACCGGCTTCCAAGGAAAAGGCCGTTTCCAAGGAGGCCGTTTTCGCTGCGGAATCCTCCGGGAAACAGAACACCCACGCCACGGCCGCCGATCCCCTGGCCCAACCCCTGGTGCAGAAGAAAATCGAAGAGGCCCAGGCCGCGGGGCGCAAGGCCGGGCTGGAGGAGGGGGAACGGCGCTTCGCCCAGGCCATCGAGGCGCTGGGCAAGGTGATGGAGGATATCAGCCGGTTGCGGCAGACCATCATGCACAACAGCAGCCACGACATGCTGCAACTGGTGCTGACCATCGTTCGCCAGGTGCTCCAGGTGGAGATCTCGGTCCGCCCCGAGGTCATTCTGGCCACCATCGAGCGGGCCCTGCAGGCCTCCATCAGCGCCGATTATTTCCATGTCAAGGTCAATCCGGGCGATCTCGACCTGGTGCAGGAGAAGAAGCCGTTCTTCCTGACCCGCATCACCGGTCTGAAAAACATCACCTTCGAAGGGGACGAAAGCATCGCCGGCGGCGGCTGCCGGGTGGAATCGGAATTCGGCGACGTCGATGCCGCCATTGAAACCCAGCTCGAAGAGATCAAACAATTTCT
>JAFGOW010000163.1 GCA_016926265.1 Deltaproteobacteria bacterium | reverse complement strand
CGTTGCCGGGCATGACACGGCGCCAATGCCCTTTTCGCCAATCAAAACGGGGAGTGATCGTACACAACCACCTCGCCGGTGACCGGCGAATGGTAGCAGGGTTGGAGTGCTTTTCCATGGGAGATGCGGACTGCCCGGCCGATTAACCAGAAGCCGAGCCGCCATCAAATCCAATCCCGCAGAATTTTCTCCAGACCGGCCAAAGCGTTCCCCTCCACCACGCTGATTTTGTTGACGGCACAACGTTTGCGGTCATCCCCGGTCAATTTCTGGAAGCTTACCAGCATCGCCTTGCCGTAGGTTCCTCCCATCAGGTCCCGAAGATTGTCGAGTTTGTAGGCCACACCGTCGGCGCGGGACTCCTTTCCTTCCTTTTCTCCCAGGCGGCCGCTTTTGCATTCGATCAGGTGGAGGCGATTGCGGGCCGTGAAAGCCAGATCGATTTCGTTTCTGACCCGCTCCCTGGTCTCGACCACCAGATTGCACCCGAAATCGTGGATGAGCTGTTTTCCCTTGAGTCGACTGGCGATCCGCCCCACATACTCCTCCAGCCACCCTCCTCCGGCGAACCTGCGGGCATTCTCATCCACAAAAGTGATATGGCACCCTTCCCGGGTCAGAACCCCGCTCTCCTGGAATCGTTCCAGCAACTCCAGTAATTCACTGAAGTCCAGCTGTTGGTCTTTCAAATCAGCCAGAAGAGATTTTTTCTTTTCCGCTTCGGAAACACAGCCGTTGAGGATGAAGACCGCCTTGGCATAGCGGGTCGCTCCATCGATCAGCCATTCACAGAGCTCCTGTCGGTCGGGAGAGGCCAGGAGACTCCCCTTTTCAACAATGGAATAGCCAAAGGCGGAAAGACAGGTCTTGACCCTGACCAGATCGGCCAGAGGGGTTGAGGATGAAGAGGGGAACAGGGTAATGAACTGGCGGTTGTCGGTGTCCACATAGAATACCGGCCTGCCCAACTCACGAAAAACCTCCGCCGCTCCTAAGGCCATGATCTTGGTCCCACCCGTAGCGTTGAGTGCCAGAGATTCCCTCTCACGGGACGCCAGAAGGTCGAGAACCGTGGCCCGGATATCCTCGATCCGGTAGGGACTGATGGGAATTTGTTCAACCGGACATCCCAGTTTTCTGAAATTTGCCTCCAGGATGGCGGCGCGTGCCTCCATGTCGGAAGAGACAAGCAGAATGACTTTTTTGGGTTTGGTTTCTTCCAACAGCGCGGGGATCAGGTTGGGGAGCGGCTGGGCGGAGGCCAGACAGATATGGAGGTCGAATTTCGATCTATCGTCCATGGGCCGTCCCAGTCATTTCCCACCGGTAGTCTTGGGGAAGTTGAGGGGGCATTTTGATGCCTGATTCCTCGATCAGCACCGGAAGAAAGGATTCGCTGCACCAATCCGAAAAAATTTTCCATTCGGTTGTGGTAATGGGGGAGAGACCGTGCGCCAGAATAGAGTGGTTACGCATTTTCAGGTGACCGAGCAGATTTTCGCGATGATCGCGGAAAAAGGTTGAGAAAGGGCCGGTCGACAGGGCTCCGACCATCTCCCATGCGGAAAAAAGCGGAGCCTGGATCTTTCCATCCCGGCCGGCGGAAAGGGGAAGTCCTGCCGGAATTTTTTCTGCGGGGATATCAGAGCAGTCAATGCCGAAACGGCTCCGGAGGAACCATTGGGCGCTCCATTCCAACAGCCGGTATATCCTCGCGACGGCGTCGTCGAAGCGGCCCTGTGCGGCCCGGCGCTCGGCATTGCGCCATAAATCAAGGAGTTGAGCCGGCTCCTTGCGGGGCGAGTCGCCGGTGATAGAGCGCAGGGTATTGAAATGCGACTGCAAATTCTGGGCGACGACGGGAGCATAGCTGTCCAGCAGGCGCCGGGCTTCCGTATGGTCGAACCGATCCCAGGCGGCAAAAGCCCGGCTCAGGTCACGGGCGCGAAACAAACGGTGGCGAAGGGAATTGTTTGGTGGCGCCGGGATGGCATCGAGGCCTGCCGCCGCTTCGTCGTAGGCAAAGCGTCCCCAGCTAGCCAGATGCGGCGCCATGGATCGGTGCAGCCGGACAGCATCGCTGATTGCCAAAGAACTGTATTGGGTTCCGTCATGAACCTTGATCAGATCGGTCCGGTTACCCGTGACCAGTTGCAGCTCCGCCCCTTGCACTTCCAATGCGGCCAGAACCAGCGCCGCCGACATGCTTTTGGTGCCGCCGGTGTAGTCGGCAACAAGTTTGCCTTGAGGGAACCGGCTTCGGAGATTTTCAAGGCTCGCCAGCAGAGTCATGAAGGCATTGTCGAGATCATCGGCTTCAACGGTCACCACCTCGAACTGCTCCGATGCCAACCCGGTCTGGGAGGGGATATTCGGCAATGTCGGTTTGCCGTCCTGGGGGTGGGCCTTGATAACGTACCCTTCCCCAAGGATTTGGATATTGGAGCCCGGTTTTCCCGTGCCAGGGTCTTTGTCCGAGCAGACAAAACAGGTGTGGGCAGGATGGGTTTCCTTGATGGCGGTTATGATCGGCTGATGAGAGCCGCCGACGGTAATGACGAGAATCGTGCTGGAAGTGATCATGAATCATTGCGCTTTCGGCTATTTTGTTGTTGGCGGGCCTCGATCCTGGCCCGAGTCATGCGCTCACGCAGACCACCTTCCTTGAGGAAAGCCTGCTCCAGGCTTTTCAGAAGCCGGTCCAGCAGGTAGTTGGTCTGGTGAATCAGGCAAATGATGATATTGGCGGCGATTTCGGGAGGTCGGGTTTCCAAAAGAGGCTTATAGGTCTCATAAGCCTCATGATTCCCATGGGTGTCCGACTTGGCCCTACCCAGACCACGGACATACAGAGCTTCCTTGCTGCTTTTGTCCCATAGGGGCGCCCCGCGAACCCGGATGAAATCGCGGTAATCGGCCAGCAACTCCTCCAGGCTGGCGCGGGCCACGTTGACCAGTTTGATCTCCATTTCCTTGGATGTGCCCGAGGCCATGCTCCCCTCGATGATGTTCTGCTTCCCGGAGCGCGCCGCCTGCACCATCTGGTCGCGGGTCCGGCTGCGGCGGTCAATATACTTTTCACAAAACCAGACCGTCGCATCAAAAATGATCTCAGCCTTGCGGTAGGAGATCAGGTTTTCATAGCCGCCATGCGGCGGGATGAAGCCTTCGGGTCCAGTCACTGTGTGGGCTCCCAATCCTTTTCAGAAACCGGCCCGGTCGGATCCTGGTCATGAAGAACCGTGTCGGGCAGGGCGCGTAGTTTCTCTCCCCAGGCTTCGTCGCGAATCTCGCCCAACGGTTTTTGCTCCTGCCGAGCAAAATTTTTCAGCGCCCCGGCCCGACTCCGCACCGGCCGCAACACCACCTCCCCTTCCGTTCCAATCTCAATGGTGATCACATCAGTTCCAAGCGCTTCCCTGGCCTTTTTGGGGAGGGTTATCTGGCCTTTGGATTATACCTTGACGGTTAATGGCATAATGGGAAGCGCCTTCTTTAAGTCATATGTATTTAAATTGTCTCGATTTTTGTAATTGAATACAAATTCCCCTCTTTTTTGACGGTCACTTTGGCCGGAGTGGATTTCTTCTTGTCGAACAACACTTTGTGGAGCGATTCAGGGATCAATTTTTTATCAATCAATCTTATTTGGGCTTTGTAATTTCCTGATGTGGCAGTCAGTTGTTGGTTTCCGGGAAACCAAGATAAATTGGCTTTTTCCCAAACAATAGTCTCGGCGGCAAATGGGGGTTTGTCAGCTGCAATATTGCCCCCTTCCGGTGCTCGCTTTTCTTCAGGCACATTACGGTTTTCATAAACCATCTGCCCATAGCCGACAGCGGTTTTGGCGCCGAAACCAAGCCATTCGAAGGCATGTTTGAAGGATTTTTCGAGTAGTTTTTGCCAGCTTTCGGCAAGGGCCACTGGTAAGCGGCCAGATTCGCATTGGACATAAAAGGTGAAGCGGCTTCCCGGGGGCATGACCAAGAACGGGTTGGGCACGGGTTTTCCGGAGTCGTTGGGCGGTGAACTCCCCTGGTAATAATCGCCGTAATGGGGGGTGAGAATATCCAAGCCGAGTTTACCGCCAGCAGGCTCCGGGAGGACATCCCAGAAAGAGAGAGCACCGCGGGAGTGGATTTTTTCGCGGACTTTCTTGTCCTTGGCCAGAGCATACAAAAATTCTTGCGGGCGGCCGAGATAGGCGGCCCTGTCTTGGCCGCTTAATACCGACGACATCCATGGGGCTAGCCATGGAGATGCTGCCAAACCGTTGATATTGTTCATGTAGAATTCCCACCATTTTGGGGCCACTTCATCCGCGGGGGGGCGGGGTTTCCCCATCAGGTAGAGACTGCCGGCTTCGAAGCCGAACAGCCACCAGACGGCGGCCAAATCCCAACCCTCGTTGAGTGAGCCGTCCAAAGCCAGTTCCTCGGCGGCCCGGCGCAAAACCCCTTTGGCGCCACTGCCAGGGAGATAGGGGATGCCGTAGGGGTTGAGAAAGGCGAACCCGTTTTCCACCGGGTGTTCCATGCCGATCCCGGTCATGAAAGGGGATTCGGACAAGGCACTGATTTGATATAGGCCTTTGCTGGAGTTGAGGGCTTGGGCGGCCTGCCGCAGGCGCAAAGCCTTGATCAAATCTTTTACAGGGGTTTCCAGTTCCAAGACCTGTTGCAGTCCGTCCTTTTTTCCTTTTTCATCTCGGCTCCAGTCGGATTCCCAGCATTTAAAAAAAAGGCCGAACCGATGTCCCGGCGGCAAGGCTTTGTACGAGGTTAAATGACTGTTCATGTATTGGGGTGCGGCGTATTGTGCCACGGTAGCCTCCTGTAACTTTAAATGCGTATTACCGTTTTGGAAAACGCTCTTAATCTTCGGCCGGATCACCGCTGATGGCCGGCGCGAAATGACGGATCCAGCGCAGCAATTCCAGGGTCTCTTCGGTGGCGCGGCGGTAGTCGGATGATTTCAAATCGGGGGAATGGAAAAATTTCATGGCCGCGACGAAATCGCTGCCGCCCATTTTCTGGCCAGCCAGCCAGGTTAAAATATCTTGAAGAAGTTTCGCAAAATGAGCCTTGTTGTCGTCTTTACCATCTTTCCCCTTCGCCTGGTAAAACGCCAGGGTTGGCATCAAGCCATTGCCCATGATGAGGGCCGGGGCTGATTTGGCAAGATTGGTATACTTCTCGTTGCAATCTGATTGGACACACTTCCAGGCGTGCGCGGCGCGCTGACGATCAAGATCAGGCATCTTTACCCCCTTTGGCAAGATTGAGGATGACTTGGCCGCGGCCGGTGGTGGCGTCGCCGCCGATTTGGAGTTGGCAGCCATCGATCCCTTTAGCGTTGTCTTTTCCATTCACCAAAAGCGCCATAACCTCCTCAGCGGATCTTTTTTTCCCTTCCCTGTTTCGCTCCTGCGAGGCCATGACCGGGGCCAGCAGCAGGCTTTCCGGCGGCAGGTTTTCGGTGTAGAAAAGGCCTGTGCCCTTGGCGGTGCCAGTGGCGTCTTCAATGCGCACATGGGGCTCCACGACGGTGGCGTTGCGCACGAAGTAGCCGAAGTCCTCATCGGAAAGGAGCACCAGATCGTCGCGGAGTTTGTCACGGAAAAATTGATAGGCGGCTTCTTTCGACAAGGCGTTATCTGCGAGCCATTCGGAAATTTGCCGCAAATTTGGATCTAATTGTGCCTTGAATACAAAAGATTCGAGAGCAACCTCATCCCCGCTGAGCAGGTCGGGGTTAACGAATCGGCACTGGTCAGGGAGGACTGATGCGATTTGCCATTTACTCTCCACCCCGGCTATGTTCAGCAGCCGTGCGGCCCTGGCCAAAGCGGTAGGAGAAGTGGCATAAACAAAAGCTCGCTTGGGGCTGCGCACCGGGAAGGCGACCAGTTGCGCGTCACCAAAGCTGACGGCGCCGGCTTGCTCGCTCGACTCGGTAGTTTCCGGGCCGAAAACGGCTTTGATATCCGCCTTATCGGTCCAGCCGAGGCCGTGCCGAAGCGCGCCTTTGAGACCCGAGCCGATAATGATTGGGTAATCGGTGTGCCTCTCCCTCTGGATCGGGTTGTCGATAACCCCCAGGGCGGTTCCCGCCCCCATGTGGACCGGGCTGACGCAATAGACAAACAACGCTCTTTTTTCCTGAAACATCGCCACCTCCTGTAATCAATCGTTGAGCGGCCACGCCGCGATCATGACGTTGTTGAATCCTTCGGCTTTCCGGCTTTTGTCGGCGGCTTCTGACGTCGCCCAGAGTCCATCGATCGGCAGCCGTTTCAGTGCTTCAATGTCACCGCAAAAATCATCGAAGTAATAGACCGAGCCGGTAGGCGCGGTTCGTTGGGCTTTTTTAGGGCACCGTTCCGCCAGATCCCAGCCGCTGACGATTTCCCCCCGGTTGACGCAGGCCGCCTTGAGCGCTGCCGAAAAGGCCGCTGTCCCCCAGACCAAGGCCCCGTTTTCGTTGTTCAAGCCGGGCGTCCGCCAGCCGTCGGGAAAGATTCCAGGGGTTGTCAGAAGCAGACGGAAGCGTTTTTCCTGGGCAATTCTTTCCCAATCGGGAGCGGGCGGCGAGAATTTGCAGGGGTGGATTTCAGCGCCCCGCCCGTCACCCCCCAGCCTCGCCAGGCCACTTTTCGGAAGCAGACCGGCCGCGCCCTGAACCCCGACCAGAAAGCCATGATTTTCGGCCATGGCCACGGTCTCGGTGGTGTAAATCTTCCCTTCGGCCGCGGCTCGGCTGGCCGGTTCCAGGGCAATGCCGAGACGGGGATCATATTCCCAGAGTGTTTTCCGTTCCACGCAGTGCTCATTGGTGTTCAATGGCGCCCCTTTGAGATAGGCGGCCAGCCCTGCCGAATTCAGCCAGAGGCCACCGACGGGTTTGGCAGACGTTGCCGTGGCCAAGACCGGGCAAGCCGGCAATGGGCCACTGGATCTGAGTGCCGGATGGAGAACAGCAGGCCGCAGGTAAGCGAGAGTTTCTCGTGAAAGGGCGACAACATCGCTGGGCAGCGGGAAAAAAGGGGTTGTCTTTTCGTCTTCCCGGCAGGCGACAAAAAATGCGCTTATGCGAAAGTGGCCGGGCTCTTTTGGCGTACCCAGGCTATCGCCAAGAGGGCCATCGGGTTTCTCATCTTTTGCAAAGCGGGCCGGATCGAAGCCATGATCCACCAGCATCCGGGAGCGCAGGGCGCCGGCAGCCAGAGAGGGCCAGGGGGGCATGAGCGCTTCGGCATGATCGCCGGCGCCGTCGAACAGCCGGTTTCCCCGCAGGAAAAGGACATCGAGGGGATGGAGAAAACAATACTCAATCATGTTCAGCCTCCTTGCCGGGTTTGTCGGCGCGCTCTTGCCGGGCAAGAAATTCGGCAACCGATAAAAAAGCGACCAAAAACTCATGGGGCTGGTCGAAACCGTTACGCTCCTTTGTCCTGAGTGCCAATGAAGTCAGTTCTTCCGCCAGAGCGCCGTTGTCTTGCCGCGCCTTTTCCGAGCTTTGCCGTTTGAACTGGTAGGCAAGGGTGGCGGAAAGCATTTTCTGATAGGCTTCGGCGCTGCCGAGAATTTTTGCGTCGGGAAGCTGACAAGCCCACTGCTGCACAAGATAGGCTGCCCGCCGCGACAGGCCATCGCCGGCAAAAGCATCCCGCAAGCGAATCAGAAGCCCCATGGGGGATTGAGGGATGCCGGCCGATTGGTCAAGGGACCAGGGACAGGGCAGGTAAACCGCACCGCCGGAGCGCTTGAGAAGGCTGACGGCAAAGGCATCCTTCCCCTCGACGGATTTGGCCCGCTTTTCAGCTTGGCGCAATGCCCGCAGCACCGAGCCCAAGGGGGCGGTGTGATGGGCGATGACGGCGCCTGCGGAAGCGGTGGCCTTCTCTCCCATTACCCGGTAGAGTTTTTCCCGGTAGCGGACGTGACCCTTGGCGATATCCATCCGATCCTTCTGACGGTCTTGGCCAAGCAGCCGCCAGCATCTTTCCCGATCCCCGCCATCGGGGAAAACGCCGCTGTAAACCATCCGCAGCAAGAGCATCGCCGGAAGCAGGTCATCTACCGAAACCATGGCCAGGACGTCGTCGCCGCCGCTGTAGATGAGTTTCCCTTTGTAGAGGTCTTCCACCACATGGCGCACCAGGTCGAGCGCAAAGCCGTTCAAGGCTTCGGAAATGGCCATGTGCCGGGCTGGGGAGGGAGGACGAGGCGTCGCCAGGTAGTCGGCGAGGTTTTTGTTGCTCGAAAACGCGGCAACCCCTGTTTGAACCTGGCTGTGCCAGCTCTCCCTGAAAGTAAGGGTCCCCTTGCTTCCGCTCAACCAGGCCCCCATGTCGTCCCCATCGAGTTGGATCAGGGCGTAGTAGGCCTCGGGTTTGGCGCCGATCACCTTTTCAACCAGATCCTCGATTGTTTGCCGGGCCTTTTCTGAACCCGCCTCCAAGATTTCTTCGGATTGCCGGAGATCATCCAGCAATACTGGCAGCCTTCTTAGCAACAAATTCGCATCATCGTCATTGGGTTTGAGGTTGGCCGCCAGTTTTCGAGGCAGGGCAGCTTGTTCGGTTTTGCCCTGAAGCAGAGATTTGAGTTTCAAAGGGAGTGATCTGGATGGGCCACTTTCCCGTTGAAGCCATCGTCCCATGTTGGTTGCCAGGGCCATGGTATGCGTCGAGACGACATAGCGTTGCCCCCCGCCCTCGACATACTTTTTAACGGATTCGGAGAAGCGGCTCGGCCACAGTCGTTTCAAAGCGCAGAGGGCGCAGAGGTGTTCCCCTTTCCGTGCCCATGAAGGATGCTTGCTAGCGACTTTGGTCCAAAGAGTTTGAGTTTCTTTCCGTTTTCCGGGGGGAAGATTCAGCTCCGCCCTGTCCTGGCACAACCATTCGTGCTCGCCGCACAGGGAGCAACGGTAACCCTGTTGGGGGGATTGCCCGAAGGGCCGGACCGATTTGGCCGCGGCCCCAAGCCGGTCGAGCAGATCGTGAAGGGCC
Organism: Deltaproteobacteria bacterium; assembly: GCA_016926265.1. Classification (GTDB taxonomy): domain Bacteria; phylum Desulfobacterota; class Desulfuromonadia; order Desulfuromonadales; family JAAYDE01; genus JAAYDE01. The sequence goes on along the minus strand of JAFGOW010000163.1, from coordinate 9,524 downwards.
GGGTAGAGCATGCCGGCATTGGGCCGGAGGAAACGCGCCCCTTCAATTTCGATCTCACGATTAACGATCTCCCAGGCTTTGTGGCCGAGAAACCCAGGGGCATGAACCGTTTTGGGGAAAAAGGGTTCCATGGCCCGACAAAGTTCGGCGGTGTCGACGCCTTGCTCTTTTTTCCCAACGAGCGACCAGGGGACGACCGCCCAGGCGACTTCAGGGAAATCGGCAAGCTGGGCCTGAGCCTGGGTGAAACAGGGGGCGGTATTATCCGAAGGTAAACCGGCTTTCTGCAAAAGGGCCGTGACCGTATCACGGGCCTCTCCCTGCACCCATTCCCGCACCCGGCGGGTGACCTCTTCAGCCAATTCGGCGGCGCGATCCTGCGGAACAATGGCCGTGAATTTGTTGGGAAGGGCTGCGCCGAAAAGGGGATTGGCGTCGGTTTTGGATTTGAGCCAATCGCATTTCTCGAACAACGTTTCAGGCAATCCCATCTTATCTATCAGCCAGAGATCGACCAGTGGTACCCCCTTGAGTTGCGGGAAGATAACGGCATCGGGGCCGAGTTGCTCGCAGATCACTGAAAGCCCCTCCCAGGCGATGCGGGAGAGAAGGTGCGAGCCAGCCCATAAGTCGGACGTTGTGCGGGCCTGGGCGATAAAGCCCTGTACCGGCCCGAAACTCATGGAGAGAAGGGCCGGATGCCCGTGAGAGTCGGCTGCGAAGGCGGTTGCGAATGCCGAGGCCAGATCCAGATGCGCCCAGATGGTATGGTCAGGGACGCGGGTGTCGGCGGGGAGCAGCCGCCACAGGCTGACGATTTCTTCGGCCGCCAATTCAGGTCCGAGACGCCAGAAAGCCAAGGCGGTTTTTCGCGGATCATCCCCTGTTTTTTGGGTCAACTTGTCGAAGTGATCGAAGCTGGCCGCCTTGATATGCTCTGGTGCAATGTCGCTCAGCTCTTTGATGGTGATTTTCTCTCCGGAAAGGGGATGGATCAGTTCCGGATTTTCGGCAAAGCGGACCTGCGTCCAAGGGACGAAACGGCCGTCGCCTTTAGATGTTGGGAACTGCGGCCGGTCGGCCGCGGCGGCCCATTGGTCGGCCTGCCTGACGGCTACCTGCAATGCCTCGGGGATGCCCTCGGGAAAGATCAACTCCCGGAGCTTGCGGACCGTGCCCCCCTCGTGGCCGGCGGGATCCCGCAGCAGAACCAGGGCCTTTTCCGCCGGATCGTGGGTCCAGGCAGCAAGCTTGGCTTTCCAGATTAATTCCATCATCTAATTCCCCCCACGTTTTTGCAGCATGGTGTGAGTATCCAATGTCCGATGAACGGCAGCCCAAATTTCGAGTTCGTGTTCTTTCAGCCATTTTTGCTGAGGTGGTGCTAACTTTTTAAATAAACTGTCTGGAAAGCAGGCGGGCAGATGAAATACCATTCCGCGTAACATTTCCCCATCTTGAACAGCCTTAAAACGTAATTGGGAAGCAAGTCGCGGCTCTGTTTGAAGCGATTTAAACTCCTTCAACTCCCAATCTTTTCCAGCAGGATAGCCAAGTAAATGAATGCCACCGATTTGTCCTAACCCGCTGAATCTAAATCTTTTCGCAGTACGTCGAACATCGACTTTGATAACTGCCAGCCGGCCTATAACCTTTTTCCAGTCTTGAAGTGGCTCCGTAAACCATATTAGGGGTCCAGACTTATCTTTCCCGATAGCATGAGGCCATTCCTCCTTCATGCATTCCTTCCATTCCCGTAAGACTTTTGAAAGTGAGGGGTGCCCCATTTTAGGGCTGGATGGAAAAACATCAGTAGTAAGGCATAATGACCCCCACCCATTTCGTCCACGGCTACCTACCGTCCCAAACCAATTGCACAAAACAAGAGCATCATTAATTGATATTTTTTGAGCATCGGGGAGTGAGTCCCAAATTAGGGTCATTATGTTTGCGACATCTGGCCCAATGGCCGGTGAATTTTTCAAGGTTTTTAACGGAATATTTAATTTTTTGCTTGGGGGTATGATTGGCCCAAATCCGAGATAAATTTCAGCATCTACTTTATTTTTTCCATCTTTTGATGTAATGACCTGATCGAATTCTTTCCGGGGCCAGTGGTTGTTTATTAAGCTCCCAGGGTCCCAATTATTTAATTTTATTCTTAACTGACTTTTTGATGCCCAAGCGTTGCCCCCAGATTTAAGCCATGCATGACCGAAAAGCAGGCCTTCCGCTTCACGCAATTTCTCGTAGTTGTAGCCATAAGCCTGAGCAACAGCTACCCGCCACCACTGGCGGAGCAAGGCCTTGAAGGGGGGCGAGCGCCAGGCGCCTTTCTGTTCGGCGTCTCCCAAAAATGCCGGAGTCAAAAACCGCACGGGGATTTCCATCTTCTCCATTTTTCAACCCTCCTTTTCCGGATTAAGTCATCCCATCCTAGACGGACGTTTCAATTTTTTCATCATCGGCAAGGTTGCCGAAAATTCCTGGATTCCCGATAGGAGCATTCGGGAATGACAGAGGTGCTGGGTTCCCGATAAAGGCTGCGGGAATGACACTCCCCTGCCGAAAAAGAAGTTTTTCACATCACTACTCGGATTCTCTCCCGGTCGAGGGGGATCCCGTAGCGGGTGGCCAGCCGGCCGCCGAGGCTTTCGATGCGGAGCCGGCGGCTTTCGTGTTCGCCGAAGCAGACGTCAATTTCCTTGTTGATCTTGGAGCGGTACTGCTGAACGTCGCTCTCTTCCAGGGCGAAGATCCCGCTTTTGCCCGGCTCGCGGGTGCACATCCGGAGATAGAGCCGGGTGATGGCATCCTGCCGCTCCAAAATTTGGGGAATGTTGAGATAGCAGTCGTCGCAGCCGCGGCAGTGATTTCTGCCGCATTCGGCATCCCGCTTGTGAAGCGCCAGCAAGGCGTAAAGGGTTAGCAGCGACGGCTTGAGGTCGCACTCCTTGCCCTTCCAGGTCAGCTTTTTCTCCCGCAGATCGATGACCAGCTCCGGTTTCTCCTCCCGCACCAGGGAGAGCATCAGCGCCGTTGGGCTCTCCGGCTGTTGCAGCATCTCCGGGGTGAGCTGTTCCCTCAAGGGGAAGAAAGGCATCGGCACCAGGGTGATTTCCGCCTCAGAGGTTTTCATGAAGCAGGTTTTGCCGTCCGGATTGCGGACCTCGATCAGGGCCGGCTCTTTGGGCGGATACCAGAAATCGCGGCAGCTTTCGAAGACGGCCGGTTTCACCAGCACGTGGTAGATGCGGTCTTGGGGACGGGCATAACACTGGGCTGCGGTGGCGAGGCAGGCGCCCATAGTCTTGCGGCCGCCGGCGATGGAGAACAGCACCCGGCAGCGGGGGTCGTAGGTGAGGCCGAAGGTCTGCTCCATGCAGAGGCGCAGGAACCGTTCGTTGTCCTCTTCGCTGGTGATGTCATCGAGTTCGGCGCCGTTTTCATCCCTTACCGTCAGCAGATGGCGCGGGGCGAAGTCGATGACATTCTCTCCCGGAGCGTAATCCTTGAGGAACTTGGGGAAGGCGCCGTCGCCGCAGCGGAACAGGCCGGCGATGCAGACGTCCCGGCCCTGTCGGGTGGTGAGGACGCGCACCGCGTCCAGGCGTTGCCTTTCCTGGGCCAGGGCGTAGAGGGTTTCGGTGATGACCTGGGGTGAGAGTCCACAGACGGCGAGCAGAATCGTTTTCATGGATAAGACCTGTCACTGGTCACTGGTCAGTGGTCAGTGGTCCATAGTCAAGAGTCACTCGGGGATGACACCGGATTCAGAATTCCAAAGCGATCTGGCCGAGGCCGAAACTGGTCTGTTTGCCGAGATGGAATCGCTCGGCGAGTTGGAGGATCGGCAGGTAAGGGGTGATCTCCCCCCGGTAAACGATTGCCCCGCTGACGCCGCCGATCAGCATCTCCTGTTCCTGGCGGTTGGAGTAACGCTTGATATCGAGCCAGTGGAGGTTGTTTTCCGCGGTTTGAATCGCTTCGGCATTTTTGACCAGCCCCTTGTAGTCGAGCGCGGGCTCGCCTTTCCCGAAGGTTTCAAAGAGGGAGGAGACGCGCCGCAGGGCGGCGCGGACCAGGAGCTGGAACGGGATGTCGCCGGAAAGCCGGTTGTCCGACTTGAGGCGCAGGGGGGTGGCCAGAAAGACCTTCAGGGTCTCAACGGGACGATCCGGCACCGGCCCCGGAACAGCGGTTTCGGTCCAGTCGCCGGGGAGGAGTTCCCGCTTGGCCCCTGAATAGATCTCCGCCCCTTGGGCCGTCACCCGGTCGAGAGCGAGCCGCACCGGCTGATGGCGGCTGCCCAAGCCCGCTTTCCCCATTTCCTCGAAGGCGAAGACGAAATAAGGGAGGTAATCGTTGAATTCGCCGAACAGCTTCAGGGCGAAGTCGAACTGTTCATCGACGCCGTAGCCGGTTTGAGGAGTGAGCGGCGGTTCGATGACGTAGGGATGGGGAGGGGCGGCCAGCCGGGAAGGCCCGGCTTCTCCCCGCGGCTGGACCTCGAAGACGCGGGCATAGAGGCAGCGCCGGTTGAGCAGGCAATCGCGGCAATCCTTCTGGCGGACCGCGCAGACGACCTTTTTCAGGGCATGGCCGAAAGCGCCGCGAAAGGCCGAACCTTTGAACTGGGGGAGGTGCCCCCCCTCCCGGACCACACAGGAAAACGAATAGGTGCCGTATTTCATAGTCATTCCTTTTGCTGAAGTTGCTGCCAACTCTAGCAAAATTCACCATGGAACAGGATAACGGCAAGGTTGCCGTTATTCGAGAAATCCGGCGGGGGAAGGGGCGGAGGGAGGTGTCGATCAGTATCACCCCGAAAGGGGCCTTTTTCAAGTTTTAATGTGAATTGTGACGATTTTGAAAAAATATGATTTCGCGGGGGAGCGGATATCCAGGGCGATCCGGTTCGAGTACCGTCATTAGTCAATGGTCATTGGTCGGCAGTCAGGCTGATTGGTTGTAACTATTCACCTTCCCGGCAAAGTTCAAAAGGGCCTGGACGTGTCGTCTTCGGGCTCACCAAAAATTTCAACCCCTGGATTCCCGATAAAAACTTTCGGGAATGACGGGCTGTCATGGCGTTTTGTCATCCCCGAACGATCCTGTCGGGGCTCCAGCTTTTCCTCTCCTTCCATGCGTACCCACCCAAGCCTGGAAGTGGCATAGCTGCCTTTTTTCTCCCTTCTTGGCGCCCTTTGCAATCGTGCGGTTAAAGATCACGGCGAGGGTGAATCGTTACGTTTGGTTTTTTCAAAGGACCAGGGCCAGATGACTATAAACGGTTCGGTGACAGGTTTATCCTTGGAGTTTCTCCAGTTCGTCCCAGCGCCCGTAGGCGGTTTCCAGCTCCCGCTCCAGTTCATGGAGGCGGTTTTTGGCCGTTGCAACTTTTCCACCCGCTTCCCGGTAGAAGGCGGGGTCGGCGAGGCTTAGATGGAGAGCAGCCTGTTCCTGCTCCAAAGCCTCGATGCGGCCGGGGAGTTCCTTCAACTCCCGTTTTTCCTTGAAGGTCAGCTTCCGTGATTTTTCTTTGGGCGGCTTCTCCCTGGCCGGTTTTTTCTCCGCGACGGTAATTTGCGGCTGGGGGCGCTGGCGCAGCCAGTCGTCGTAGCCGCCGACGTATTCGGCCACCTTTCCCTCTCCTTCGAAGGCGATGACGCCGGTCACGGTGCGGTTGAGGAACTCCCGGTCGTGGCTGACCAGAAACAGGGTGCCCTCGAATTCGGCCAGCAGTTCTTCCAGCAGATCGAGGGTTTCGAGATCGAGGTCGTTGGTCGGCTCGTCCAGCACCAGCACGTTGGCCTGCCGGGTGAAGAGCCGGGCCAGCAGCAGCCGGTTGCGCTCGCCGCCGGAGAGGATCCGGACCGGAGTCCGGATGCGGTCGGGGGTGAAGAGAAAATCCTTGAGATAGCCCACCACGTGGCGGGATTTGCCGCCGACGATGACGGTGTCGTGGTCGCCGGAGAGGTTCTGCTGCACGGTCTTGTCGGGATCGAGCTGTTCTTTGAGCTGGTCGAAGTAGAGGATCTGAAGATTGACGCCGAGCCGGACCGAGCCCGACTGGGGCTTCAGTTCGCCGAGCAGCAGCCGCAGCAGCGTGGTTTTGCCGACGCCGTTGGGGCCGATGATGCCGATGCGGTCGCCGCGCGTCACGGTGGCGGAGAAATCGCGGATCAGGGCCCGGTTGCCATAGCCGAAGCCGACCCCTTCCAGTTCGGCGACCAAGCGGCCGCTTTTGGCTGCTTCCTCCAGGCGGAAACGCGCCGGTCCGAGGCGCTCGCGCCGGGCGCGGCGCTCCTCGCGCATCTTGAGCAGCGCCCGCACCCGGCCTTCGTTGCGGGTGCGGCGGGCCTTGATCCCCTGCCGGATCCAGATCTCCTCCTCGGCCAGTTTTTTGTCGAAACGGCGCCATTCCTGTTCCTCGCCGTGCAGCCATTCCTCCTTGTGCTGCTGGAAGGCGTCGTAGCCGCCGGGAAAATCGAACAGCCGTCCCCGCTCCAGTTCCACGATGCGGGTCGCCAGGGCGCGCAGGAAGGCGCGGTCGTGGGTGACGAAAACCAGGGTGAGAGGGGTTTTTTTGAGAAATTCCTCCAGCCAGCGGATCGCGTCGATATCGAGATGGTTGGTCGGCTCGTCCAGCAGCAGGATGTCGGGCTCCGAAATCAGCGCCCGCGCCAGCAGCACCCGGCGCGCCATCCCCCCGGACAGGGTCGCCACCGGCGCTTGCGGATCGAGGCCGAGAGGGGTGAGAAGCTGTTCGACGCGGTGCCCCGAAGGTTCCCCCGCTTGGGCCTGGAAGCCGGCGGCGACCGTCTCGTAAACGTTGCCGCCCCAGGCGCCGGGAAGCCGCTGCGGCAGGAGGGCGGTCCGCAAACCCTGGCGGCGCTCGATGACGCCGCCGTCGGGATCTTGGGCGCCGGCGATGAGGTGGAGCAGGGTCGATTTGCCGGCGCCGTTGCGGCCCAGCAGCCCGATCCGCTCCCCCTCCTTGATCTGCAGGCTGACATCCTCCAGCAGCGGCGGCCCGCCGAAGGCCAGGCTGATATGGCGAAGACTGATCAGGGTCACGAACCTCTCCTTTCCGTGGGATTGCGGCCCATTATGGCAGATGCCAGGGAAGGAAAAAAGAGCCCGCTGTTTCCTCCGCCGCCGACCGCCCCCGCTTTGCCTGGGGGAAAGAGTTTTTTCCGCGGCCAAGGGGAGCGGCGAGGTTGGGCGGTGGTTCCCGAATTCATTGATTCATGGGGGATCACCGTGTACAATGCAAACTGTATCGGCGCTGGCAGGAACAGGGAACCGGCGACAACGGCAACCGGGCCTTGCCCCCTTTTCGAGGCGAATCGCGGCTCGAGGGACGGGGCCAGGGCCAGAACATCAGGGTGAGATATGACCGATCGAGACGCGGGAGAGGAAATCTTCTTCGCCAACCAGGGGGACGGAAAGTTCGGGGCCGACAAAATCATTTTCAAGCCGATCGGGTTTGTCAACAGCCCCTTTCAGAAATCCCGGATGATCCCGTCGCAGCCCCTGATCGCCAACGAGATCGAGGGGAGTATCGACATCCTTTCCCAATACGCCGAAGGGCTGGAGGGGCTGGAGGGTTTCTCCCATATCTACGTCATCTACCACCTGCAGCGGCCGGGGCGCCCCTGCCTCAAGGTGAAACCGTTCATGGCGCCGCGGGAGTTCGGCATCTTCGCCACCCGGGCGCCGTGCCGCCCCAACCCCATCGGCCTCAGCATCGTGGAGCTGCTGCGGATCGAGGGGACCACCCTGTATATCCGCGGCGTCGATATTCTGGACGGCTCGGCGGTACTCGACATCAAGGCCTACTGCGAGACCTTCGACAAGGTGCTTGAGCCGCGCTGCGGCTGGCAGGACGAAATCAAATAGCCGTTTTGCAAGATTACGGGATTTTTTAGAATCCGAGGAATCCAATGAAAGGAGCGTTGTCCCATGGGAAAAGGTGACCAGCGAACCCGCCGCGGCAAGATCTGCCGGGGCACATCCGGCAAAACCCGCCCGAAACAGGGCACGAAGACCGGGGCCGCAGCGGAGAAAAAGAAGTAGTCGTATCCTCCAGCTGTTGCCGACGAAACAGACAGGGAAGCCGGATTGAAGACCGCTTCCCTGTTTTTCTTTGAGCCTGTGCCGGGAAAGGAAACCCATGTCGAGCGCTCTCAGAACCTATCTGATCGACGGCTCCTCCTACATCTACCGGGCCTTTTACGCCCTCCCCCATCTCTCCACCCGCGAGGGGCTTCCCACCAACGCCGTCTACGGCTTCGTCACCATGCTGCTCAAGGTGATCCGCGAGGAAAAGCCGGACCGGCTGGCCGTGGTCTTCGACGCCAGGGGTCCCTCCTTCCGCAAAGAGCTCTACCCCGAATACAAGGCCAACCGCAAACGGATGCCGGAGGAGCTGGTGCCGCAGATCCCCCTCATCAAGGAGGCGGTGCGGGTCTTCAATCTGGCTGCGGTGGAGAAGGAGGGGTACGAGGCCGACGACCTCATCGCCACGCTGGCGGAGCGTCTGGTGAAGGAGGGGCATGAGGTCACGGTGGTCAGCGGCGACAAGGATCTGATGCAGATCGTCAGCGACCGGGTGCGGATGCTCGACACCATGAAGGGCAAGGTCTTCGGCCCGGCCGAGGTGGCGGAGCGGTTCGGCGGCGGCCCGGAGCAGGTGGTGGAGGTGCTGGCCCTGGCCGGCGACAGCTCCGACAACGTCCCCGGCGTTCCCGGCATCGGGGAGAAGACGGCCCGCGAGCTGATCGCGGAATTCGGCGACCTGGAGCGGCTGCTGGCCTCCCTCGACCGCGTCAAGGGGGCCAAGCGCCGCGAAAACCTGGAGCAGTTCGCCGACCAGGCGCGGCTGTCGCGGCGCCTCGTGACCCTGGTCCGGGACGTGCCGCTCGATCTCGATGCCGCGGCCTTCGAACCGAAACCGGCCGATTGGGAAGCCCTGGCTGCCTTCTTCCGGAAGCTGGAATTTCATACCCTGCTGGCGGAATACAGCGCTCAAGCGGAGTCAACAGGGGCCGACTATCGCGCTGTTTTGAAGGAGGAGGATTTCGCGGTTCTGCTGGAGAAGCTGGCCCAGGCTCCGGCGTTCTGCCTCGATACCGAGACCACCAGCCTCGACGCGGTGCGGGCCGACCTGGTCGGGATCTCGCTGGCCATCGCCGAAAACGAGGCCTTCTACATCCCGTTGGGCCATGACTACGAGGGGGTGCTGAAGCAGCTCGACCGGCACCTGGTGCTGGAGCGGCTGAGGCCGCTGCTGGAGAATCCCGACCTGCCCAAGATCGGCCAGAACCTCAAGTACGACGCTTTGGTGCTGAGGCGGGCCGGCATCCGGTTGGCCGGCATCGCCTTTGACACCATGCTCGCCTCCTACCTGACCGACGCCGGCTCCCGCACCCATTCCCTCGACCGCATGGCCCTCGACATCCTGGGCCACAAGATGATCAGCTACGAGGAGGTCACCGGCGGCAAGAAAGGGAGCTTTG
>JAFGOW010000162.1 GCA_016926265.1 Deltaproteobacteria bacterium | reverse complement strand
GCCCGGCCGGGGTCGGCAACGGAACAGAGGGTCAGGAAGCTGACCGCGGTATCGAAGGCGCCGTCTTGAAAGGGGAGCTGTTCGGCCGCGGCGGCCACCACCTCGACCGGAACCGGAAAGGCCTTGATCCGGGGGGCAGCCCGCCGCAGCATGCCGGAGTTGATCTCCACTGCGGCCAGGGATGTCATCGCCGCCGGGTAGTGGGGCAGATTCAGCCCGGTGCCGAAGCCGATCTCGACGAGACGGCCCCGGGCCGCAACCAGCCCCTCGGCCCGCAGCCGCTCCAGGACCGGCAGCGACACGAAGCGGTCGTGGAGCCACGGGAACAGGGAGCGCTCATACCAGCCCCGCAGGGGATTCACGGCCCGCCTCCCAGCCCCCTATCCGGCCCGGTCCGCAACAACTCCGGCGCCATCAGGTTCCGGTGGGACGCCACTCGAAATCCAGCGGATGGGAATGGGGGGTGCCATGCTCGAGGGAATCCAGTTCATGGATGAATTCCGCGCCGAAGTAATAGTTCAGCTCGGCGCGGACCCCCCGATAAAGGGTCAGCCCTTCGTGCAGACAGACCAGCGATTCGTCCAGCACCTCATCGGAAGGATGCAGCAGGCCTTCATCGAAGGTGACCGGGAACAGGGAACTGACCATCGGCTTGAGGGTATGGAAATCGACCTGGCTGGAGAGGCAGAATTTGTGGATTCCGCAGCCGCGCCCGTTCCGGTTCCGGAACACGCACGCTCCGTCCTTGATCCTGGTCCGGGTAAATCGGCCCCCTGGGTATTCCTTGTCGTCATAAAAAATATCGGAAAACCATTCCGAACTGGACGACTGGATGAATTTTTCGAGGCTTTCGGAACAGGCCATGATCCGTTTGACGTTGTCGATGTCGATATCGACCCCATGGGAGCAGCAGCTGTCGTGGCAAAAACCGCAGGACAGGCAAAAGCTGTAATAATGGATGTGGAAAATCGAAGTTTCAACCCGGCCAATGACCGGATAGCCGAAGACGCTCGGATAGTTTTTTTTCAAGGGGAGAATCTCGTATCTCCGCTCGCGTGTGCTCATAGATCATGATGCGGGCTCACTGCTGCGTCCCGTCACTCCTTCAGTTTGATTTTGATGCGACCGTCCTCCACCCGGATGTCCTCCACCCCTTCGGAAAAGGACTTCCAGAATCCCGGCCGGACGCCGGCCTGTTCCACCAGATCGACATTCTTGAGGCCCCCCAGCCAGGCGTTGGGCACCGGCACCCCCATGATGCTGACCCCCTTCAAAACCACCGACGGCCTGCCGTTCAGGTAGGAAATCGCCACCCCGCCATTGAAGCGCAGGGTTTTCCCTCCCAGCACCGGAAAATCCGGATCCATCGGCACCAACAGCTTGACGCTGACCATGTCCTGAGAGAGATGGATGGCGAGCTTGCGGGCCAGATCGGTGTTGCGCGCCAATAGCCCATTGAGCTCGCGCTCGTTGAAACTGACCTCGCGCCGGGCCCCCTCTTCGCTATAGCGCTCCGGCTTCAGCGCCCCCTTCTCGTCGAATTCGCTTGTGGGCGGGCGGCCGGAACCGAAGCGGTCTCCCTCAGGCTGGAAACCCAAAACCCGCAATTTGCTGTCAAGCGCCTGTTGTTCCCTGGCGCTGAGCTCTGTCGGCTTGAACTCCCGGGCAAAAATATAGGTTTTAAGAAACCAGTAACTGCCGGCCACCGTCGCCACCATGGTGACCAGCACAATCAGCAGCACCTTGGGGAGACTGATTCCCCCCCTGGCGGGGGTTGCGGTCGGAAGCTGCGGGGCGTTGTCCATGGCGCGGTTCCTTTCCCCCGGCGCGGCGACAGAGGGGTCAAAGGCTGTTGCGAATCCGGCGGAGCGCTGGGGTCCAATTCCCCGCCGGTTTCCAGTGCCCATTCTAGCACCAGTCAGCCACGGACAAAAGGAGTTCCCGGCGCCGGGATAGCGGAGAAGCCTGGAATGGAAAAATGGGGGTGGGATTCCCGCTGGCAGAAGGAGCGTGACAGTCAGATTCAGAGAGGGAGCGTGGCGCCACCAACGGCCAAAGCCCCCCGCTCTCGGTCCGTAGGCGCTGAAGGGGCCGCCCCTCAGCCCTCCGCCTGGGGGGCTCCGCATCCGGTGAGAGGACGCCGGAGTTCAAAGCGATGCTGTCCGTCGTCGCTGCCGACGCGGTCGAAGCCGGCCTTTTCCAGCACCCGGCCGGAAGCGGCGTTGTCCGGGGCGGTATGGGCGACGACCTTCCGCACCCCGGCCTCGGAAAAGGCGTGGGCGGCAAGGGCCCCGGCGATTTCGGTGGCATAGCCCCACCCTTGCCACCCCGGCATCACGGAAAAACCGATTTCGACCTCGCCTGCTTCGGACGGAGGCCCGCAATAGCCCCCCGCTCCGACCAGCACCGGAGGCTCGTCGGCGCGCCGGCGCCGTACCGCATACCAGGTGAACCAGCCGGCAACCGCGGCCCCACCCTCTGCGAGGCGCTGGCGGAAAAACTCCTGGGCGCCCCGGTCATATTCCCCCGGGGGCCAACCCGGCTCCACCGCGACATCCAATAACGCCGCCAGACGTGCGGGGGACTCCAGTTCGGCATCCAGATGCGTCACGGTCGCGGCAATCAGCTCCAACCGGGCCGTAACAAGACGGTTGCTTTTCATCGTGCTCCGTTCCAGGCCGCGACATTTCGAGGCCCGTGGAAAGCTGCAGGAACCGGAGGGGAGAAATCCGGCCACCTAATCGTCCCCTCTCAACTTCCGGTGAGGTAGGTGAGGAGTTCTCCCATCAGGGCGTTGATGGTGCGGTATTTTTCCGGGGGAGCGGCGAGGATAACGCTCTCGGTCTGGACGTATTCGGAAGGAATCAACTCGTCCCGGCACTGGGCCACGATCTGGCGCGCCGATTCCGACGTGGTTTCGAGATGGAACTGCAACCCGATGACGCGGCGTCCCAACTGGAAGGCCTGGTTCTCGCACCCTTCGCTGCGGGCCAGAAGAACCGCCTCGGGCGGCGGGTCAAAGGTCTCTCCGTGCCAGTGGAAGGCCTCGACCACGGGAGGGAACCGGAACGCGGGGCCTTCGGCCGCCATCCCCAGCACCGGGAACCAGCCAATCTCCTTGAACCGGTTCCGGTAGACGGCCCCGCCGCAGGCCGCCGCGATCAGCTGGGCCCCGAGGCAGATCCCCAGCACCGCTTTCCCGGCCGCCACCGCCTCCCGGATGAAGCCCTGCTCCGCAATCAGCCACGGGTATTTTTCGGTATCGTGGACGCTCATCGGCCCGCCCAAAACGATGAGCAGGTCGATATCCTCCAGCTCCGGCAGCCGATCCTCTTGGAAAAACCGGGTGAAGCCGATCCGATAGCCGGCGGCATGGAGCCATGGCTCGATACTACCGAGCCCCTCAAAGGAAACATGCTGAAAATAGTGAGCGCGCATCGATCATCCTGAGCAGCATTCGAGCCCGCGGGAATCGCCGGCTCTCAAAAAGCGATACGGCTGAGAAAAGAGTTTTCTTGATTCAAACCGTTTGGGGTTAAATCGCACCCCTAATCGCCGCTCTTTTTGATTTGGATCAAAGGACAATAGGGGATTTTTAAAAAAAAGGGAGGGCCATATTTTTTTCCACCATCCTGCAAGCACGATCTTTTCTCTGAATTCAGGGGTTCGGTTTTTCCCGATAGGCGGCCATGATACGGGCCATGCTGCCGTCAGCCCACATCTCCCCCAATACTTTTTCGATTTTCGGGACCAGAGCGGCGAAAGCGGATTTCTTACCGATCAAGGGGTAAAAACGACTTTCTCCAACAACACCTTGGGTGGGGACAATTTCTCCCGTCGAACCTATGGCCGCCAATATGGGAGCAACAAGAAGCGGATCTTCGACAATGAGATCACCCCTTTTCCGCAAAAGCATTCGATACATTGACTCGACCGTTGGCGCATTCGTAACGGGAATACCCTCGTTTTCCAATTCCGTTTTCGACCAGTCGTTCCCGATATAGGAAATAACCGTAAATTTTTCTTTTTTAAGCTCCGCAAAACTCCTGATTTTATGCATCCGTTCCAAAAAAGGATGCTCTTTATAGGTATAAATGCGATATTTTTTTATCCAAATTGGGGAATCCGCCACTATGGAATAACCCAGGCGTTCTTTGGTCGGAATGGTCATCATCAAATCAGCTTTTCCATTCGCGATCATATCCTGACAACGCCGCCAGGGATAAACCGCCAACTTCATTTTGATTCCCAACCTTTTTTCAAGAGCCTCCCGCATTATCTCAACGAAAAACCCATTGGGTTTTCCTTGATCATCGATATAATTGGCAGGATTATAGGGTGTAAAAACAATGAGCAAAGATTCCGATTGGCAAGGCAAGGAAAAGCCAACCGTTAAAAAAATACAGACTGAAATTATTTTACTCAGTTTTTTCATATTGCTAGAAAGCCCATTGGGGGTCAAAAGGAACGCAAAACTGAATCTTCCCATTTTTTGTCCCTTTCCCCCCCTTTCCATCCATGACTCTGTTTTTCAAAACGGATCCCGACACCGGCGCCAAGTTCCCATTCGAAATATTTCAGCTACGTGAAGTCGAACAGGCGGCCCCGCACCAGGGAGTCGCCGCCGTATTTTTCCCGGATGCCGTCCAGGGCCGCGTCCAGCCTGCCCTGTTTTTCGTCCGGCTCCTCTTCCAGCAACACAAGCTGACGAGAGGCCCCATCTAATTTGGAAACCCCGACCCCGATGAGCCGCACCGCTTTTTTCAGGTTTAGCTCATCCAACAGCTCACCGGCAGTCCGAAAGATCCGCTCCGTGCTGCTGGTCGGCGTGGCGAAGGTTTTGCTGCGCGTGATCTGCTGGAAATCCGCAAACTTGACCTTGAGGGTCACGGTTCGCCCCGCCACAGCGCTCCGGCGCAGATTCCGGCTGACCCGTTCGGCATGGAGCAGCAGCCAACGGCACAGAAGATCGCGATCTGTGGTATCCCCCTCAAAGGTGTTTTCCGCGCTCTCGGACTTGGGCTCATGACCGGTCTCGACCCGATCCGAACCGCGGCCATGCCCGCGCTCGTAAAGCGCTTCCCCCCATTTGCCGCAACGGGCGATCCAGAAGTCCCTGGAATAGCGCTGCACGTCCGAGGCAAAGGTGATGTTCAAAAGCCGCAACCGCTCCAGGCCCTTTTTCCCGACGCCGGGGATTCTTTCGATGGGCAGGGTTTGCAGAAACTCCGGAATATGCTCCGCTTTCAGGATAAACAACCCGTCGGGTTTGTCGTAATCCGAGGCGATCTTGGCCAGGAATTTCACCGGGGCGATGCCGATGGAACAGGCCAGGCCGGTCTGATCCCGAATGGCCTGCTTGAGAGCGGCGGCCAACCGGGCCGGCGATTCGAAAAGGCCCTCCATTCCGGTGATGTCCAGGTAGGCCTCGTCCACCGAAGCGCGCTCCACCAGCGGTGAGAAATCGTCCAGAATCGCCATGATCCGTTGGGAGACTTCTTGATAGCGGCCCATACGCCCGGGCAGGAAAACACCGTGAGGGCAGCGGCGCCTGGCTTCAGCAGTGGGCATGGCCGAACGGACGCCGAACTTGCGGGCCTCGTAGGAGCAGGCCGACACCACTCCCCGCTCGCGGCCGCCGACGATCACCGGCCGGCCCCGCAATTCCGGGTTATCCGCCTGCTCCACCGAGGCGAAGAAAGCGTCCATGTCCAGATGCAGAATCCGTTTCATGCCATTAAAAAGGGATGGCAAAGCATAAAGAAGCGCTATTGCCCATTATTACCATTTTTGGGGGCAGTTGAACAACGTACCGATACAAACCCGGAGCTAGAAAGGCCAGACCCACAGGATCAGGGGAACGGAAACGGCGACCATCAGCAGCGACAGGGGAAGACCCATGCGGAGATAATCTCCGAAATGGTAGCCTCCCGGCTCCATCACCATGGCGTTGCACTGGTGGCCGATGGGAGTGAGAAAGGCACAGCAGGAGCCCACCGCCACCGCCATCAGAAAAGGGTCGACGGAAACGCCCAAACCATGGGCCAGATTGATGGCGATGGGCGCCGTCAGGATCGCGGTGGCGGCATTGTTGAGCAGGTTGGTCAACAGCATCGTGCAGGCCAGCAGAACGGCCAGGGTTGCAACGGGGTGGGCGGACCCTCCCCACTGCAGAAGGTAGCCGGCGATAAGTCGGGTGCCGCCGCTGGTTTCTAGTGCCTCGCCAAGGGGGATCATGGCCGCCAGCAGGACAATGACGGCCCAATCTATGCTCTGGTAGATTTCATTCCTGGGAACAACCCCGCTTAGAACCATGACCACGGCCGCTAGGCTGAGGGCGATCTGGGCTGGGAGCAGATCCAAGGCCACCAGGGCCGATCCGGCCACAAAAATCCCGGATGACAACAGGATTTTCCGTGGTTTCCGAATATGAAGCCCCCGTTCCGCCAGCGGCAGGCAGCCAAGGGTTGACAAAGCCTTTTCGAGCGCTTCCCTTTCTCCCTGCAACAGCAGGATATCGGCGACCACGAAGGGGATACGCCCCAACCGCTCCTCAAGTTGTTCCCCCTGGCGCGCCACAGCCAGCAGATTGATCCTGTACTGTTCGCGCAGGTTTAAGCCGGCGGCGTTTTTCCCGAGCAGTACCGATCCTGGGACGATAACGGCTTCGACGACCACGACCTCCCCCGCTTCCAACTTCTTTTGATCCGGATCCCTGGTGTCGGCCAGCCTCAATCCCGTGGTATCGACAAAATCCTTCATACTCTCCGGGTCGGCACGGATCATCAGCACATCCCCCCCCCGCAGGACCGCATAAGGCGGTGGAGCCAGCCGCCGTCTTTTATCCCGAACCAGTCCGACCACCGTCACATCGGGCGCGCCTTCGCCTTGGGAAACAAGATCGTGCAAGGCGCGCCCGATAAAATTGGAATCCTTGGGGACCACTACTTCGCTGAGATATTCATGGATCCGGAATAGATCGCCCGGTGTCTTGTGGTCCTTTCTTTTCGGGGTCAGACGCCAACCGATCAAGGCGATAAACAGCACTCCGGACAGGGTCAGCCCCAGACCGACGGGAGCAAAGTCGAACATCCCGAAGGGTTGCAACCCGGTTTGTTCCCGGAAACCGGCGATGATGATGTTGGGCGGCGTCCCGATCAGGGTGTTCATCCCCCCCAAAACCGAACCGAAGGCAAGAGGCATGAGCAACACCGAAGGCGAGTACCCGTTTTCCCTGGAGAGCCAGATGGCAACCGGCATCAGCAAAGCCAACGCTCCGACATTGTTCATAAAACTGGAAAAAAAAGCGGTGAGCAGGATCAGCGCGGCAACCTGAACCATCGGCTGGGTGCCGACCCGCGCCAAACGACGGCCGAGGCTGTCCACCACCCCGGCGTTGAGCAATCCGCGGCTGAGGATCAGGATCGCGGCCACGGTCACCACCGCCGGATGCCCGAACCCGGAGAAAACCTTTCCGAAGGGGATCAGGCCGGCCAGGGCAGCGGCCAACAAGCCTCCCATGGCCACAAGATCGTACCGCCACCGGTTCCAGACGAAAAAAACCAGAGTCGCCGCGAGAATGCCGAAGAGGGTGATTTGCTGATCGTTCATAAAAGGGACGGAGAGAGTAACGACAGGCCAGGTAAATTGTATCCGATTTTTCTTTCCAATCCATGGGACAGGGCAAGAGGATGGCCAATAAACAGCTTGGAAAGAGATTTTCCCAGCCTTGGGACAGGACACGGACGCCGCAAGATCCGCGTGATAAGCCCATGAGATGTCTTTTAGAGGCTTGTCAGCCTTGACAAACAAATAAAAAGATTATCTTTTTTCCAGGGGCAGCAAACTTCGCAACTCCGTAAGTCAACCTGACCCCTCTGTCGGCCCCACATTCCGCGTGAGATGGGCGCGCAATTTTGAGATATAAATTTAACCGGTTGTTTTTAAATGACCTTTTTTCTATTGACGCCGAGCCTATAGAATGGCCACCATTTTCGGGGAGGTGACATCATGCAACTGCGAACCCAGCGCGTCGCGCAGCAGACAATGGCTTTCGTCCTCGCCGGCGGCCGCGGCAGCCGCCTGAAGGAACTGACGGACCGGCGCGCCAAGCCCGCCGTCTATTTCGGCGGCAAGAGCCGGATCATCGATTTCTCGCTCTCGAACGCGGTCAACTCCGGAATCCGGAAAATCTGCGTGGCCACGCAGTACAAAGCGCACAGCCTCATCCGCCACCTGCAGCGCGGCTGGTCGTTCTTCCGGGTCGAGCGCAACGAATTCCTCGACATCCTGCCCGCCTCCCAGCAGGTGAGCGAGGATAACTGGTACAAAGGCACGGCCGACGCGGTCACCCAGAACATCGACATCATCCAGGGCTACGGGCCGAAATACGTCGTTATCCTGGCCGGCGACCACATCTACAAGCAGGACTACACGCTGATGGTTCGCCATCACGTGGAATCCGGCGCCAAGGTCACCGTGGGCTGCATCGAGGTGCCCCGGGTGGAGGCCTCGGGTTACGGCGTAATGAAGGTCGCCCCCTCGAACAAGATCCTCGAATTCCTCGAAAAACCCGCCGACCCCCCCGGGATGCCCAACCACCCGGACCTGGCGCTCGCCAGCATGGGAATCTACGTCTTCGAGGCGGAACAGCTCTACGAGATCCTCCGCCACGACGCCGAAGACCCCTCCAGCAGCCACGACTTCGGCAAGGATATCATCCCCAGGATGGCCGCCTCCGGCGACGCGGTGGCGCACCCCTTCGGCCTGAGCTGCGTTCGAAGCGTATCCGAATTGAAGCCCTACTGGCGGGATGTCGGCACCATCGACGCCTTCTGGCAGGCCAATATCGACCTGACGGATTTCGCGCCGGAGTTGGACCTCTACGACCGGAACTGGCCGATCTGGACCTATTCCGAGCTGGTGCCGCCAGCGAAATTCATCCACGATGAAGAGGGCCGCCGCGGCCAGGCGATCTCCTCCATGGTCTCGGGCGGCTGCATCATCTCGGGCTCATCCCTCCATAAATGCCTGCTCTTCACCGGGGTTCGGACCCATTCCTACTCCAAGCTCGAGGGGGTGGTGGCGCTCCCCTATTGCGAGATCAACCGTAGCGCCGAACTCAGGAACGTGGTGATCGACCGCGGGGTCAACATCCCGGCGGGGCTGGTCGTCGGCCAGGATCCCGAACTGGATGCCAAGCGGTTCCGAAGGACGGAAGGCGGCATCTGCCTCATCACCCAGAAAATGATCGACGCCCTGGAGCGCGAGCG
>JAFGOW010000161.1 GCA_016926265.1 Deltaproteobacteria bacterium | reverse complement strand
TCGATGGCGTTGTGGATCATCTTGACGTAATGGCCGGCGCCGACCGGGCCGCAATGCAGATATCCCGCCTCCGGCGCCAAGGTTCTGAACACCGGCTCCACCGTGGCGAAATCGGCGGCCTCGCCGCCGACCATGGTGCAGTAGCCTTCCTGCAGTCCCCAGATGCCGCCGCTGACCCCGGCGTCCAGATAGCGGATGCCGGCGGGTTTCAGCGCCACGGCGCGGCGGATGTCGTCCCGGTAGTGGGAGTTCCCGCCCTCCACCAGGAGATCGCCGGGATCGAGGAGCCCCCGCAAGGCTTCGACATGCTCGTCGGTGACACCCCCGGCCGGGAGCATCAGCCACACCAGCCGCGGCTTGGGAAGCTTGGAGACCAGTTCCGCCAGCGAAAAGCACCCTTCGGCGCCTTCCTTCATCAGTTCCCGGGTCTTGTCCGGGGTGCGGTTGAAGGCCGCCACCGCATGCCCTCCCCTCAAAAGTCGCCGAGCCATGTTCATCCCCATCCTGCCCAAGCCGATCATGCCGATCTTCATCGCCGATCCCTTTCTCTTTGCGTCTGTTTATTTTCCATATTCTCCGTTCTCCATCCATTTATAAAATATCTGTTAAAATAAGGTTAACATCATCACCCATCGGGAGCTCCCAACTTCTTAAAAATTAAACCACAGATTGCCGGTTCCGAAAATCTTTCAAAGCCACCGTGCGCCACAAACTCCCATATCTCGAAAGGGACGATAAACCATGACGGAAAGTGACCTCCAGAATAAATTCGAAAAGATACCAAGCCGCATCAAAGGGCTGGAAACCCTCTCCGGCAATCTCTGGTGGAGCTGGCACCCGGAGGCGCGGATGCTGTTCAAGAACATCGACCGCCAGTTGTGGAAGGAGAGCCGCCACAATCCGGTCAAAATGCTTGGCGATGTTTCCGCCGACCTGCTTGAAAAAGCCGCAGCCAGTCCCAATTATCTGCGCCATTACGATCTGGTGATGTCCAAGTTCCGCCACTATACCGAAGAACGGCGCTGCCTCTTCATGAGCGGAAGTCCACACCCCCATGTCAAGGCCATTGCCTATTTTTCCGCCGAATACGGTCTCCACCATTCTCTCCCCTTCTATGCGGGAGGGCTCGGCTTTCTGGCCGGCGACTTCCTTAAGGAGTGCAGCGATATCAATCTGCCCCTGGTGGCGGTCGGTTTCATGTATCCGAAGGGGTACGTGCGCCAGCACATCCGACCCGACGGCTGGCAGGAGAGCATGGAGGCCCCCCTCGACCGGGCCGCCGCCACCATCTCCCGGGTTTACGACGAAAGCGGCAAACAGGTGGTAGTGCAGGTGCCGCTCATGGATCCGCCGCTTTTTCTCACCGCTTGGCAGATCGACATCGGGCGCATCACCCTCTATCTCCTCGACACCGATATCGAACAAAATGATCCCTGGAGCCGGGGAATCTCCTCCCATCTCTACGCCGGGGACCGGGAACAGCGCCTACGCCAGGAGATCGTGCTCGGCATCGGCGGCTCGAAGTTGCTGGAAACCCTCGGCATCGTCCACTTCGTCACCCACCTCAACGAAGGGCACCCCGCCTTCGCCCTGCTGGAACGGCTGCTGCAAAAAATGGAGGAGGGGCTCGATTTCGACCAGGCCGTGGAACACGTCAGGAAAACCTCGGTTTTCACCACCCATACTCCGGTACCGGCCGGCCACGACGTCTTCTCCTTCGAGCTCATCGAAAAATATCTGGCCCCTTACTGGAAGGCCTTCAGCATCACCCGGGAACAGTTCTATACTCTCGGGATCCACCCCGAGGAGCCCGAAGCCGGCTTCAACATGACCGCCTTCGCCCTGCGCCTCTGCGGCCACCGCAACGCCGTCAGCAAAAAACATGGCGAGGTGGCGCGCCGCATGTGGCATTGCCTGTGGCCGGAGCTGCCGGAGCAGGAAATCCCCATCGGCCATGTCACCAACGGCGTCCATGTCCCGTTTTGGGTGGAACCGAAGCTGGTCCTGCTCTTCAACCGCTATCTCGGCCCCAACTGGATGAACGAACAGGACGACCCGCTGCTCTGGGAACTGGTCGAGGATATCCCCGACGAGGAGCTGTGGCGCACTCACCACTGGATGAAACTCAAACTGATCCATTTCATCCGGGAAAAGACCCGCCGTCGTTGGACCAAGGAACTCTCCGCCACCTACTGTCCGATCGCCTTCGGGGCGCTCCTCGACCCCACCATTCTGACCCTCGGTTTCGCACGGCGCTTTGCCACCTATAAACGGGCCGACCTGATTCTGCAGGATTTGGAACGGCTGAAAAAGCTGGTCAGCGACCGCTGGCACCCGATCCAGATCATCTTTGCCGGAAAAGCCCATCCCGCCGACGAACCGGGCAAAAGGATCCTGCAGCGCATCTGCAACCTCTCTTGCGACCCGAAGATGGCCGGCCGCATCGCCTTCGTCGAGGATTATGACGAACAGATCGCCCAGTACATGGTACACGGCGTCGATGTCTGGCTCAACAACCCGATTCCTCCCATGGAAGCCAGCGGCACCAGCGGCATGAAGGCCGCCCTCAACGGCGTCCCGCAGCTCAGCATCGCCGATGGCTGGTGGCTGGAGGGGTTTAATGGCGGCAATGGATGGATCTTTGGGGAAAAAGAAATCAGCGGCAACCGCGACACCTACGATGCCACGGAGCTCTACGATCTCCTCGAAAAGGAGATCATTCCTTGTTATTACGAAGAAACTTCCGGAAAAGGCATCCCCAGCCGCTGGGTGCGGATCATGAAAAACGCCATCAAGGCCGCCGGCGCCCAGTTCACGGC
>JAFGOW010000160.1 GCA_016926265.1 Deltaproteobacteria bacterium | reverse complement strand
ACCACGGAGCGGGACGCCACCTATCTCGCCAAGAACAATTTCGACTACTCCAAGACCCTGGCGCGGTTTGCTCTGGAGCGGGGAGCGCGTTTCGTCTACGCCTCGAGCGCCGCCACCTACGGCGACGGCGCCCTGGGGTTCAGCGACGACGAGTCCCTGATCGGCCGGCTGCGGCCGCTCAACGGCTACGGCTATTCCAAACAGCTCTTCGATGGCTGGCTGCAACGCAACGGCCTCCTCAACCAGGTGGCGGGCCTCAAGTACTTCAACGTCTACGGCCCCAACGAGCATCACAAGGGAGAGATGCGATCGGTGGTGCTCAAGGCCTTCGAGCAGATCCGCCAGAACGGAGCCATGACCCTGTTCCGTTCCCACCACCCCGATTACCAGGACGGCGAGCAGTTGCGGGATTTCGTCTACGTGAAAGACGCCGCGGCCATGACCCTCTTTTTTCTGGAGCATCCCGAAGCCAACGGCCTCTTCAACATCGGCACCGGAAACGCCCGCTCCTGGAACGACCTGGCATCCGCCCTCTTCGCCGCCCTTCGCCGCGAGCCGGCCGTCACCTACATCGACATGCCTTTGGAATTGCGGCCCCGCTACCAGTACTACACCTGCGCGGACACCGCCAAACTGCGGAAGGCCGGCTACCGGGACGAGCCGACCCCGCTGGAGGAGGCGGTGCGCGACTACGTCCAGGGCTACCTGGTGCCGGGCCGCCATCTCGGGGACGAATAGCGGCCCCAAAAGCGCGGCTTTTCTTTCCCCGGTACTCGATTCGCGACTTCCCTTCCACGGCGGCAAAGGCTAAAATCAACAAAAAACCGGCGGCAAATCCTCCCCCTTATTTTCGTCAGCCGCCGGAAAATCCGGCCACCCTTTCACCCGCTGCGGCGCTCTCTTCCCTTATGACACCACCTTTGGAGCCAGCTATCACCGGCGGCACCCCGTTGCAGGCCCCTGCTTCGCCGGGGGGCTTGCGTCTCCATCCGGAGACTCAAGGCCGCGGCCTGCGCCCTACCGGGGATTGGACTCTGGCCCATTACAGGAGCCTGGAGAAAACCGTGGCGGCGCACCGTGCGGAGGCCGCCGCACCCATCGATTTTTCGGAACTGGGAGCGCTCGATACGGCGGGAGCGGCATTGCTGATCCGGCTGATCGGGGTGGAGCGGCTGCGGGAATTGCCCCCCTCGGCGCCGGGCCTGACGGTGGAACGGCGCGCCCTGCTGCTGGCGGTCGGGGAGGCCATGGCCGCGCCGGAGGCGCCGGCGGCTCCCGCCCCTCACCGGCTGGCCGATGTGCTGGCCGCGGTGGGCGCGCTCCTGACCGAGACCTGGAGCAACCTGCTGCTGCTTCTCAACTTCATGGGACTGGCCCTGGCCACCCTGTTCACGGTGCTGCCGCGCCCCAAACGCTGGCGGTTGACCTCGCTGGTGACCCACATCCATCAGACCGGCCTCGACGCCGTTCCCATCGTATCGCTGCTCACCTTCCTGGTGGGAGCGGTGGTGGCCTTCCTCGGGGCGACGGTGCTGGCCCAATTCGGAGCGACCATCTATACCGTCGATCTGGTCGCCTATTCCTTTCTGCGGGAATTCGGGGTGCTGCTGACCGCCATCCTGCTGGCCGGGCGCACCGCCAGCGCCTTCACCGCCCAGATCGGCTCCATGAAGGTCAACGAGGAACTGGACGCGCTGCGCGCCCAGGGGCTCGACCCCATGGAGATGCTGGTGCTGCCGCGGATGCTGGGACTGCTCATCACCTTGCCGCTGCTGACCTTCCTCGCCATGCTGTCGGGCCTGGTGGGGGGAGCGGTGGTCTCCGTGGTTTCCCTCGACATCTCGCTGTTGCGCTTCATCGACATCGCCCGCGAGATCCCGCTGCGGCATTTTCTGGTGGGGCTTTCCAAGGCGCCCTTCTTCGCCTTTCTGATCGCCCTGATCGGCTGTCTGGAGGGGTTCAAGGTGGAGGGGAGCGCCCGCTCGGTCGGCGCCCACACCACCTCCAGCGTGGTGCAGTCGATCTTCGTGGTGATCCTGCTCGATGCGGTGGCGGCGCTGTTCTTCATGGAGGTCGGGTGGTGACGGGGCATGGCGCCGGAGCCGAAGTCGTGATCTCGGTGCGGAATCTGTGCAACCGCTTCGGCGGTCACGCGGTCCACGAAGGGCTCGACCTGGACGTCTACCGGGGAGAGATCCTCGGCGTGGTGGGGGGCTCCGGCACCGGCAAGTCGGTGCTGCTGCGCTCCATCGTCGGCTTGCGCCGTCCCAGCGGCGGCGAGATCCGGGTGTTCGGCGAGGAACGCGGCGTCTTTCCCCCGCAGGGGGGTTCTCAACTGGAGCGGCGCTGTGGCGTGCTGTTCCAGAACGGGGCGCTCTTCTCCTCCCTGACGGTCATCGAAAACATCGCCCTGCCCCTCATCGAACACACCGGGCTGCCTCGCCCCGAAGCGGAGCATCTGGCCGGACTGAAGCTGGCGCTGGCCGGTCTGCCGAAAAAAGCGGGGAGCCTCTACCCCGCCGAACTGTCGGGGGGGATGGTCAAGCGGGCCGCTCTGGCGCGGGCGCTGGCGCTCGACCCCGACATCCTGTTTCTGGACGAGCCGACCGCCGGGCTCGACCCGATCGGCGCCGCCGCCTTCGACCAGCTGCTGGTGACACTGCGCAACGCCCTCGGCCTGACCGTGTTCATGGTGACCCACGACCTCGACACCCTCTACGCGGCCTGCGACCGGGTCGCGGTCCTCTCCCGGAAAAAGGTGTTGGTCGCCGACCGGCTGGAGGTGGTGGCCGCCACCGACGACCCCTGGGTCCGGGAATATTTCCACGGCCCCCGAGGACGGGCGGCATTGCAGGACGCCGGTTCATAACCCAAGGAGTCAACATGGAAACGCGGGCTCAATACGTTCTGATCGGTCTGTTCACCGTGGTGGTGGCGGCCGGGGGGCTGCTGTTCGGGCTCTGGCTGGCCAAGGCCGGCAGCAACCAGGACACCCGTCTCTACGACATCGTGTTCCGCGAGGAGGTCAGCGGTCTATCGGTGGGCAATGCCGTCGAATACAGCGGCATCCGGGTCGGGGAGGTGAAAAACCTGTGGCTCGATCCCCAGGATCCGCGGCTGGTCTGGGCGCGGGTGGCCGTCGCCAACGGAACCCCGATCCGCCAGGACACCCGCGCCCGTCTCGCCCTGGCCAACATCACCGGCGCCTCCAACATCCAGCTGACCAGCGGCTCTCCCGAAAGCCCGCCACTGCAGGCCAAACCGGGGCAGATCCCCCGTATCGTCTCGGAGCCCTCCCCCTTCGCCCGCCTCAAGGTCAACAGCGAGGAGCTGCTGGTCGCCGTCACCAAACTGATCGACAACGCCAAGCTGCTGCTTTCGGAAGAGAACGCCCAGCATATAACACAGGTGCTGGCCAATCTGGAGGCCACCAGCGGCGCCCTTGCCGCGCAGAAGGACGACATCGCCCGCGGCCTCCGGGACATCTCCCTGGCCTGCCAACAGGCCAAGGAAGCGGCCGGACAGGCGTCCCGCTTTCTGGCGCGCCTGAACCTCCTCCTCGACAGCAACGGCAAGGCTCTCGACACCGGCGTCAAAGGGCTTGCCGAGCTGGGCCCCGCCATCCAGGAGCTGCGCAACACGCTGGGTTCGCTGGGGGTCATCGCCCGGCGCATGGAAGAGAATCCGGCCGGTTATCTGCTGGGCCGCGAAAAGATCAAGGAGTTTCAGCCATGAAAAGAATCGCTTCCTTGCCGGGCCTGCTGCTGATCCTCGGCGTCCTGTGCGGTTGCAGCATTCTGCCGGATTCGCACCCTCAGGACATCTACCGCTTTCCCCCCTCGGAGCTGAACCCCGCCGCCGGCAATCCCCTCGCCCTTTCCCTGCGCATCTCGCGGCCCACCGCCCAGGGAGTGCTCGACAGCACCCGGATCGTCGTGGCGCTGGCCCACAACCAGTTCAGCGTCTATCAGGACGCCCGCTGGAACGGTCCGGCGCCGGTGCTGTGGCGGAATTTCCTGCTCGATGCCTTCTACCAAGACGGCCGCATCAGCCGGCTCAGCAGCGAGGAAGACGGCGTGCAGCCGGATCTGGAACTGGGCGGCACCCTGCACGCCTTCCAGAGCGAATACCGGAACGGCGCCCCGCACGTCGTGATCCGTCTCGATGCCCGCCTGATCCATTCCGCCACCAAACGGATACTCGCCGGACGCCGTTTTACGGCCACGGAAAGGCCCCACGGCCCCCAGCTGCCGGAGGTTGTGGCCGCTTTCGGACGAGCCGGGGACAGTTTGGCGAAGGAACTGATCGAATGGACACTGGAAGGGGCGCGGAACGAAACCGGACAGCCGTAGTGGGCTGCGGATCCGCCGCCCTGGCCTCGGCTGGGAAGGGACGGAGCTGGATGGGTTCGGAAACCTTCAGGAGGTTTCGGGGTTCCCGACCAGCGGCCCGAGCCTGGAACGGAGGGCAAAGGGGGGGGACTGCCGCGTCTTGCTTTGATAGAGATGGATATCCGCCGAGGAGAGCAGCGTCATCAGGTCGCAGCCGTCGCGGGGGGCATGACTGACCCCCAGGCTCACCGCCATCGGCAGGCCGTTTCCCTTGCTCCAGGCTTCCATTCGGGAATTGATGCGGTCGAAAATCTTGTCGATGGTGGCCTCGTCGCGCAGCGGCAGGAGAGCGACGAATTCATCCCCTCCCCAGCGCCCGCAGACCCCGACCTCGGCCGATTCGCAGAAAATCTGCCCGAATTCGACCAGCACCCGGTCCCCGACGTTATGCCCATAACGGTCGTTGACAGCCTTGAAATTATCCAGATCGGCAAACAGCACGGTGGCGGCCATCTCTGTGGCATCCCCTCTCAGGATGTGCTCCGCCGCGGCGATCACGCCGTGGCGATTGAGCAGACCGGTCAGGGCATCATAGCGGCTGCGGAAATCGAGCTGATGCCGCTGTCTCTCGATGCGCCCCATCAGAATGTAGGCGTAAACGGCCAGGGTAACCCAGAAAATTCCGAAAAAGACCACCCCGGCGTTGATCGGGAAGCCGCCCAGGCGATAACGCAGGGCGAAGCAAAAGGCCATGCAAAAGACGGCGCCCCCCAGCACCTCGGAAAAAATGCGCATGCCGTAGCGCAAGCCATTGCCCAACAATACCATTAAGAACCCCATCGCCGCCGGGGGAATCGGGTAGGGATCGTGTATCAGACAGAGGGCGACATTCAAAAGATCGGCTGCCATGGTGAAGCGGATGGTCTTCAGGGTCACTTCCTTCAGAGCGAGATGAAAGAACCAACTGGTGATGAGAAAATAGACCACCTGCGCAAACAGCACCCACTCCAGGCCAAAAAGCAGCTCCGCCACCGATTCCATTGAGGAAAAATAGAGAACGGCCAGAGCGAAGAACAGATAGCGGGTGAAAAACTGGGTGATGATTTCCTGGCGGTCGGGCATCCAGAACCCGGTGCCGTTGGATTCCGCCAGCCAACGGCAGGGATAGCGGCGGTCCCCCCAGTCATAATGCTTCATCCCCATGGCCACCTCCTAATGGCTCAGTCCCTGATGAGCCGGGATACCGGACCCGGTTGCCGGAAAAGTGCTCCAGGCATTTTATAAAAAATAAAAATGGATTTGTTTTATAAATTAGATTTAAGAAGAATAGGATAATCGGCAAAAACGAACATGGCAAATGTTTTTTTGGAAAGCCCCGCTCTTGATGAACCTCAGGCGAAAGAAGGGCAGCCGGGCGGGAATACTGTTGTTTCTCCGCTGAATTTCAGGTTTTAAACTGGTCCCATCCATGGGGCCGCTTGAAGGCGAGCAAAAAAACGTTTTTTTATCAGGACCAGAAAACCACCCGGGAAAGGAACGCCACCTCATCCAAATGATGGCCCAGCCCCAGGTTAAACCGGAGACCGTTGCCCCTTGCGGAAACAAATAAAAAAAACCCCTTCCACATCCCTTCCGGGAGCCGAGGCGCGAAAAACCCGCATGGGGGAAGCCCTTGCCCCCCTGCTTCGTGCCCATCCAGGCAAAACAGGGATCTTCCCGCTGGCCGACCCTCACGACGCTTTCGCGGCCCGCATCGTTCTGGCGCAGACCGCCGAACGTACCCTCGACATCCAGTATTACATCTGGCGGACCGATGTGACCGGCACCCTGCTGTTCGAGGCCCTTCACGCCGCGGCCGACCGCGGCGTCCGCGTCCGGCTGCTACTGGACGATCACAACAGCTCCGGCCTCGACGCCACGCTGGCCGCTCTTCACAGCCATCCCCACATCGAAGTCCGACTCTTCAACCCGTTCCGTTTCCGCAGGCTGCGGGGGCTCGATTTCCTCACCGACTTTTCCCGCGTCAACCGGCGCATGCATAACAAATCGTTCACCGCGGACAACCAAGTCACCATCGTCGGGGGGCGCAATATCGGGGACGAATATTTCGGCGCCAAGGAAGGTCTGATCTTTGCCGATCTGGATGTGATGGCGCTGGGACCCGTGGTCCGCGAGCTGTCCCAGGAGTTCGACCGCTACTGGGGCTGCGGGTCGTCCTTTCCCGCCGACGGGATTCTGCCACCCGCCGCGCCGTCCCGGATCGAGGAACTGGCGGCCAAGGCCGGCCGGGTGGAACGGGAACCGGCCGCGGCAGCCTACATGGCGGCGATCTCCCAATTGCCCTTCATCCACCGACTGCTGGAAGGAAAGCTGGAGTTGGAATGGGCCGTGACCCGCATGGTCTGCGACGATCCCGGCAAGGGGCTGGGGCTGGCGGCCCCCGAAAGCACGCTCGCCTATCAGCTTGGGGAGGTGATCGGCGACCCGGTTTCCGACCTGGAACTGATCTCTCCCTATTTCGTCCCCACCGCCGCCGGCGTGTCGGCCTTTTCGACCCTTTCCCTGCGCGGGGTGCGGATCAAGGTCTTCACCAATTCCCTGGATGCCACCGATGTCGCCGTGGTTCACGCCGGCTACGCGAAACGGCGCAAAGCGCTTTTAAAAGCCGGCGTGCGGCTTTTCGAGCTTCACCGGAAACTTCCGAAAAGGCGGAGGAAGAAACGCGTTGGCCCCTTCGGCAGTTCCGGATCGAGCCTCCACGCCAAAACCTTTTCGGTGGATCGCGCCCGCATCTTCGTCGGGTCCTTCAATTTCGATCCCCGCTCGGCGCAACTGAACACAGAACTGGGCTTCGTCATCGAAAGCCCGGCCCTGGCCAGGGAGATCGAGGCCGCTTTCAATGACCAGATCCCGGCCATCGCCTATGAAGTCCGTCTTTCCAGGGGGGGGCGTCTGCTCTGGTTCGAACACCGCGGGGGACAACTCATCCGCCATGACACGGAACCGGGCGGTGGCTTCTGGAAACGCGCCGGCATCACCCTGCTGTCGTGGCTGCCCATCGAATGGCTGCTGTAGCGGACAAAACTCAGAGGGCTTTGCGGTTCCCTCGGGAAATCAGGCCGATGGCCTTTTCCAGGGCGCGGTTGAATTCATCCGGTCGGTTCAGCATCGGAAAATGATCCGTCCCCGCCAGCGCGATGGCCTCGAAGGAGACCATGTGGCGCCGGTTTCCTTCATGCCGTTCAACCATAAAATTGGGTCCCCAGCAGAAAATCCCAACAACCCTCCTTATCGGATCGTGGCCGAAGCGAGGAGCGGCGGCACCGGGATATCGACGGCATAGGCCACGGCCCGCAACAACTCCGCTTCGCTGACGGAAACCCGGCCGTCGTAAAAAACGCACTGGCAGCAAGCCTCGAAAAGCGTCCGTTTGACCCCGAAGGAGGTCCGGGAAAAACCTTCCAGCGCCTCATGAAGTCCGCTGAAAGAGACCTTTTCCGCCATGACCAGCCGGTCCCCGGCCAGCGGCAGGGCAGCCACCGCCGCCCGAAAGGCCGTTTCCGCCGCTTGCCGCTCCCGATGCCCCGCCCTGGCCAGGGCCGTCAGCAACAGGGCGGCCGGTCCGGCCAAGGGCGCCAAATTTTTATAGAGAATTTTCGGTACGCCGCCGGCAAAAGCGCCCCGCAACCGGTGATCGACAACCTCCTGGAGGATGAATTCGAAAAAGGTCAGCTTGTTGTCGGAAGCCACCAGGTGCCGAAGCTGTTTTTTGAAGAGGACAAACTGCTCCGGAGACATCTGCCGCAAGGCGGCCAGGCAGAGGTCGAGAACCGGCAGCCGCAGTTCCGGCGCCAAAGAAAGCACCTCGGGGGCCACGGTCTCCAAATGGTGCAGGAGTTCGGGCGCGGCCGCGCCCCGGAAAGCTTCAAGCTGCCCCTTTCGCGCCTCGGGGTCCGAATCAAGCAACAGCGCGCAGACCACCGCCCAGGCACCGAAGAGATCCTCCGTCTCCTTTTTGACCGGCGCGGGAATCGCCGCGAGAAGAGCCGCGCCGTAAGCCACGCTTTGGGAGGAGATGCCGCCGACTTGGTTCATCACCGTATGGGCTTCGATGGCCACCGGGCCGGCCCCTCCCTGCGGAGCCAGGCCGAGACGCCCCGCAACGTCGGCGCCCGGGTGCGCCGGCGCGATGGCGGCCGCGGCCTGGAAATCCCCGGAAAAACCGGGCTCGATTCTGCGGATGCGGTCGATAAGAGGCGGATGGGTGGCGAACAGGGAACGGATGGCCTGCCCGAAAAAGAGGTGGCAGGCCTCGCCGGCGGCGGGGGCTTGGATCCTGGTGCCGGAAGCAAAGCCGCCGATTTTCTTGAGAGCCAAGGCGATGCCGGTGCTACGCGTGAACTGGACCGCGGAAGCATCGGCCAGATATTCGCGCTGGCGGCAGACCGCGCTCTGGATCAGACGGCCGACCAGCACCCCGACATAGCCGATGACCAGCAGCAGCAGGGCGACGGCCATGATCTGGGCGCCGCCCTTGCCGTTCCGGTCGGAGCTGCGGAACCTGCCGCCCCGGAGAATTATTTCGCCGACGGTGGCGATGCCCATGATGCCGCCGAGAAAACCCATCAGCCGGAGGTTGAGCCGCATGTCGCCATGGAGGATATGGCTGAACTCGTGGGCGATCACCCCCTGCAACTCCTCCCGGTTCAACTGCCGCAGGCACCCCTTCGTGACCCCGATGACCGCGTCGCTGGGAGAAAGACCGGCGGCAAAGGCGTTGATGCCTTCTTCATTCTCCAGAACATAAACCGGCGGCACCGGCGCCCCCGCGGCCAGGGCCATCTCCTCCACCACGTTGAGAAGCCGCCGTCGATCGGGATCCTGGGTGGCGGGGTTGAGCGGCTGGCCGCCGAGGCTTTCCGCCACATAGCCGCCCCCTTTGGAGATGGCGGCCATTTTCATGAGGGTGCCGAGACCTATGACCGCGCAGGTGATCCCCGCAATGACCAGAAACAGCCGGGGGTTGAACAAACCGGCGGCGGGAGCGGTGGAACCGATCGCGATGCCCGTCATGACCGCGGCATAGACCGAGAGAATCACCGACACCACAGCCAGGATGAAAAGGGCCACCAGCCTGCCGGTCCGCGTCCTGGCCTGATCCTGCTGAGCGAAAAAATCCATGGGACGCCCTCAGCGCCTGCAGGTTTTCACAGGGTCAGAAAGAAACCTTGACCGCCTTTTTCTCTTCGGGGGTCTCGGTCGCCTCCAGCAGGTCGGCCGGGGCGAAATGGAACAGGTTGGCGATCAGGTTGTTGGGAAATTTCTCCCGCCCGGTATTGTAGCTGGTGACGGCGTCGTTGAAGGCCTGGCGGGCAAAGGCAATGCGGTTTTCCGTCGAGGTCAGCTCCTCCTGCAGCGCCAGCATGTTCTGGTTGGCCTTCAAATCGGGGTAGGCCTCCGACAGGGCAAAAAGGCGACCCAGGGCTCCGCTCAAGGCGCTTTCGGCGTTGGCCAGCCCCTGCATGGCGGCAGCATCACCGGGATTCCGGGCCGCCTGGTTGCTGGCGTTGAAGGCGCCGTTCCGGGCCTGGATCACCGCGTCGAGGGTTTCGCGCTCATGCTTCATGTAGCCCTTGGCTGTCTCCACCAGGTTGGGAATTAGATCGTAGCGGCGCTTCAGCTGGACATCGATCTGGGCGAAGGCGTTCTTGAAGCGGTTTCTCAGCGTCACCAGGTTGTTGTAGAGACCGATGACGAAGACCACCAGAAAGGCGATTACTCCCAGCAGAACGAGAACAGCGGTCATGATTCCTCCGTACAGCATGGGGGGTAAGAGTTCATTCGTACCGATGAACCCCGAAGGCTCCTGGAATTGTGCTTTTTAAACGCGCATCCGTCATGGAAACAGGACTTGTTCCCATCCAGGTTCCCGGATTGGGATAAGGTCATTTGCGCTTGTGAACATCTACGGTTTTCCCATCTTTAAAATATAGGGTTTTGGTGACAAATTTCGAAGTCAGATAAATCCATTGATCGTTATTCAAATCAAAAACCAGATGTTCGGGAGGCGGCCCCCAGGCGATTTTAACAGCTTTTTTACTCATGCCATTTATCAACTGGCCTTTTTTAATCGCCTCGATTTCCTCTGATGTCAAACCATTAGTAAGATCATAAAAATTCAAATCCGTAAAAAGAACTTTCGCATAATTCTCAATCTTTGAATTCTTATGAAATTTAGGATTCCACATGATGATAAAAGTTTTTTCGCCTTCGCTGGAAACAGCGTTGAACTCAATCGTTTTGTATCTTCTGTGGCTTCCGAATCGAATATTTTTGACTTCGGTGCCGGCCGGTATAATATTCCCCTTTTTATAATTCACACAGTAAATATACTCTTTTCCTTCAAACCATAGATTATGAGCCAAATACTTGTTTCCAGAACCCGCAATTTTTGCCCCGCCGCCGCAGCTCGCCAGCAGCATAAATCCAGACACGATAAAAATTTTTGCCCAATTCCACATGGTTTTCCCTCCTTTTCACGTTCCGGTTAAAAATTATACGGGGAAACGATCGAAATTGATCAAAAATGCTCAAAAGGCTATTTTTTGAATCGCGGGGCTCGGCGCTTACCTGCTTCCGTCCCAATCCGGCTCAAGTTCGACATAGAGGCGATGAATGCCCCGGAGCACATGGAACACCACCGATTGCGGCCTCTCCTCCTCGATCCGTTTCATGGCTTTTTTAAAAGACCCGAGGCCGTCAACCTCCGCTCCCGCCACCTCCAGGATCAGATCGCCGTTGTTCAGGTTGCCGATGGAGGCCCAGCCGCCCGTCACCACGTTCTCGACCAGAACCCCACGCTGCGAAGGCTCCCATTTGTTGTCCGCCTTGTCGAGAAAAACGATGTCGCGGACCGTGAACTCGAAAGCCTCGTTGCGATATTTCCTCATCTCCCGCGCCAGCATCGGAGCCCGCACCAGTTGCGCCTTCACGACCGATTCCCGGCCGTCGCGGATCACCTCCAGCGTGACGGTCTGCCCGATGTCGCGCTGCCGCAGCATGGCCGGAAAAACCTCCCGGTCGCGGTCATTGGAAGCGGGGATCTTCTCGCCATCGATGGCGACGATCAGATCACCGACCCGCAACCCCGCCTTTTCCGCGCTGCCACCCTTGTAAATCCCGGTGAGGCGCACTCCGGTGCGGCCCGGCAGGCCCAGCCTCTCGGCCAGCGACCGGGTAAGAACCTGGGTCGAGACATCAAGCCAGGCTTTTTTGCGCTCCATCCCCGGATCTTCCATTTCCTGATTGCCCACCCTCACCACGGTGAGGTACCGCTCCGCCTTCCGTTCGAATTCGACCAGAACCGGCGCCGGTTCCTCGCGGTTTTCCGTGATGCGCCGGGTGAATCCCGCCAGTTCCTCGCCATTGCGGAGAGGCTTCCCATCCAGGGCGATCAGGATGTCACCCGGCCCGATGGGCGGTTTGGCCTCCCCGCAAGGTCCGCCGGGCCGGATGGACATGACCAGAACACCGTCGGTGCCGTCGCGCTTCATCTCCTTGGCGGCCAAAAAGGAGATGTTCCGCACCGCCATCCCCCATTCCTTCAATTCAAAGGTCTTCAGCTCCTTCGGTTGCCGCGCCACGGCCGTGACCTTCAGCACCTTCCTGTGCCCCTTCCTCAGCACCAAGGCCTCGGTTTCACGGCCCACCGGCAGTTCCGCCAGCTGTTGCTGGAACAGAGGGAGCTGCTCCCGGAACCGCACCTCCACCTCCCGGCCATCGAGAGCCATCAGGAGATCCCCCGACCGGAACCCGGCCCGTTCCGCCGGGGAGCCACCGATCACACCGCTCACCAGCGCCCCCGCGCCCGGCTTGGCGTGTTTGAGCTGCGGCTGGATTTTCAGCCCCAGCCAGGCCCGCGTCACCGCCCCCTGCTCGATGATCTGGTTGGCCACCGAGCGGGCGAGGTTGGACGGAATGGCGCCGGCCAGGCCCAGACTGATCTCGTTGACGCCGATGACTTCGCCGCGCAGGTTGACCAGGGGGCCACCGGAATTGCCGCCATAGATGGCCGCATCGTGCGCGATCCAGCGCACCAGCGAGCCGACGTCCTCCCCGTCCAGCATCATGCGGAAGCCGAATCTCTCCAGCATCCGCGGCAGAATCATTTCCGTGTTGCTGACAATCCCGAGCGTCACCGACTGGGAGATGGAGACGGGACTGCCCATGGCCAGCACCCGGTCCCCCACCTGGACCAGGGAGGAATCGCCGAACACCGCGAAGGGAAATTCCCGCGGCGTCCTGGCCTTGATCCGCAGTACCGCAATGTCCGACAGGGCGTCCGTTCCGACCAACTCCGCCTCGAGCTCCTCCCGGTTGGACAAGATGCAGAACAGCCGCGCCGGATGCCCGGCCACATGGTGATTGGTCACCACGAAACCGGTTTTGCTGATGATGACGCCGCTGCCGTAGGCCTCGCTCTTCTTTTCCCGCCCGTCCGGGTAATCGACAGTCACCACCCGAATCTGAACCAGCGCCGGCTTGACCCTGGAAACGGCGTGGTCAATGGCCTCCCGGAGCGGGTCCTGCCCTGCCGCGGCCCAGGACGTCATCGCTAAAACACATAGAATCGGCAATCTTTTGAACAATGCCGCGAAAATATCCGACCATCCCATAAAACCCTCTATTCCTTCGACTGAAGGGCCAGGGCCTGCTTGGCTGCTTCCAGAATCTCGGCCGCCGGCATGATGACCGTGGTAATGCCCATCGCTCCGGCCCCACCCATCATGGCACCGAAACCGCCCGCCCCCTCGGTCTTCGAAATCCGCATCAGGATCACTCCCGCCACCTGGCCGTCCAGGGTGAAGACGGGCGTGCCGTTGTTTTCCATGCCGTCTCCCGCCGCCTGCGGAATGTAGAAGGGGCGCGGCTTCGACACCAGAGCGGAGATCCGGGAGGCCAGGATGCTCGGAGCATGATTGGCCACCTTGCTGAGCCGGCCCAGAATCACAATCTCATCCATGATCGCCGGACGCGACTGCCGGTTCATGTCGACAAAGGCCATCGCCTTCGGTGGCTTCTGTTTGGGAAGGAGAAACACCATGTCCAGATCCCGGTCGCGCAACACCACCTTCGCATCCAGCTCGGTCTCGTCGGGCAATATCAGCTTGACACCCTTGAGATCGAGCTTCATTTCCATCTTCATGTCGCGGCCGCCGTCCGGCATCAGGTTCTCCATGAATTTGGAAGGGTCGATGGCCGTCAGCGAGACCAGCACCAGCCCCGAGGGGTCGAGAACGGTGCCCGTCACCTCGCTCTTGAACTCCTGGTTCTCCATCTCGACGCCGTTCATCACCCACTTGCTCTGGATCACGACCTCGACCTTCACCACGGCGTCCCTGCCGGCCTTCATGATCTTCCTGCCGGCCTCGGCGGTCTCATCCGCCCATCCGAGTCCGGGGCCGGCCAAAAATGCCAGCATCGCCAGGCCGATTACCCATTTTGCAACCGTCATCTGATTTCAAATCCTTTCCAGGGCGAAACCGGGCGAAAAACCCGAAAGTCCCCACGACGAAGGGCCACATCGCTCTATCTGGAGCAGCCGTCAAAAAAAATTAGTACTTTTTATAGGATAGCCGGCACTCCCTGTCAATCCATAATCCCCCTTCTCAACCGCCAGGGCAAAAGGATTTCTCAAAAGACCGGGCGCACCGGGTCCGGCAACGGATGTCAAAAGACAAGACCTGACCACTATCAGGAATCCTGATACATCGCCGCGGAGGCCCCCATGCCGGGGAGCAGAAACCACCTCGCCATCGCACCCTTTCCCTCTGGAATCGAACCGCCGCCCCTTCACTTGAAAAAATGGCCGATTCGTGTCAAAAATGGAAATTGCTTTGAGTTGAAACATTTTGGACCGGCGCCGCCGTTTCCGGCCGCAAACCCGTTGCAGGAAAGGGGTTCCCATGTCATCACCCTCCCATCGCTTGACCGCGCTGTTATTGCCGCCGCTGATCGGCATCGGCCTTGCCGGATACGTTGAAGGCCGGGCCCTGCCCCGGAGCTTTTCCGTGGAGGTGGTCCCGGCCGTTCACACCCAGTACCAAAAGCAGGATGCCGTAGTATACCACTTCGACGGGGAGCGGGTCAGCGCCTCCTGGCAACGCACCGATTTCATCCCCAAACCGGATTCCAAAGGGACCGTGAAATGGGTGACCGCCACCCGCATGGAGGGAACCTTCCGCGGCGGCATCCTGCGGGGAGAGCAGCAGTCGGAATCGGTCTATCTCCGGGATCCCGGCGACTACGGCCCCGATTTTCCCGGCGGCGCGGTGATGCGCTTCTTCTACCGGGGCGTGATCGAGGGACGGCTTCAGAACGACGGCCGGATCAAGGCCCGGGTCACCACCACCCTGACCCGGCAGCTGGGCCTGAATTACGGAGCCAAGGACCACGGCGAGGGCACCCGTTACTGGTGGGCGGAACAGCCGCTGAACAAACACATCACCCCCGCGACCCTCGATTACTGGGTCGCCCTCCCCTCCGACGCCTGGTTCGACTCCCGCTACATTCTCGCTTCCGGGGCCGAAACCTTCCGGCTGCGCCAGGCCCTGGAACGGCTCGACCGCTACCTGACCGAAGCCGGCGCCAACCTCCTGGCCGGCCGCTACCCCCTGGCCCGGCGCCAGCTCGAAACCGTCCGCGCCGAGGTCGGCGACCTCCGCCAACACCTCGGCTCGGGCCCCGGCGCTTCCCGGATCAGCTTCCGGGGACTGGCCACGGACGACGCCATGATCCGGCGCCTGCGGCTGCGGTTCATGATGGAGAAATGGAAAGAGGCCTACACCATCGTCAACGAGGCCCTGGGCCAGGTCCAGAAGGAACTCGCCGACCTCCGCGGCATCCTCTCCGCCAACGTCTTCAAGTCGATCATCAAAAACTACATCAGCTGGTCCGGCTCCATCCCCACCGACGTCCAATCGGGCATCGCCGGGCATTCCCCGGTCACCTCCATCGCCGACCTGCCCCGCAATTTCCTCGGCTGGTACGAGGAGAGCCAGAAGGACGCCAATATTCTCAACGACCAGTTCCGCAAGAAACGCGCCCTGGAGGAACTCGAGGTCTTCTACGAGAAAAAACGGGGCTACATCGTGGACCAGCGGCGCGAGGTGGCGGAGCTGCTGAAAACGCTGGACCAAAGCCCGCTGGTCGAGCTCGACAGCTCGCTGCAACGCTTCTTCTCCGGGCTCGGCTGGGCGCCGTGGCAGCCGGGATCGCAGCGCAGCGAAGCGATCAGTGGGCTCCGCGGCACGACAGGCTCATAGGAGGTGCCGCTTTTCCCCCTGGAAGCGGACCGGGCCGCGTTCGTTTTTTGGAAATCCGGCTTGCCAGGGCGGCCCTCCCCCAGTATAAATGGCTATAGCGTTCCGTCCTTTACCGGGGGCCGTCCGTGGATTCCTCTTTCAATGGATATTCCGACGTCATGCAGCGGGCCAGGGAGGCCTCCAGCGAGTGGGCGGAGCGTTCCCTGGGCGACCGCGTCGCACGGCTCGCCGCTCTCCGCCACCTGATCGTGGCGCGCCGCGAAGAGATTCTCGACGCCGTGGGCCGGGACGCCGGCAAGGTCCGGACCGAGGCCCTGGTCACCGACCTGCTCCCCACCCTGGAGATCCTGAGGTACAACGAGAGCCAGGCCCCCCGCATCCTCAGCCCCGAGCGCCGTTCCGGGTCGCTGCTCTTTGCCGGGAGCCGGGCCGAGGTCCGCCACCACCCCCATGGCGCGGTGCTGGTCGTGGCGCCGTGGAACAACCCCTTCCAGCTTTCGCTGCTGCCCGCCGCCACCGCGCTGCTGGCCGGCAACGCCGTGATCCTCAAGCCTTCCGAGCGCACTCCCAGAGTCGCGGCCCTGTTGCGGAAGCTGTTTGCCGAGGCCGGTTTTCCGCCGCCGCTGCTGGAGCTCGCGGAGGGAGGGCCGGAGACCGCCGCGGAACTGGTTTCCGCCGGACCCGATCTGATCTTTTTCACCGGCGGCGCAACCGGCGGCAAGGCCGTCTACCGCCTGGCCGCGGAGCGGATGATTCCGGTGATCATGGAACTGGGGGGCAAGGACGCCATGGTCGTCTTTGCCGACGCCGATCTGAAACGGGCGGCGCGGGCCGCGCTCTACGGCGCCTTTGCCCACGACGGCCGGCACTGCGTCTCGGTCAAGCGGCTGCTGGTGGAAAAACCGGCCTACGAAGCCTT
>JAFGOW010000159.1 GCA_016926265.1 Deltaproteobacteria bacterium | reverse complement strand
GGCCAGCTCCCGGTAGTTCAAGGGGCGCATCCCCTGCTCCGGAACCCGCCGCCAGGAGCCGGGGTGGAGTTCGTAGATGGAGATCGGAGCGGCCAAACCGTTGCGGGAGGCGCGCTCCCGGAGCCAGCCCTCGTCCCCCCATTCGTAGGCCAGATCCCGGACCACCGAGGCGGTGCGGGGCGGGGTCTCGCAGAAAAAGGCGAAGGGATCGCTCTTCTGGACCCGGTACTCCCCCTCTTGGGAAACGATCTGGTATTTGTAGAGCGCCCCCGGCCCAAGGCCGGGGATGAAGACCTCCCAGATCCCGGAGCCGTCCCAGCGCTCCGCCAGGGGATGGGCTTCAGCCCGCCAGCCGTTGAAATCGCCGATGACCGAAACGGCGCGGGCATTGGGCGCCCAGACCGCGAAACAGCAGCCACTCGTCCCCTCCTCGGACCGGAAGGGATGGGCGCCGAGCCGCTCGTAAAGACGCAGATGGCTCCCTTTCTTGAACAAAAAGATGTCGTAGTCGGAAAAGAGGCTGACGTCGTATCGCGGTTTCAAAATGGCACGCTCCTGAAAAATAGGGGGCTACCCCTGGGTCCCATGGGAAAAATCGTCGAGGATGTTCTCGATGCCCCGCAGCGGGATGATGGTCCAGTCCGGGCGGTTGTTGAGCTCATAGCCGAGTTCGTAGATCGCCTTCTCGAGCAGAAAGGCCTCCAAAAAGATCCGCAGTTCTTCGCCGTCCTGGGGGACAAAGGGCGCCTGGCCGGCGGTTTCCAGATAGGACTTGAGGAACACGGCGCTGACGCACTGATACCAGACCTCGGCCCACGGCTCCAGGACGGCGATGTCCTCGCGCCGGATGGAAGCATGTTGCAGCAGGGCGCTGTGGGCGGCGTAGCTGAAGGAACGGATCATGCTCGCCACGTCGGTCAGGGGCGAGCGCTTGGCACGCCGTTCCCCCAAGGTCCGGGAAGGCTCCCCCTCGAAGTCGATGACGATAAAATCCTTGCCGGAGTGCAGGACCTGCCCGAGGTGAAAATCGCCGTGGCAGCGGATGATGCGGGCCGTGAGGCGGCGCTCCTTGAGGAAGCTGAAACGCTCCATGATCTCGCCGTAACGCTCCAGGGTGCGCCGTGACTCCTCCTGGATCGGCTCCGGCAGCATCCGGAGCCTACGGCGCAGCGCCTGGAAGGCGCCGATGGTCAGGTTGCGCATCGACTGATAGAGGGAACGCTGGGAGAACGGTGACATCGTCTCGGGAGCGAATTCGGGCCGCCCGGAGTCCGAGGCCAGCGCCAGATGCAGCTCCGCGGCCCGCTGCCCCAGCAGCCGCGCCGGCTCCCGGTAAGGGCCGATCAGATCGGCGACTGCGGCCGGCAGCGCTTCGGGCGAGGTCTTGAAAATACTGACGGCGGCGGGGCATTCCTTCTGCACCGGCGCCGGCAGGGTCAGCACCCGCTCCAGGTAGTCGCCCAGGATGTCGAGGGTGTAGCTCCAGGCGTCGCGCTGGTTGGGGATGAATTCATGCAGGATGCCGAGGCAGGCCCCTTCGCCATCCTCGAACAGGAACTGAAGATCGCCCCTGACCCGCGGCGTGTTGGAATAGCCCATCTCGGTCAGGAAAGCGCCGAGTTCGAGATCCGGATTGATGCCGATATCGATGCGGCGGAATACCTTCAGGATGAAGGCGTCCCCGAACACGATGGAGGTGTTGCTCTGATCGGCCCCCAGCAGCCGCGGCTCCAAGGGCAGCTCGCCGGAACCGCTCATAAGCCGCACCGACTTGCGGGCGAAAGCCTTGAAAACCCCGGTCCTCCCCTTCAGTCGGCGGCGCTGGACCATCAGCTCCAGCAGGTTTCGGCAGAACTCCTTGTCGAGCAGAGCGTCGTAGAGCCAGCCTTTTTCCTGGTTTTCCACCAATTCCAGCAGGGCGATGGCGGGCTGGCCGCTCCCCTGCAACTTTTCCTCCGCCGCTTTCTGGGGAGCGTAGGCCATGGGGAGCAGATAGAGCTCATCCTCCCCCTCCTCGTAGGCCACCTGGAAGAAAACCGCGTATCCCGGACACGCCTCGAAAGGCATCGGCACCGTTTCCGTGATCCGGAGACTCTTGATGCTCTTGGATTTGCCCCGGAACCAGCGGCGGGTTTTCACGTACTTCCGCAGGGCCGCTTCCAGAGTCGCCACCGGCTCCTCCTCGAAGACCGCCTCCCAACCGCCGGCCACCGGAATCGCCTTCATCGTCACCGTGATCCGGTCCATGGTCCGCTGGATCGCCTCCTCCTCGCACAATTCCAGCGAAAACCAGAAGAACGAATGCTGCGACAGGCTCAGGACGTAAGGGGCGTCACGGATCACCGGGAATTCGGTGCGCCCGAACACCTCCACCGGGCGCAATCCCTGGTAGGCGGCCAGATCGAGCTGAACGTACTGGGGAAAGCGGGAGAGGTTGGCCACCACCAGGATCCGCTGCTGTTCGAAGGCGCGGATGAAGGCCAGGATCTTGTTGTTTTCCGGCAGCAGGAATTCGATAGAGCCGTTGCCGAAGGCCTTGAG
The DNA here is from genome assembly GCA_016926265.1 of Deltaproteobacteria bacterium. Taxonomy (GTDB): domain Bacteria; phylum Desulfobacterota; class Desulfuromonadia; order Desulfuromonadales; family JAAYDE01; genus JAAYDE01. Next base: position 5,973 of record JAFGOW010000159.1, on the reverse strand, counting down.
CTGCTTGCGGACCGAGATCAGTTTCTTCATCCACAACAGCAGGGAGTGGCGGTTGGCCTGCTGGGCCTCGACGTTGTAGGTCTCGTAATGGTATTCGGGGTCGGTGATCAGCGGCAGGTAGAGGCTCTGGGCATTGGCGCGGGAGAAGCCGCCGTTGCGGTCGGCGCTCCACTGCATCGGAGTCCGCACCCCGTTGCGGTCACCGAGGTAGATGTTGTCCCCCATCCCCAGCTCATCCCCGTAGTAGAGGATCGGGGTGCCGGGGAGCGAAAAGAGCAGGCTCTTCATCAGCTCGATGCGGCGTCGGTGGTTGCCCAGCAGCGGCGCCAGCCTCCGGCGAATGCCGAGATTGATCCGCATCCGCGGGTCCTGGGCGTAATGGCGGTACATGTAGTCCCGTTCCCGGTCGGTGACCATTTCCAGGGTCAGTTCGTCGTGGTTGCGGAGAAAGATCGCCCACTGGCAGGTGGCGGGGATGGAGGGAGTCTGGTCGAGGATGTCGATGACCGGGTAGCGGTCCTCCATGCGCAGCGCCATGAAAAGCCGCGGCATCAGGGGAAAGTGGAAGTTCATGTGGCATTCGTCGCCGCGGCCGAAATAGGCGGCGGCGTCCTCGGGCCACTGGTTGGCCTCGGCCAACAGCATGCGGTCGCGGTAGCGGCTGTCCACATAGGCGCGGAGCTCCTTCAGAAAAGCGTGGGTTTCCTGGAGGTTCTCGCAGTTGGTCCCTTCCCGCTCGAAGAGATAGGGGACGGCATCGAGGCGGAGGCCGTCCACCCCGATCCCGAACCAGAAGTCGAGCAGCCGGAAGATCTCCTTTTTGACCAGGGGATTGTCGAAGTTGAGATCGGGCTGGTGGGAGTAGAAGCGGTGCCAGAAGTGGGATTGGGCAACCGGGTCCCAGGTCCAGTTGGAGGTCTCGAAATCCGTGAAGATGATGCGGGCGTCTCGGAACCGGTCCGGGGTGTCGCTCCAGACGTAGTAATCCCGCCATTTGCTCCCCGGCTTGGCGCGCCGGGCGCGCTGGAACCAGGGGTGCTGGTCCGAGGTGTGGTTGATGACCAGCTCCGTGATGACCCGCAGGCTTCGGGCGTGGGCCTCGCGCAGGAACAACCGGAAATCCCGGATGGTGCCGTAGGCGGGGTGGACGTCGGTGTAGTCGGCGATGTCGTAGCCGTCGTCCTTGAGCGGCGACGGGCAGAAGGGGAGCAGCCAGATCGCCGTCACCCCGAGATCCTGGAGATAGTCGAGCTTCTGCGACAGCCCCCGGAAATCGCCGACGCCGTCGCCGTCGCTGTCGTAGAACGCCTTGACGTGCAACTGGTAGATGACGACGTCCTTGAACCAGAGCGGGTTCTCCGGAAAAGGTGCCGTCTTTTTCTCCCTCTTGATCGCCATTCTCGAATCCTTCGTCTCTTTGAACCTATTCACAATCTCCGCAGACATCGCGTTTGTCCTATCAAGCCGTTTTTGGCAGCCTCTCTTGGCGTTTTTGGGGTCTTCGCGTGAGGCAAGACCCTGTTTCACCGCCCGCTCGCGGCGCTCGCTCAAGGACATGAAGGACGCAAAGGAAACCAAAAGAGGTGAGGTTTTTTCCAAACCCCATTTTTTGGTCTTGGTCCTTCTTCGCGTCGTCGCGTCGTCGCGTGGGACAGGTATTAGGATTTTATTTCGTGTGGTTCCGTGGCTGACCCTTGGTTTTTTTGCCACGAAAAGACACGAAAAGAAAATGTAACTGTTCAGCCTGCGGAAAAGGCTGATTTCCACCCTGTCCACGGGCGGGGAACCCAAACCCAAAAAATCTGGATCCCCGACAGAACCATTCGGGGATGACAGCTGAAATAACCAAAGGGTCATTCCCGAAGGCTTTTATCGGGAATCCAGGGTTTTCGATTTCCTTGAACGGTAGCGCTGCCTGAAGAATCACCCCTGAATGTGAAGTGTGGTGGATACTTTCAAGAAAATAAGGGTCTCAACCAATGACAATTGACAAAGGACTAGGGACTATCCATTTCCATCCCCTTCATCCCTGTTAATTCGCTTTTCGCCTTTCTTCGCGTCGTCGCGTCGTCGCGTGAGCCAAGGTCTTTGATCTCACGCCGGTTCGCTCAAGCTCACTCAAGACGCCAAGGGCGCAAAGGAAACCCTCCCTTTTTTCTTCCTTCTTTGCGTCCTTGCGATCTTGCGGTAAAAGATCTTCCCGAAAGTGAATAGTTACGTCTTTTTTCCCCTCGAGTCACAGGTAATAGTCGAAATCCCGTTCCGTCAGCAGCTTGCGGCGCAGCCGGAAGATATGGGCCGGCATCACGCGGGGGTCGAGCTCCACGTAGTTGCGCGGCCCGTTCCAGAGAAAGCGCGCCTCGCTCAGCAGGTCGTGCATCTGGTAGGGGCTCCCCTCCTCCAAGCCCAACTCGGCCAGCGGCAGCTCCAGCCAACCGGCGTGGCGGTGATGGGGATCGAGGTTGACAATCACCAGGATCACCTCGTCGCAGTCTTCGGTCCGCTTGCTGTAGCAGAGCAGCTGCTCGTTGTCGATGGGATGGAAGTTCAGGTTCCAGTCGTGCCGCAGCGCCCGGTTCTCGCGCCGGATGCGGTTGACGCGGGCGATGAAGGGGCGCAGCGAATGCGCCGCTGTCAGATCCCGGCACCGGATCTGGTATTTTTCCGAATCGAGATACTCCTCGCTGCCGGGACGGATCGGGAGGTTTTCACACAGCTCGAAGGCCGGTCCGTAGATGCCGTAGTTGGCTCCCAGCGTCGCCGCCAGCACCAGCCGCGCCATGAAAGCGGGACGGCCGCCGATCTGCAGATATTCGGTGAGGATGTCGGGAGTGTTGGGCCACAGATTGGGGCGCAGGTACTCCCGCCCCGCGGACCGGGTCAGCTCCAGGAAGTAGGACTCCAGTTCGGCTTTGGTGTTGCGCCAGGCGAAGTAGGTATAGGACTGGGTGAAGCCGAGCTTGGCCAGATGGTGCATCACCCTGGGGCGGGTGAAGGCCTCGGCGAGAAACAGCACCTCCGGGAAATCGCGCCGAATCTCCTGGATCAGCCACTCCCAGAAACGGAACGGCTTGGTGTGGGGGTTGTCGACCCGGAAGATGCGGATCCCTTGCCCGATCCAGAACAGCACGACGCTCTTCAGCTCCTCCCACAGCTCCCGCCAGGCGTCGGTCTCGAAATGCAAGGGGAAAATGTCCTCGTATTTTTTCGGCGGGTTCTCGGCGTATTGCACGCTGCCGTCGGGGCGGCGCCGGAACCATTCGGGGCGCTCCTGGACATAGGGATGGTCGGGAGAGCACTGGAAAGCCAGATCGAGGGCGATCTCGATGCCCTGTTCCTGGGCCTTCCGGAGCAGGCGCCGGAAATCCTCCAGGGTGCCAAGCGCCGGGTGGATCGCCTTGTGCCCCCCCTCCCCGGAGCCGATCGCCCAGGGACAGCCGACATCCTCGGGGAACGCGGCGGTGGCGTTGTTCTTCCCCTTGCGGTGGGTCGTTCCGATGGGATGGATGGGGGGGAAGTAGAGGACGTCAAAGCCCATGGCGGCGATCTCGGGAAGACGCGCTTCACAATCCCGAAAGGCGCCATGCCGCTCCGGATCGCTGGTACAGGAGCGGGGAAACAGCTCGTACCAGGTGCTGAAGCGGGCCCGCTCGCGGTCCACCACCACCTCCAGCGGCCGTTCCCGGACGGTGGCGAAGGCCCGCTCCTGCCAGAGTTCCATCAGCTCCGCCAGTTCTCCCTCAAGGGCGGCGGAGAGACGTTCCTCCAGCAACAGCGCCGACCGGAGCAGCGCCGCTTTTTTCAGCAGGCGGCGGCCGGCGGCGCCGGCGGCGCGGTTTCCCGCCGCCGCCACCAGATCGGCGCCGATCAGCAGCTCCATGGCCACATCCTGGCCGGCGGCGATCCTCTTCTGAAGATCCCGCCGCCAACTGCCGAAACGGTCGATCCAGCCGGTCACGGTATAGAGATAGCTCCCCAGCCCGGCCACCCGGAACCGCCCCCGCCAGCGGTCGTTGGCCAGGGGGGTCATGGGCGCTTCGGCCCACTCCGGCTCCTCCGCGCGTCGGTACAGCAGCCGGCAGCAAAGGAGGTCGTGGCCGTCGGCGAAGATATCGGCCTCGACCGTTACCTCCTCCCTTTCGACGCGTTTGATGGGAAAACGGCCGCCGTCGATCTCCGGCGTCACCGACTCGATCACCACCCGCTGCCGCTTCTCTGCCACCATTTCACACCCATAATAACCGAAAGGAAACAATAGAAAATTTTCCAACAGGGAAAGCCGCGTTTCAGCTTTTCATTATAGCAGGCGCGTCCCGTTTGGGAACTTGGAGTCAAAGGCGGGAGTCAGGCGGGAAGACCGGGATTTCCGTAAAGATCGCCGCGCCGCGAGGCAAAAACCGGCAGCTTGGCGCGGCAGCGGCGGACCGCCTCTCCATCGATCTCCCCGATCAGGAGTTGCTCCCGGTCGGGAGCGGCCTCGGCCACCACCTTCCCTTCGGGATCGACGATGCGGCTCAAGCCGGCGAAGCGGAAGCCACCGTCCTCGCCGACCCGGTTGACGGCCAGGAACCAGGCCTGGTTCTCGATCGCCCGCGCCTGCGACAAAATCTGCCAATGCTCCCTGCGCACCTGGGGCCAGGCGCTGCAGTTGACCAGCACCTCGGCGCCGCGCAGGGCCAGCGCCCGGCACAACTCGGGAAAGCGGAGATCGTAGCAGATGGAGAACCCCCACCTCATCCCCTCCGCATCGACCGTGGTCAGGCCGTCGCCGGGGGCGAAACAGCGCTCCTCGCGCACCGGCTCCGGGGTGAAGAGATGGGCCTTGCGGTAGCGCCCCAGCAGCGCGCCGGCGGGGGAAAAGAGTGCCAGGGAGTTGAAGATCCGTGCTCCGTCGCGTTCCGAAAGGCCGCAGATCAGATGGATTTTCGCCACTGCCGCGGCCTGTTGCGCCCGCCGGAACGGGAACCCCTCCCAAGAGCTGGCCCGCTCCCGGATGACGCCGATCTCGTAACCGGTGTCGGCCATCTCGGGAAACAGCACCGCCGCGCATCCCTGGGCCGCGGCGCGGTGCGCGTAGTCCTCGATTTTACGGCAATTCTCCTCGACCTGGCCGGCGGCGCAGTCGAGCTGCGCCAAACCGATTCGGATCGTCATGGCGTTTCAATCCTCCCCAAACCGGAGCGGCGCCCGCCCCTGTTCCCTGATTTCCCGCAGAATCTCCGCCCCGCCACGCTCCAGCACCCGCTCCCCGACCATCGCCCCCAGCCGCAGAGGATCGCCGGCATCCCCCTCGCCGCGCTCCCGGACCAGACGCTCCCCGCACGGGCTGATGACCCCGGCGTCGAGTACCAGCCTCCCTCCGGCCAGGACGGCGTGGGCAAAGGCAGGGATGCTGCACCCTCCCTGCAGGGTGGCGAGAAAGGCGCGCTCGGCCAGCACCGCCCGCTCGGTGCCAGGGTGGTTGACCGCCTCCCGGATGCGGCGGCGGCGCTCGGCCGGAAGCTGCCGGGAGACCTCGACGGCGATCGCCCCCTGCCCGGCCGGCGGCGGGATCAGGGCGGTGGAAAATTCCCGGACCACCAGATGCTCATAGCCGAGGCGGCGCACCCCGGCGCCCGCCAGCATCAAAACATCGCAGAGGCCCCCCTTCAGCTTGGCGATGCGGGTCTGGAGGTTGCCGCGGACAGGGACCGCCTGCAGGTGGGGAAACAGCCTTCTCAGAAACGCGGTGCGCCGCACCGAGGAGGATCCGGCCCGCAGCGGCAGCCGGGGGTTGTCGAGGTCGAATCCCCGCCGGCAGCCGAGCAGCACGTCGTGAGCCGCTTCGCGCTCCGCGAAGGCGCAGATTTCAAAGGTTTCCGAAAGCGCGGAGGGGAGATCCTTGGCGCTGTGCACCGCGAGCTGGATCTCTCCGGTCCGCAGCCGATCCTCGAGTTCCCCGGTGAAGACCCCCTTGTCCCCGATCTTGCCGAT
>JAFGOW010000158.1 GCA_016926265.1 Deltaproteobacteria bacterium | reverse complement strand
AAGCTGGGCGATGTCATGAAGGAATCGGCCCAGGCCGCGTTGAGCTATGTGCGTTCCCGCTGGTCTGAATTGGCTCTTGAAAAGAGTTTTTATCAGAGCGTCGATATTCACATCCATGTTCCGGAAGGAGCCATCCCCAAGGATGGGCCGTCAGCCGGGATCACCATGGCGACCGCCTTGGCTTCGGCATTGACTGGGAAAGCCGTTGACCGCGATCTGGCCATGACAGGAGAGATCACCCTGCGGGGACGGGTTCTGGAGATCGGCGGTTTAAAGGAAAAACTTTTAGCGGCACGGCGGGCGGGCCTGAAAAGGGTTCTTATTCCCAAGGAAAACGAGAAGAATCTGGAGGATATCCCCGCTGTGGTTCTTGACGCCCTGGAAATTATTCCGGTTGCCCATATGGACGAGGTGTTGGAAAACGCCCTTTTAAAAATGACGCCTCGGAATATTGATGAAACTTCGTTAAAAATACTTCCGGAAGATACCCTGTCGCACTGAAAAGCTCGCAAGAACACTGAAAATATCTCCTTGACACTTGTTTTTCGATTCTGTATAAAAGGTCGGAATTCTTGATCTGTGGCCCTGAAATCCTTGGAGGTGAACCGTGACGAAAGTCGAGCTTGTAAATGCCATCGCAGAAAAAGCCGGGTTGACCAAAACAGAGGCTGAGAAAGCGCTTAAGGCGGTGATTGAATCGATTACCGCAGCCATGAAAAAAGGTGACAAGGTCGCACTGGTCGGATTCGGTACTTTCGCTGTTGGTGAGAGGGCCGCTCGCACCGGGAAGAACCCACAGACAGGGGCGAAGATACAGATCAAGGCATCGCGGGTTCCCAAGTTCAAAGCAGGGAAAATGCTCAAGGATGCCGTTAACTGAAAAAATATTCAAGGGGCTGTAGTAGAGTCGGTTACAACGCCGGCCTGTCACGCCGGAGGTCGCGGGTTCGAGTCCCGTCAGCCCCGCCATTTTTTAGGGCGAATAGCTCAGCTGGGAGAGCATCGGCCTTACAAGCCGAGGGTCACAGGTTCGATCCCTGTTTCGCCCACCACTCAATTTATTTGGGTTGGTAGATTTTATTGTTGTGTCGGCTGCTCGGCAGCCTGGAAAACTGTTTTAATCCCATTATACTAATAGGCGACCCACGACCGGGTCGCCTTTTTTTTTGCTTTCCGGATGCCGAGGATCAGTCCAGAATTGAAGCGCATACGCATCGATTGTTTGACGGGATTTTTTTGAAGTTTTTTTTTCCTGGGGTGAACATCCCGGACCAGGGAATTTTTGCCCTGTCGATAATCTTGAACTGAATAGCGGTTATAATTTTCAATAATATGTTTTTAACTGGGTATTAAAACCTCTTTTTGTATTCAAGATGCCTATCTACCGCTGCAAAATAGCTACTCCTGAGGGACGGATTCAGGAAAAGGAGATGGAGGCCCTGAATTCTGCGGTTTTGAAAGCAGATCTGGAAAAGCAGGGTTATTTCATTCTGGGTTGTCGTCGGCGCCTTTTCCCTTTCTGGCATTTTTCCAAATATCTCGGGCCGCGGTTTTCCAATCGTCATTTCCTTTCTTTCAATCAAGAATTTCTTGTTCTCATCCGTTCCGGGTTGCCGATTGTCCAGGCCTTGGATGTGGTGATTGAACGAGTGGATTTAAAGAATTTTCATCACGCCCTTGTGGAGGTTAAAAACGCCATCCGGAGCGGCACCACGGCCTCGGAAGCCTGTTCCCGTTTTCCGGAATTTTTTTCTCCGCTCTATCTGGCTTCTCTTCAGGCCGGTGAAAAGACGGGGGATCTTCCCATGATTCTGGCGCGATTTATCTCCTACCAAAAAAAAATTGAGGCGGTGCGGCAGGAGGTGCGGAAAGCCTCCTTCTATCCCTTGCTGCTGCTGGGAGCGGCTGTAGTTACCGTCACTTTTCTGGTGCTTTGGGTAGTGCCCCGCCTTAGTCAGATTTTTATCGGAGCCCAGGTTTCCCTGCCATGGGCCACGCGTTTTTTGATTGCGACAGCGAACGGCTTGGCTGCTTCTGCTGTGGTCCTGATTCCGTTGACCCTGGCCGGGATATGGGGTTTTAAGGCCTTGGCCCACACGGAGAAGGGGCAACTGATACTGGATGCCCAAAAAATTCGTGTTCCCCTGGTGGGTGCATTGTTCCTGGAATATGCGCTGAGCAATTTTTGCCGTACCTTGTCCGTCACCCTGGCTGGCGGCATTCCCGTGATCCAGGCTTTGCAAATGGCCACGGGAACCTTGAATAACCGCAAACTTGAAAAGAAATTCTCAGCGGCGATTAACCAGGTCAAGGGCGGGGATGCGGTTGTGAATGCCCTGGAAAGACTGGGTTTTTTTTCTACCCTGGCGTTGCGGCTGGTTGCCGTTGGAGAGAAGACCGGGGCCCTTCCGGAGATGCTGAACAACGTCGCTGAATATTATGAAATGGAAATCAATCGGCGCCTGGATCGCCTTTCCTCCCTGATTGAACCGTTGTTGATTGTTGCCGCGGGGTTTTTCATCGGTGGCATTATCATTGCCATGTATCTTCCCATATTCCAGTTGGCCGGAGCTGTCCACTGATTTCTATAAGGGGCTGAAAATGATGGGCTTCCAACACAAGAAGATCGGTGAAATCATGGTCGACATGGGGGTTCTGGTCCCTTCGGAGGTGGAATCGATCCTGCGCCTCATGACGAAAAGGAAGGGGGGCTTCGGCGTCATTGGCGTCGAGGAGGGGCTTTTCAGCCAGGAGATCCTGGCTCGCGCCCTGGCTCGTCAATATCGGCTGGAATATATTGATCTGGAAGGATTTGAGCCTGACCCTGAGTT
>JAFGOW010000157.1 GCA_016926265.1 Deltaproteobacteria bacterium | reverse complement strand
CCCTTCGGCGGGCCAGTCAACGGGGCGCCCTTTTTCGCTTCCTTTTTGGGCGCGCAAAAAGGAAGCCGGGTACGGGGCGGAGCCCCGGAGCAGAAGCAGACGGGAAAAAACCGGCGGTCACCCGATAGCGGCTGGCTTCTGAATTGAAGCCTTTGGTTTCGCCTTACCGCGACTCGCTTTAATAATCGGAATCATTTTTGCTTTCGGTTTCAAAGACGCCGGAGCCCCGGCCCTCACGCCACCCAAGGAGGACAACACGATGAGATCACAACCCGGCCGGACGGCCACCGGAAAAACGATCCTGCTCCCCCTCCTCCTCGCCCTCTGCTGCCCCCTCTCCCCCTTCCCCGCCACCGCGGCACCGGAATCGGCCCGGCAGATCCGGGATCAGGTCGAGCGCCTCCAGCAGGTCGCGGACCACCTCGAAATGCTTCATAGGCAACTGCAAATCAACAAGGACGAGGTCTTCCGCCTCCATGAGCGGGCCGTGGACAATCTCCAGGGGAACGCCCTCAAGGTCTACCTCAAAGGGGGGATGGAAATCTACAATAAGGTCACGGCCCCCCTGAACAGCGCCCTGGATCTGCTGGTGGAGGTCTATCTCAACCTGAAGCTGGAACCCAAGCTCTGGACCATCGCCGAGGACCGGGTGGCGCTGCTCGACCTGAGCCATCAGGCGGCCCGGGAAAACGCCCGCCTGGCCCTGCTCTACACCTCGCTGTCCGACGTCATGCAGCAGGACGCCGAACGCTTCGACGACGACCTTCCCCCGTTACGCCATACCACGGCCTGGTGGGGAAAACCGGACGACAGGGACGATCCCGAGATCGAGCGGGTGACCCGCAAGCTGAAGATCGTCAAGGAACTCTCCCATGTCGTTTACAAAAAAACCGATGCCGAAATGGCGCGGGTGCGGGAGGAGCGGCGCCAGGTGCTGGCCCAGATCACCAAGCGCACCCCGGAACTCAACCGGCACCAGGCCGAGGAGCAGAAGCTCGCCGCGGAGATGGCCGCCTGGCAGGCCAGCCAGCAACGGCGTCAGGCGGCCCAGCAGCGCTCCTTTGACGGCGACGGCCGGGGAGCGGGGCCTGGCGAGGATTTCGCCAGCGACCGGCCGCCGCTGGACGGCTCCGGGGAGACCCCGGCCGAGCGCATCGCCCGCCTGGAAAAAGAGCGGGCGGCCCAGGCCAAGCTGGACCGCGATCGTCGTGAACGGGAAAAGGGCGCCATCGTCTATGTGGACAGCGAATGTCCCAGAACCTATGCGGAGGGGGATACCGGCACCTTCCTGGCGCGGATCGAGCCGGATGGGGTGGAGGGATACCTGGTCTGGAAGCTGGACGACCGCATCATCGGCAAAGGCCCGACCCTGCGCTACACCTTTTTCAAGACCGGCCTGTACGACCTCTCGGTGGATCTCACCACCCAATGGGGCCGCTTCACCGACCGCTATGTCGACCAGGTCCGGGTCGATCCGGCGCCGGCCAAGCCCCTGCCGCCCGCCTACCCGCCGGCGATGGAGGGGCAGCGGACCGTGGCCCTCGATCTGCCGTTCTGTAAGTACTGGACCCGCTATGAAGGCGGAAAAATCGTCCTCACCGGCCATTACTTCACCGCCACCGGGCAGAAGGTCGACTACACCTCGCAGCCGATCACCAATTTTTCCCCGGCCTATCCCGCCGCCGGGATGTTTGCGCTGGCCGACGGCACCGGGTTTCATGTCTACCAGACCGAGAAGAAAAGGGACGAAGCGGAGGCCGGGGCGATCTTTGTCGTCACCCGGATGAAGGGGGAAAAGGTCGAAACCCTGCACCGGCTGCCGGTCACCGGGTTCTTCCAGATGACCCCGGCCCCGGACAACCGCTCCTGGACCGTGACCTACACCGAGCAGGCCGGGGGAGCGAAGAAAAAGGTGGTGCTGCGCTAGCACCCTCGGGGCATCCCGCCGGCCCAGCCGGCTCAGCGCCTTGCCAGCGGCAGCACCGAACGGTAGCCGGAGCCGGTGTAGACCTGGCGCGGCCGGCCGATGCGGTGATCCGGCTCCTCGATCATCTCCTTCCACTGCGAGATCCAGCCGACGGTCCGCGCCACGGCGAACAGGACCGTGAACATCTCGACCGGGAAACCCATGGCCCGGAGGATGATCCCGGAATAGAAATCGACGTTGGGGAACAGCTGGCGGGAAATGAAGTAGTCGTCCTCCAGCGCGATCCGCTCCAACTCCCGGGCCAGCTCCAGCATCGGGTCGTCGACCCCGAGCTCGTCGAGGACCGCGTCGCAGGAGCTCTTGAGCACCGCGGCCCGGGGGTCGTAGTTCTTGTAGACCCGATGGCCGAAGCCCATCAGCCGGAAGGGATCGTCCTTGGCCTTGGCCTTCTCCAGGAACCGGGGGATGTTGTCCTTGTGGCCGATCTGTTCCAGCATCTCCAGCACCGCCTGGTTGGCGCCGCCGTGGGCCGGGCCCCAGAGCGAGGCGATGCCCGAGGCGATGCAGGCGAAGGGATTGGCGTGGGAGGAGCCGGCGAGCCGCACCGTCGAGGTCGAGGCGTTCTGCTCGTGGTCGGCGTGGAGGATCAGAATCTTGTCCATGGCCCTGACCAGGGCCGCGCTCGGCCGGTACGGCTCGGCCGGGGTCGCAAAGCACATGTGCAGGAAATTCTCGGCGTAGCCGAGATCGTTGCGGGGATAGATAAAGGGCTGGCCGCGCATGTACTTCAGGCTCATGGCCGCCAGGGTCGGGATCTTGGCGATGAGGCGGTGGGCCGAGATCTCCCGCTGGCGCGGGTCCCAGATATCCAGGGAGTCGTGGTAGAAGGCCGACAGGGCCCCGACCACGCCGCACATCACCGCCATCGGATGGGCGTCGCGGCGGAAGCCCCGGAAGAAGGTGTGGATCTGTTCGTGGACCAGGGTGTGGTAGATGATGTTCTTCTCGAACTCGCGCTTTTGCCCGAGATCGGGGAGATCGCCGTAGAGGAGGGCGAAGGCGACCTCCAGAAAGCCGGCCCGTTCCGCCAGCTCGCGGATGTCGTAGCCGCGGTACCGGAGCACCCCCCGCTCGCCGTCGATGAAGGTGATGGCCGAACGGCAGCTCGCCGTGGAGGTGAAGCCGGGGTCGAGGGTCAGGTGGCCGGTTTTGGCAAACAGGCTCCGGATGTCGATGGCGGGGGGCCCCTGGGTGCCCGAAACCACCGGGAAGGACCAGCTCTCCCCGGTTTGGTCGTTGCGCAGCGTGAAGGTGTTGTTGCCCATCGTTACGCCTCCTGGTCGGGAATGGAAAAGGAATCGATCCCCTAGATTGTAACAGGACCGCGGGAAAAAAGGGCGAAGCGCCGCGACTCGGGTCGGACCCGGGAAAAGGCCGGCCGGGTTTTGGAAACAAGCGACCCGGTTCAGCCGGCGGAGAGCCGGCACTCGAAACGCTGCTCGTTGACCTCGACCCCCCACTGGCTCCCGCGGTGCTCCTCCACCAGCCGGAAGCCGTTCTTTTCGTAGAGATGGCGGGCGGCGTGCAGCCCCTCGAAGGTCCAGAGATAGACCTTGTCATAACCCCGCTCCCGGCAGAAACCGAGGGCGGCGTCGAACAGGAGATTGCCGGCCCCCTGCCCCCGCAGGGCATCCGACAGGATGAACCAGCGCAGATGAGCCCCCTGCTTTCCGGCATGGAGGCCGTCCAGGGTGATGGTCCCCTCGATGCGGCCGTTGCGCCGCGCCGTCCAGAAACCGTCGCGGGCCTCGTCGTAGCGTTTCAGGAACTCGGCCAGCTCAATGGCCACCTTGGCCTCGAAAAAGAGCCCGAAGCCCCAGTGGCGATGGTAGTAATCGCCGTGCAGCTCGGCGACCCGGCCCAAGGCGCCTGGCAGATACCCCTTGACGATTTCGATCGCGGCCATGCTTTTCCCTCCTGAAATTCTTTTAACTGGTCAGCATCACTTAAAAAACCAGATGCAACAGGGATGAAAGGGATAACGGGGATAACGGCTGTAGCCCGCATCAAAAGCCTTTTCCGCCCAGCACGGAAGGATCCAGAGAACCCCTTTGCGGTTGGTTTCCCCTTCGGCAAAAGATTTTCCTCTGGGAGCTCCGTGGTGGCTGTGGTTAGCGGTTTTTTGAACCGTTTTGGTCCCCCATCCCCTTCCTCCCTGTTGATCCGAGGTCCGAGTCATCTTTTCTTTTGGGCTGAATAGTGACAATTTCTTTTTGGTTTTTGCGGAATTTTTTACAAGGTTATTTTAATCCGATTTCGCGACGGCTTCGAGAAGAATCACCGGGAACCAAAAATCTTGCCATCCCCCCGTCACCTGTGATAGAAGGGTGAATCGTGGCATAAACGACGTCGGGATGTAGCGCAGCCTGGTAGCGCACTTGCTTCGGGAGCAAGGGGCCGCTGGTTCAAATCCAGTCATCCCGACCATTTTAATCGGCAAAGCGGCGTCAGCCGCTTTTCTTCTTTGGCGCCCCATGGAACAACCTGCCTTCCTTCTGGTTCTTTTGGCCTGCTACCTGATCGGCTCCATCCCCTTCGGACTGGTGGTGACCCGCCTGGCCGGCGTAGGCGACATCCGTAAGGCGGGCAGCGGCAATATCGGCGCCACCAACGTCTACCGCACCGCGGGACGCCGGCTCGGCATCCTCACCCTGTTCCTCGACGCCCTCAAAGGCGCTCTCCCGCTCTATTTCTGCAAGCTCTTCCTGCCGTTGGACGAAACCCGGATCGGGCTGATCGCCCTGGCGCTGTTTCTCGGCCACTGTTTTCCTATCTACCTTCGCTTCAAAGGGGGGAAAGGGGTGGCCACGGCTCTGGGGGTGTTTCTGGTGCTGAACCCCCTGGCGGTTCTCGAGGCGCTGCTGCTCTTCGTCTTCATCGTCTGGAAATCGCGCTACGTCTCCATGGGCTCCATCTCGGCCGCCTCCGTGATGCCGCTGCTGATCTACATTCACCAGAAATCGCTGCCGCTCTTTCTCGCCGCCCTGGCGATCGGACTCGTCGTCATCTACCGCCACCGGGAAAACATCGAGCGCATCGCTCATGGGACGGAGTCGAGACTCAAACTGTAACGGGGCGCCATGTCCAAACGCTCCTTCATCCTGAGCGGCCTTCCGCTGACCCTCCTCGGCGCCGCCCTGATCCTCGCGGTCGGTGCCCACCGTTTCCTCACCACGGCCGTGGCGCCGCCGGCGCCGGTCCGGATCACCATCCCCGGCGGCGCCAGCTTCGACCGGACCGCGAAACTCCTGGAAGAGAAGGGGGTGGTCTCCAGCGCCTGGCAGCTGAAGCTCCTTGCCCGCCTGAAGAAGAGCACCACCCGCATCCAGGCCGGCACCTACCTGTTCGAGACCGAGGCGGTTCCGGCCCAGGTTCTGCAACGCCTGGTTGCCGGCGACATCATCCAGCTCAAACTGGTGATCCCCGAAGGCTGGACCGTAACGGAGATCGCCCGGCGCATCCAGGAACTCGGCCTTGGAAAAGAAGAGGCGGTCCTCGCTCTGGCCGAAAACCCGGATTTCATCCGCAAACTCAGCCTCGAAGCGGCATCGCTGGAAGGGTATCTCTTCCCCGACACCTACACCTTCCCCGACGGCACTCCCGAAGAACGGCTGCTGGAAGCCATGGTCAGGCAGTTCCACTCCCGGCTGACGCCGGAGCTGAAACAGCAGGCCGCTGACCGGGGGCTGACCCTCCACCAGCTCACGACCCTGGCCAGCATCATCCAGAAGGAGAGCGGCAACCGGTCGGAGATGCCGCTGATCTCGGCCGTGTTCCACAACCGGTTGAGAAAGGGAATCCCGCTCCAGGCCGACCCGACCGTGATCTACGGCATCCCGGACTTCGACGGCAACCTGACCCGCCGCCACCTCGCAACCTTCACCCCCTACAACACCTACCTGATCCGGGGGCTCCCCCCGGGGCCCATCGCCAACCCCGGCCTTGAAGCCCTCCAGGCCGCGGTCCATCCGGCGCCGGTCAACCACCTCTATTTCGTCTCCCGGGGGGACGGCAGCCACATCTTTTCCGACACCCTGGCCGAGCACAACGAAGCGGTGCTGCGCTTCCAGAAACGCCGCCGGCGCTGATTTCAAAAGGAACTGGAAAAAGGAACTTTCAATCCCTCGGGCAAGGCTGCCGAAACGACGGCTTAATCCTTGACCGATGGCGCCTGGCCCTCTATAATTCCTTCCACATTGCGCCGAAGTGATGGAATAGGTAGACATGTCGGTCTCAAAAACCGATG
>JAFGOW010000156.1 GCA_016926265.1 Deltaproteobacteria bacterium | reverse complement strand
GTAATGACGTAGCGGGAAAAGCCGGTAGACCCGCTTCAGGGTTGCCCGCACCTCGCTGCTGGAATGAAACGGGCCGAAATAACGGGCGCCGTCCTTTTTGACGCGGCGCACAACCTGAAAAAAGGGAAACTTCTCGCGGGGATCAAGCCGCAACGAGACATAGGTCTTGTCATCCCGCAGCCGCATGTTGAAACGGGGTCGGTGAGTCTTGATGAGGGTATTTTCGAGCAGCAGGGCTTCTTTTTCGGTATCGGTGATAATGGTGTCGACAGCGCGCACCCGATCCAGAAGAAAACAGATATGGAGCCGGCCGTCCCCGCCGCCCTGATAACTGCGGAGACGCGCACGGAGATTCTTGGCCTTGCCGACGTACAGCACGGCGTCCTTGCCGTCTTTCATCAAATAGACGCCGCAGCCCGTGGGAAAGCGCCCAAGGTCTTCCAAGGGGGATGTCAAGGCCCCGTTTTGCTCTCGTTTTTGATCCATCAAGATCTTAGCGCCGGGGAAGACGGAACGGTTTTCATCCTGCCGTCCTTAATCCTTGCCTGGACTTTGACAGGATTGGTATTATTCTGAAAAAAAGATGCCGCCGAGTAATTGTACGAAAAGCCGATCTTCCCTGGCAAGATGCGGATAAGGGAAAGACGATCCGTCGGCACAAAAGATCGTTTTTCCCTTTTTAAGGAGAAAACCCATGAACATCTTTAAAGCCATAACCGCTCGCCGAAGCGTCCGGGCCTTCCTCGACCGGGAGCTTCCCGTAGACGTGTTGAACCGGCTGTTGGAAGCGGCGCGCCTCGCCCCTTCCGCCAAGAACTTTCAGGAATGGCGTTTCGTGGTGGTTCGGGAGCGAGCCATGCGCCAGCAACTGGCCCAGGCGGCCAAAGGGCAGACCTTTGTCGGCGAGGCACCGGTGGTGCTGGCCTGCTGCGCGGTAACCGACGGCTATGTCATGACCTGCGGCCAGGCCTGCTATCCCATTGATCTGGCTATAGCCATCGACCACATCACCCTCTGTGCCGCGGCCGAGGGTCTCGGCACCTGCTGGATCGGGGCCTTTTACGAGGAGGAGGTCAAGAAACTGCTCCGGATTCCCCCCCAGGTCCGGGTGGTGAGCCTGCTTCCCATCGGCTATCCGGCCGACCAGGCACCCGTCACCAAACAACGGTTGCCCTTTACGGAAATCGTCTTTCAGGAGACCTGGAAATAACCGCCCGCGAAGAATCTGTGGCGGCATCAGAAAAGGGGGCCGATACCCGCATTACGACGGTGCCTCAACCCCTGCCCCAAAAAGGCAGATCCGGTTTTTGCCCGAAGCTTTGGCCTGGTACATGGCGATATCGGCGTCGCGGAGAAAATCGGTGGCCGCCTCCCGGTTTTCGGTTCCCTCCACCATCCCCACGCTGGCCGTAACGAAAAAATCCTTTCCCTCCAGCACAATAGGACATGAAACCTCTTGGATCAACCTCTCGGCCACCTCCCAGACTTCTTTAATATCAGAGAGATCGCTCAGCAGCACCGCAAATTCATCCCCCCCCAGACGGGCAACGGTATCATTGGCGCGGACGACGCTCAACATCCGCTTCGCTATCTCCACCAGAAACCGATCCCCCAAAAGGTGGCCCCAGGTATCATTGATCCGCTTAAAATCGTCCAGATCAATCATCAGAACGCCAAAACCATAATGGGAATTTCGCTGCCGCATCTTAATCGCTTTGGCAAGAGATTCCATGAAACTTTTGCGGTTGGGAAGGCCTGTCAGATAATCTTCCAACGCCATGCGGCGGATATCGTTTTCATAGCGTTTTCGTTCCGTGATATCCATGGCAAAACCTTCCCATAGAAAAATTTTCCCATCGCCGTCAAGTTCCTTACGGCTGGAGATCGAAATCCAGATTTTTCCCCCGCTTTTTCTGGAAAATTCCGTTTCCCGGTAGTAGTAGTGTTGGCTTTCTCCGGAAGGTACGATATCGGCTTCTTCCTGAAAGCTGGTAAAAAGGGATCCGTCGAAAGCGCCATCGGCCAGCAGTTCCGGTTGATCCTGATACCCCAACATTTCCGCCAATTTGGGGTTGGCGAGGAGCAGTCTGCCGTGAGCGTCCACCCGGAAGATGCCGACCACGGCGTCGTTGAAAAACTGCCGGAATTCCCTTTCGGCGCGAACCCGCTCCTTACGCGCCTGGCTGAGATCCAGGGTTCGGTTGAGTACCATCCTCTCCAGTTCCAGGCCGCGCTGATTGAGATCCCGATTCAAGGATTTCAGGTAAAAATTGTCCCTGCGGTAGAGAACGATAAAGGGAACGCTCAAGACCAGAAACGCAACACCATGAGCCAGATGGATAAGGTTGCGCCACCAGAGGGCCTGATGAAAATCTTTTAACTTCATATCGGCACAGACCAGATAGGTTCTCCCTAAAGGCGTGACTTCCGGTACCGCCACCGAACGGAAATGGCCCCACTGATCAGAATACGTGACAAAACGGGTCAGCTTTTCTTGAAAGGCTTCCACAAATCCGGAAGGGATATCAAGGTATGGATAAAAGTACCAGGATTCCCGCTTCCGGGCTTCCTCCTCGGTTACGGTAGGGGCGCTAAAATAGAATTTGCCCTCTCTTGGCACCAGGGTATAGATATATGCAAAATCAGCTTCGTTGGCGAAGGTGTTGATTTTCTTTCTATTAATCATTTCCTCCGAGAAAGCGATGGAACCAGGGGCCAACGCCCGGTCATGAAAATCCTCCGCCAGCATGTGCTTGACGCCCTTGGCCGCCACCAACAGTCGGCTATCGATAGCCTCCAAGAGCTGACTTTTTTCCAGCTGGTAGTTGATCAAAAGAAAAAGCGCCACCGCTGTCAGATAAACAAGGTAAAGCAGGAAATAAAAACGCTTTCTGAATAGGGGAAAACCTTTTTTAAGGTTCATCGCCATGAAAATTCAATCTCTTTAAATTTAGATGTCTTACCTACGCTGCCTTGTCCGGAGATCGGGAAAACTTAACGCACAAAGACTTTCTAACACATGCCAAAATCACGCCATCTCTGCCTTGGAACCAAGCGAGTTGCACCCTTCTCTTTATTTTTTTCTCGTGCTGTGGCAAAATGAATAAATAGTTCGAAAAAGAAAAATATATTTTTATCTTTTTAAAATTTTTTCCCGGATCTGAACCCCTGTCCTCACCTAGAGAGAATCTAAAACCCTTTCCCTTGTTGTCGTTTTTTCAAGGAGTCGCCGCATGAAAAAGAAATACCGGGGTTTCTCCACCAAGGCCGTCCATGCCGGGGAAATCCGCGATAACCGCTTCGGTTCCATCACCACCCCCATCGTCCAGAGTTCCACCTTCATCTTCCAGAGCATCGAAGAGGTTCGCAAGCTGGCCCAAGGAGTAGTCGGCCGCTTCGAATATGGGCGTTACGGCAATCCCACCCAGTTCGCCGCCGAAGCCAAGCTGGCGGCCCTGGAAGAAACCGAAGACGCGGTGCTGTTCTCCTCCGGCATGAGCGCCATTACCACCACCCTGTTCTCCCTGCTTTACACCGGGGACCACATCATCATCACCGACGACGCCTACCGCCGCACCCTCCAGTTCTGCAAGAAATGCCTGATCCGCTTCGGCATCGACTGCAGCATCGTCAAGATGTGCGATTACGACGCCATCGCGGCGGCGATCCGACCCAACACCCGGATCTTCTTTTCCGAATCGCCCACCAACCCCTATCTCAACATCATGGACCTGGAGCGGTTGATGGGAATCTTCCGGGGGCGGGGCATTCTGGTCATCTCCGACAGCACCTTCGCCACCCCTTACAACCAGAAACCGCTGGAGTTCGGCGTCGATCTGGTCATCCACAGCGCCACCAAATACCTGGGAGGGCACAACGACCTGCTGAGCGGCGTGGTGCTGGGACCCAAAAAACTGACCGATCCGATCCGGGAATATCTCAAAACCACCGGCGGCGTCATCGATCCCCACTGCGCCTACCTGTTGCTGCGCGGCCTCAAGACCTTCGAACTGCGCATGATCCGCCACAACGAAACCGGCCAGGCGGTGGCGGAATTCCTGGAAAGCCATCCCAGAGTGCGGCGCGTCTATTACCCCGGTCTCGAAAGCCACCCCCATCACCTGGTGGCAAAACGGCAAATGAGGGGTTTCGGCGGGGTGGTCACCTTCGAACTGGAAGACGACATCGAGACCGTGCTGACCTTCATGAACCGCCTGAAAATCATCAATATCGGCCCCAGCCTCGGCGGCGTGGAATCGCTGATCACCCACCCCGCGAGCATCAGCTACTACGACCACAGCAAGGAAGAACGGCTGGCGCTGGGGATCACCGACGGGCTCATCCGGCTGGCGGTCGGCATCGAGAATTGCGAGGATCTCATCGCCGATATCGACCAGGCTTTGCGATAAGCCGGGGGGTTCCAACCCCTCCGGGCTATGGATGCCGCAAGCAACCCGGTTCGTGAACTCGTCCCAGGTCAGGTCGGATCAGGGAAAAGTTTCCTTTCTTCGCCCTGCCGCTGGTGACCGCACCGAAATTTTTCATTGAACCGCTGTTCATAAAAGTCTACCCTGCGCACGGGGATTCAGCCGCCTGACCCGGCAAGGGTCGGTCTTTTCTTTATCGGAGAACACAAAGGATACGCAATCGCTCATGAAAATGAAATCCGCGCAGGAAATCCGCATGATGCGCCGGTCGGGACTTCTTCTGTGGCAAACCCACCAGGTCGCGGCGGACCTGATCCGCCCAGGCATCTCCACCCGTGACATCGACCGCGCGGTGGAAGACTTCATCCTGGCCAACCACGCCATCCCGCTCTTCAAAGGGGTGCCGGGCAAGGTTCCGTTTCCCGCCGCCACCTGCCTCTCCGTCAATCAGGAGGTGGTCCATGGCATTCCGTCGGATCGGATTCTGGCCGAGGGGGATATCATCAGCGTCGACATCGGCATCAAACTCGACGGCTGGTGCACCGACGCCGCCGCCACCTACCCCGTCGGCGCCATCGACGACGGCAAGGCTCGGCTCATTCAGGTCACCGAAGAGTGCCTGCGGCGCGCCATCCACCTGCTCGGCGAAAAAACCCGCTGGCGCCACATCGCCAAGAAGATCCAGAAATATGCCGAGTCGGAAGGGTTTTCCGTGATCGAGGAGCTGGTCGGGCACGGCATCGGGCAGGAGATGTGGGAACGGCCCCAGGTCCCCAACTACTATTCGGAATCGCTCCCCGATTTCCGCATCCGCACCGGCCTGGTAATCGCCATTGAGCCGATGATCAACATGGGAGACCGGGAAATCCGCCAACTGTCCGACCATTGGACCATCGTCGCCAGGGACGGCCGCCCCAGCGCCCATTTCGAACACACCGTGGCCATCACCGACAGCGGCCCGGAGGTCCTGACCTGCGGCCCCAACGGCGAAGGTTGGGCCATGTAGCGGAAAATAGCCGCCTGCCGTCTGACCGGGGTAAAACTGAAAGTTGGGAAAAATTCGAAACCTTGGGTTTTTCCCTGGATAAAACCCTACTATTATGATATTATTTGTATTGTAGAAAAGGGGATACCCCGAAAACCACTCCAGCCACAAGGAGGACGCCATGAAAAGCATCCGCAACGACCTTGAAAAAGAGAGGAAAGACCTCACCAAGGAACTGTTGAAGGAACGGGATGCCAACCGGGTGGATTTCACCGATTACCATCTCTTCGTCGACAGCGAGGGGAGCCGTTCCTGCTGCTACAATGACATCTGACAGGAGGGTTCTTCCACCGTTTAATCCCTGGAACCGGCGATGATCGGAAATTCCGTCGCCGGCTTTTTCTTTTCCATGGGCGGTCGGTTTTCTTCGGGGCATTTTTCATCCAGGGGTTACCCCCCGAGCCAGAGAACGGCTTTCATTTTCTCCTCTTTCCGGGGTAGAATACTCCCCATCGCACCCCCCCTTTTCCTTATTTGACAGATGCGGCAAAATTGCTTAGAGTTCCGGGCGCTGCCGCAACAATACAGAATCAGAAAAGGATTGGAACCAGATGGAAAAAGGAACCTTTGAAACCAAGATCGGACTGGCCGAGATGCTCAAAGGGGGCGTCATCATGGACGTCACCAACGCCGACCAGGCCAAAATCGCCGAAGACGCCGGCGCCGTCGCCGTCATGGCCCTGGAACGCATTCCGGCCGATATCCGCCAGGCGGGCGGCGTGGCCCGCATGTCCGATCCGGCGATGATTATCCAAATCCAGAAGGCGGTCTCCATTCCGGTGATGGCCAAATGCCGCATCGGCCATTTCGCCGAAGCCCAGATCCTGCAGGAGCTGAAGATCGATTTTATCGACGAAAGCGAGGTTCTGACTCCGGCGGACGAGGTCAATCATATCGACAAGCATGCCTTCCGCGCCCCTTTCGTGTGTGGCTGCCGCAACCTCGGCGAGGCCCTGCGCCGCATCGGCGAAGGCGCCGCCATGATCCGCACCAAGGGGGAGCCGGGAACCGGCAACATCGTCGAGGCGGTGCGCCACATGCGCCAGGTGATGGGGGAGATCCGGCGCCTCGGGACGCTGCGTCCCGATGAGCGGATGGCTTTCGCCAAGGAGTTGGCCGCCCCCTTCGAATGGGTCGAAAAGACCGCCGAACTCGGCAAACTGCCGGTGCCCAACTTCGCCGCCGGGGGCGTCGCCACGCCCGCCGACGCGGCGCTGATGATGCAGCTGGGCGCCGAATCGGTTTTCGTCGGCTCGGGAATCTTCCGCTCCCAGGATCCGGCGCGCCGCGCCAAAGCCATCGTCGAAGCGGTGACCCACTTTGACGACCCGGAAATCCTGCTGCGGGTTTCCATCGGCCTCGGCGAGGCGATGGCGGGCCTGGAGATCAAGGACATCCCCCAGGAAGCCCAGATGCAGTACCGGGGCTGGTAGCTGATGGCCCGACGCATCGGGGTTCTCGCCCTGCAGGGGGACTTCGCCAAACACGCCGCCATGCTGACCCGGCTCGGCGCCACGGCGTTGGAAATCCGCCGCGAACGTCAGCTCGCCGGCTGCGACGCCCTGATCCTCCCCGGCGGGGAATCGACTACTCTGACCAAGCTGCTGGATTCCTACGGCTTTTACGAACCGATCCGCGACTTCGCCCGCCGCCGCCCGGTGATGGGGACCTGCGCCGGAGCCATCCTGGCCGCCAGGGAGGTCGATGATCCGCGGGTGCGGCCTCTCAACCTGATCGATATCTCCGCCCGCCGCAACGCCTACGGCCGCCAGGTCGATTCCTTCATCGCCGAGGTCGCGGCCCCCTGCCTCCCCCCCCCTCCCCGGTTTCGGGCCATTTTCATCCGCGCCCCCCAAATCGTCCGGGCCGGGCCGGAAACCGAGGTTCTGATTTTTCTGGGTCCGGATCCGGTCATGGTCCGGCAGGAAAACATCCTGGCCTTGACCTTTCATCCCGAACTGACCGAGGATTTCCGAATCCACGAATATTTTCTCGCCATGACGAGAGGATGATCGGAGCCGTTTTTGCGGCCCCCAATCCCTGCTGTTCTTTTTTTCCCCGAACCCGGCCGGACAAACGGGAACCCGCCCGCCGGTCACCGCTTTTCCCCAATCGCGGAGCCGCGGCCAGAGAAAAAATTATTGGGCCATAATTAGTTTTTATGGCATGGTCCTTGATAAAAAACCGGGCGAGGCCTGTTTTCCTCGAAATACTTTTCTCCGAAATTCTGTTAGTATTTCATGAAATCCTGGCAACAATCTTTTTCCCGAAAGGGCCCCCGACCGATTCACGGCCCCGATTGCGGCCTTCCCCCGCCGCCAACCCGCTGTCGGGCAGAAGCGGAAGACGTCACTGGAGGACAACCGGATATGTTCGACAGCGGAGATGACCGGCGCCGATTCAAAAGAATCTTTTTCCCGGAACAATCCAAGGTCCAGGCCTTTTTTTCCTACCAGGGCAACGGCAGCCACCTCATGAGCGCCACGGTTCTGAATCTGAGCGAAACCGGCATCGGATTGACGGTCCGGAAGAAGACCAGCAACGGCATTCTCGCCGGCGACAAGTTGGTGCTCAAGGAAATCAGCAGCCTCCCTCAACTCTTTGCGCTGCGCGATATCATTTCCGAAATCCGCTGGGTACTGAATCACGATTTCCTGGACCACATCGGATTCGGCTGCGAATTCCTCAACGCCCCCGCCGCCGTCAAAACCCAAATCCGCCGGTTCATCACCATCGAGGAGATCCTGGCCGAAGACTCCCCCTGATTTTCCCAGCCGCAATGCCGCCCCCCCCCGGTTTCAGGATTGCTCTTTTACATGGCCACGGCCGGCAGCAGCTTTCAAAAAATTTTCAGTGACAAATCCGGCCGCGATATGCTTGAATATTTGGCTGCCATCTTTCCGCGAGGAGTTCTCATCCCAAGGAGCGTTTGACTATGTATACCTGTTCCGACCTGCGCAAAGGCCTCAAGATCATGATCGACGGCGAACCCTACGTCATCACCCAGTACGATTTCACCAAGCCTGGCAAAGGTCAGGCGCTCTATAAATGCAAAATGCGCAACATGATCACCGGCAACATGTACGACCGTACCTACCGCTCCGGTGAAACCTTCGACCCCGCCGATCTGGAAGACCGCTCCATGCAGTTCCTCTACAAAGACGAGTCCGGTTACGTCTTCATGGACCAGAAAACCTACGAGCAGATCGCGCTGTCGGAAGAAACCCTCGGCGACGACCGCTTCTTCCTGATCGACAACATGGAGGTGAAAATCCTCGCCTTCAACGGCCAGGGGATCGGCATCACCCTGCCCAACTTCGTCAACCTGCGCGTCGTCCAGGCCGACCCCTGGGTCAAGGGGGACACCGCCGCGGGCAACAACAAACCAGCCCAGGTCGAATCGGGTTACGCCCTCCAGGTTCCCTCTTTCGTGGAGGAAGGGGATCTGATCCAGATCGACACCCGCACCGGCGAATATGTCACCCGCGTCAAGGAATAGCCGGCAGCCGGAACCCAACTGGGCGCTGGCCCGGAAACAGCAGACCCTGCGGCAACGGGCTCGGATCCTCCAACGGATCCGGGCTTTTTTCGTGGAACGGGATTTCCTGGAGGTGGAAACGCCGCAGCGCCTCCCCGCCAACGCCCCCGAAACCCACATCGTCCCGGTCCCTTCCGGCGATTGGTGCCTGCACTCCTCGCCGGAGCTCTGCATGAAGCGCCTGCTCGCCGCCGGCTTCGAAAAACTGTTTCAGATCTGCCATTGCTGGCGGGGGGAAGAACGGGGCAGCCGGCACCTCTCCGAATTCACCATGCTGGAATGGTACCGGGTCTCAGCCGACTATCGGCAACTGATGGAAGATTGCCAACAACTGCTTGGACGTTTGGCCGCGAAAAACACTATCGGCTACCAGGGCCGGGAACTCGATCTTTCCCCCCCCTGGGAGCGGCTCACCGTGGCGGCGGCTTTCCGCCACCACGCCCCCTGCTCAGTAACGGAGGCGCTGGCCGCCGACCGCTTCGACGAACTGATGGCGTTGGAAATCGAACCGCGCCTCGGAGTGGAAAAACCGGTTTTCCTCTGCGACTTCCCGCTTGAAAAGGCCGCCCTGGCCCGGGCCAAGCCGGACGACCCGGACTGCGCCGAGCGCTTCGAATTGTATCTGCTGGGGATGGAACTGGCCAACGGCTTTTCGGAACTGACCGACCCGGTAGAGCAGCGGCGCCGCTTTGCGGCGGAGGAAACCGCCCGCCGCGACGCGGGCCAGACCCCCTACCCGCTGCCGGAAAAATTCCTGACGGAACTGCCCGCCATGCCCGATGCCGCCGGCATCGCCTTGGGGATCGACCGCCTGGTGATGCTGCTGACCGATGCCGCCGCCATCGACGAGGTGGTGGCTTTTACCCCGGAGCTGCTGTGATCCTCCGGACCCGAAACCTTCAACCCCTTTCAGCCCGCCAGAAAAACCCATGATGCGCGAAACCCTCCTGACCATCTTCCTGCTCTGCTGCAGCAACATCTTCATGACCTTCGCCTGGTACGGGCACCTGAAAAACCTCCCCCACCGCAGTTGGTTGCTGGCGGCCCTCGTCAGCTGGGGGATCGCCCTCTTCGAGTACCTCCTGCAGGTCCCCGCCAACCGCATCGGCCACCAGGCGATGACGGTCGGCCAGCTCAAGGTGCTGCAGGAGGTCATTACCCTGTCGGTCTTCGTTCCCTTCTCCGTCTACTTCCTGCGGGAAAAACTGACCCTCGACTACCTGTGGGCCGGCTGCTGCCTCTTGGGGGCGGTTTTTTTCCTGTTCCGGGCCAAGATGTTCGGGGCCTAGACTCCGCCCCGTTTCCGCTCGCCCTGAGGGGCGGGTCCCCTCCGGCGAGCGGAAAAATGGGGTTTGAAAGTCTTAGATTCTTTAGACCCTATGTTTTTAACCCCCATTGTTGACTTTGCCGGAATGCCGCCGCCGGTTCGGGTGGATTTCATAGAGCGGCAAACTGTCTGACCGCAGGGAGTTTTTGCCGCTCCCCGAACCGGC
>JAFGOW010000155.1 GCA_016926265.1 Deltaproteobacteria bacterium | reverse complement strand
TGATGCCGGACGCATCCGCATGGTCAGTTTCGCCATTGCGGGAGGGATGGGGGGACTGGCGGGCGCCCTGGTCACGCCGATTACCACGTTGAGCTACGACGTCGGGGTGCTGCTTGGCCTCAAAGGGTTCGCGGCGGCCATTCTGGGCGGTTTCGGTTCCTTTTTTGGCGCCATTGCCGGGGGGCTTTTGCTTGGCCTGCTGGAAACCTTTTCGGCCGCCGGCCTCAGCAGTGCCTACAAGGATGTTATCGCCTTCGGCCTGCTGCTGCTGGTGCTGTTCGTGCGTCCCTCGGGTCTCCTGGGCGCTTCCAAACGATAAAGGGGAGGGGGATGACGCGACGGGATAAAATTCTCTACTTCCTCCAATTGCACCGCACCGGGCTCTCCATCTGTCTGCTGGCGGCCTTGCTCCTCGTTTTCCCCGTCTGGGCCGGAAATCCCTACCTGCTGGGGATCTCCAACCTGATCGCCGTCTATTTGATCGCGGTGATCGGACTCAATCTTTTCATCGGTTACGCCGGCCAGATCTCTTTGGGGCATGCCGCCTACCTTGGCCTGGGGGCCTACGGCTCGGCGCTTTTGACCGTCAATTTTGAGCTCAATCCCTGGCTGGCCATGGTTGTGGTCGCCTTTGGGGTCGCTCTGGCTTCGTTCCTGGTGGCGATTCCGACCCTAAGGCTCAAGGGGCATTATCTGGCCATGGCCACCCTTGGTTTCAACATCGTCTGTTACACCGTCATGATGCAGTGGGACCAGGTGACCGGAGGACCCAGCGGGCTGGCCGGCATCCCTTCTCTGGCGGTGGCCGGCATTCCGGTTGACGACGAGATCCGTTTCCATTATCTGGTCTGGACCATCGCCGTGATCGTCCTGACGCTGGGACTCAACCTGGTGCGGAGCAGCCTTGGCCTGGCCCTGGCCGCGGTAGCCCAGAACGAGTCCGCGGCCGAGAGCCTCGGCATCCAGGTCAGCCGCGCCAAGATCCGGGTTTTCGTACTCTCGGCTGTACTCGCCTCGCTGGCCGGGAGCCTTTTCGCCCACTGTTTCACCTTTATCAACCCCGATTCCTTCACCATCTTCAATTCCATCGAGATGGTCACCATGGTGGTGATCGGGGGCTTGGGCTCCATCTGGGGGAGCCTTTTCGGCACGGCCCTGATCGTGCTGTTGCCGGAATTTCTTCACTTTTTCGATACGTTCAGGGACATTATCCACGGCCTGATCGTGGTGACGGTGCTGATTCTGCTCCCCCAGGGACTGGTTTCGGGGTTGCGGGATCTGGTCCGCGTCCGTTCCCTGATGAAGAGAAAACATGCTCCGAATTGAAGGCGTCAGCAAGCGCTTTGGCGGTGTCCCGGCCTTGTCCGATGTGAGCTTTTCCTGCCGGGAAGGGATGACCACCGCCCTTATCGGGCCCAACGGCGCCGGCAAATCGACGCTTATCAACTGCATCGCCGGGGCTTTGACCCCCGATGCCGGGACCATTCATTGCGGGGAGCGGCGTATCGACGGCCTTCCTCCCCATCTGCGGCCCTCCCTGGGGATCTCCCGCACCTTCCAGAACCTCGCCCTTTTCCCCCGGCTGACGGTGCTGGAAAACGTCCTGGCAGGGCTGACCCCGGAAGGGGAGCCCTCCCTGGTCAAATCCCTGCTGCGGCTCCCCGCCACCCGCCACCGGGAGCGGTAGATGCGCCTCAAGGCCAGGGCCATCTTGGATAAATTCGGCCTCACCGACAAGGCCGGTTGGCCGGTGTCGATCCTCTCCTACGGTGACCGCAAACGGGTGGAGATGGCCCGCGCCTTGGTTTCAGTGCCGCGTCTGCTGCTTTTGGACGAACCGGTGGCGGGCCTCAACTTTGAAGAGACCGCCCGCATCGGGGAGGAAATCCGCCGTCTGCACGGCGCTGGCCTGACCATCCTGCTGGTGGAGCACGACATGGATCTGGTGATGAGTGTCTCCGACCAAGTGGCGGTTCTGGACGGGGGCCGCTTTATCGCTTTCGGGACTCCGCGGGAAATCCGTTTCAACCCGCGGGTGATTGAGGCCTATTTGGGGAGAATGAGCGCCACGGCCTAGTGGCTGCGAAAACGGCGTCATTGGTTTGAACCAGGGACCAAGGGACAACGGACCAAGGACGGTTCATTGGCCCTTGGTTCCCCATTGTCCAGTTTTTTGCCACCCATTCCTTGAACCAGGGAAAGCGATGCTGAAGATCGAAAATCTATCCGTCCATTACGGCGCGGCCCTGGCTCTCGATCGGGTCGATCTGGCCGTGGAACGGGGCGAGACGGTGGCCTTGGTCGGGGCCAACGGCGCCGGGAAGACCACCTTGCTCAAGGCTGTCATGGGCTTGCTGCGCCCCAGCTCCGGGAGCATCCTGTTCCAGGGGGAGGAACTGCGCGGCCTTTCTCCGGCGCGGATCGTGGCCAAGGGGGTGGCCCTCTCCCCGGAAGGGCGAGAGCTGTTCCCCGATCTGACCGTGGCGGAAAACCTGCGGCTCGGCGCCGTGGCGCTGCGGCTCGGCCGCGCCGAGGAGCAGCGGCGCCTGGCCGAGGCCGTGGAGCGCTTTCCGCTCCTTTCCGACAAGCTGGGGCGCCTGGCCGGCACCCTCTCCGGCGGCGAGCAGCAGATGGCGGCCATGGCCAGGGCCCTGATGGCCAAGCCCCAGTTGTTGCTGCTGGACGAGCCGA
This sequence comes from Deltaproteobacteria bacterium, assembly GCA_016926265.1. Classification (GTDB taxonomy): domain Bacteria; phylum Desulfobacterota; class Desulfuromonadia; order Desulfuromonadales; family JAAYDE01; genus JAAYDE01. Next base: position 715 of record JAFGOW010000155.1, on the reverse strand, counting down.
GTCTGGGACTTTCCCCTTTAATCACCGACCAGTTATTTGATATCATCCGCCAGTTGGGGCGAAGCGGCACCACCATCCTGCTGGTGGAGCAGAACGCGGCCCGGGCACTGGCCGCCTCGCGCCGGACCTTTCTGCTCGCCAACGGTCGCATGGTCGATTCCGGCCAGAGTTGGCGGCTGCTCAACGATCCCCAATTGCGGCGCGCCTTTCTGGGCGCGGGCATGGAAAACAGAGCGGAAGGCAGCCGCCTCGGCGCGGTTGGCCTGACCAACATCCGATTGGAGAAGATTCCCATGAACCAGCAGCAGTTCCTTCCCACCTTCCGCGACGAGCAGGAGTTGGCCGACCACCAGCTCCGGGGCCTCCAGTGGACGGTGCGTCACGCCTTTGAGGGCTCGGCCTTCTACCGCGAACGCCTGGAACAGGCCGGCATCGCCCCCGGCGCTATCACCTCCCTGGCGGACGTCGTCAAGCTCCCCTTTACCACGGCCGAGGATCTGCGGGAGGGTTACCCCTTTCCCTTAAGAGCGGTTCCCTTTGAACAGATCGTGCGTATTCACGCCAGCTCCGGCACCACGGGCAAGCGCAAGGTGCTGTGTTACACCCAGAAGGACGTGGACGACTGGACCCATTTCTTCGCCCGGGCTTACGCCATGGCCGGGGTTACCACCCTGGACCGGGTTCAGGTCGCGGTCGGCTACGGGGTCTGGACCGC
>JAFGOW010000154.1 GCA_016926265.1 Deltaproteobacteria bacterium | reverse complement strand
TTCTTATGAAAATTAAAAAACCCGTTTGAACCCGGAACAAAAATCAATCACCGCCGCTTCGGGAAGCGGCCTGGAATAGAGAAAACCCTGATGGAGAAATCCTCCGATTTCCTTCAGTTTTTCTTTTTGGGCAGGGGTTTCCACCCCCTCGGCCACCAGCTCCAGTCCGAAGACGGAGGCGATGTTGGCCATGACCTTGACCAGTTCGAAGGTTTTCGGGTCTTTGTCCATTTTCTGGACAAAGCTCATGTCGATCTTGAGGATGTCGATGGGGAACTGCCGCAGGTACTCCAGGGAGGAGTAGCCGGTGCCGAAATCGTCGAGGCTGATCTTGATCCCCAACGCCCGGAGCTCCTCCAGCTTGCGGATGGTTTCCGGGGGGTTGGCCATAATCGCCGTCTCGGTGATCTCCAGTCGCAGAAACCGCGAATCCATGGCGGTATTTTCCAGAGTTTTACCGATCCTGGGCACCAGGTTTTGGTGATGGAACTGCTTGCCGGAGATGTTGATGGAGAGAACCATCCCTTTGGCGGGGAGCTTTCCATCCATCCAGAAGCGGCAGGCATTTTCCAGCGCCCATTCCCCGAGTTCGGAGATGAAGCCCGATTCCTCGGCGATGGGGATGAACTCATTGGGGGGGACGGCGCCGTGACGTGGATTATTCCACCGCAGGAGGGCTTCGAAGCCGTGAAGTTGTTCAGCCTTCGGGTCCATGATCGGTTGATAGGAAAGGGAGAATTCCCCGGCGGCCAGTCCCATCCGCATATCTTTTTCCAGACTCAGGCGGCGCAGGTGGGTTTTGTGCAGGAAGTCATCGTAGATCACCACCTCGCCCGCCTTCTCCCGCTTGGATTGCTGGTGGGCGAAGGAGGTTTCGTTGATCATCCTCTCCGGATCGATACCGGCGGCGGGGGCGAGTTTCAACCCTGAGGAACAATGGACGCGGATTTCCTCTGCTCCGAGCCGGAAGGGTTCGTTCATCCCCTTTCCGATTTCCTGGAGCAGATTGAAGAGAAAGGGAGCGTTGTCGTGCTGGACCAACACCGCGAATTCGTCGCCGCCGACCCGGTAGACGAAGCCCTGCTCTCCCGCCAGGTCGGAAAGTCGGGCCGCCGCGCTTTTCAGGAGCTGATCGCCGAAGAAACAGCCGTAGGCGGCGTTGATTTCCTGGAACGAGTCGATATCGAGCAGCAGCAGGCCAAGAAAGCCATCCATCGAGGTGGATTCAAAGGCCCGGAGGTCCCGGACGCAGCGCAGCCGGTTGCCGACCTGGGTGAGGGGATCGAGGAACGCTTCCTGCTCCAGTTGCCGCTGGGCTCCTTTCCGGGCCTCGATTTCGGTGCGGAGCCGGGCGGTTTTATCCCGCACCTCCTTTTCCAGGCGGCGCTGATACTCTTTTTCGAGACGCAGCAGGGCGGATCTCTCCAAGGCTTTCTGGATGGTATGGTGAAGAATTTCGAGATTCTGGATCGGCTTCAGGATGTAGTCCCAGGCCCCCAGGCGCAGGGCGTTGATGACGTTTTCCAGCAGACTGGTTCCGGAGATGATGATGACGGGGGTGGAAGGAGCCGATTCCTTCATCGCCGCCACCACCTCGAGGCCGTCCATGACCGGCATCCGGATATCGGTCAGCACCAGATCGGGATTTTGGGCTTCAAGGATCGCCAATCCTTCCCGGCCGTCCCCGGCATGGAGCACCTGGTAGCCGGCATCCTCCAGAAAATCGCCCATCATCAGCCGCACCGCCTCCTCGTCGTCGATGACGAGGACCTTGGGCTGTATGCTTTGAAGATTCCTGGCGGTGGACAATTCCATAACGTTCACTTTCCGATGCGGCGCTTGCTTCAGCGTTATTTTTCCTGGGAGAATGGAAAAGTCGTGCCGCGGTGACGCAAGCCCTCCGGGTTTACCTGTCGGAGATCGATAACCAGCTGAAGAAAATAGGGAATTTATTTTTAAAAGGGGAGCGCCGCGGCGCGCGTCAAAGGCCGGGAAAGGGGCAAAGGGGCTCAAGATTTCTGGATGGGATCAAGAAAGCGGATCAACTTTTATTGATGGGCCGAGTCATTCGGCGTCGCGCTTGAGGCGGCCGCTCAAGGCCTGGGGGGTGATTCCCAACAGCCGCGCCGCGAGGCGCTGATTGCCGCCGGAGCGCCGCAGCGCCTCCTCGATCAGGTCGCGGGCGGCCTCTTTGAGGGCCGGCAGCCGCTCCAGGGCGGCGAAGGGATTGGCAGCCGCTGTTGCTGTCTGTTTCAAGGCCGCGGCAGCCGATTTGGGGCCGAGGAATTTTTCGAAGGGTTCGAGGCCGAGCATCCGCCCCTGGTGAGAGCCGACGGCGTCGAAAACCATGGCCCGCAGTTCCCGGACGTTGCCGGGAAAATCGTGGGTCTTGAGCAGCGCGATCAGCTCCGGGGGATAGGTGGGGACTTTCTTCCCGAACTCCCGCGCCGCCTGTCGCAGAAAGTGGTCGAGAAGCAGCGGGATGTCCTTGGGCCGCCGCCGCAGCGGCGGGATGCGGACGCCATGGGTGGCAATGCGGTAGTAGAAATCGGCCCGGAAGCGGCCGCTTTCCCGCAGCGTTTCCAGGTTCTGGTGGGTAGCGGCCACGAGGCGGGCGGCGAAGGGTTTGGGGGCGTCGGCGCCGAGCGGATAATATCTCTTTTCCTCCAGCACCCGCAGCAGCTTGATCTGGCAGGACGGGCTCAGGTCGCCGATTTCGTCCAGGAACAGGGTGCCGGCGGCGGCTTTCTCGAAAAATCCGGCGCGGCTGTGGTCGGCGCCGGTGAAGGCCCCCTTGCAGTGGCCGAACAGGGTGTCGGTGAAGGCCTGCTCGTCGAGCCCCGCCACGTTGACGGCGAAAAACTCCCCGCCGCGGCCGCTCAGGATGTGGATGAGACGGGCGAAGAGCTCCTTGCCGACCCCGGTTTCCCCGGTGATGAGGAACGGCTCCGAACCGGGCGCCACCGCCTCGCAGTAGCGGAACAGGTTGCGCATCGTGTCGTCGGCGGTGACGATGGCGGCAAAGGCCTCGGGGTGTTTCAGGGGGGTGCCGAGCAGGCTTTCGGCCAGGCGGTAATTCTCTTTCTTGAGCCGACCGATCTCCAGGGCCCGGCGCAGGGCCGCCGCCACCTGGTCCTTGCCGGCCGGCTTGAGGATGTAATCGAAGGCGCCGCACCGCATGCAGTCCACCGCCGTTTCCAGGTCGTTGACCCCGGAAACCATGATAACCGGGGTGTCCGGCTGCTGTTCCCGGATTTTTTTCAGCAGCTCCCGCCCCGACAGCTCCGGCATGACGATGTCGAGCAGCACCGCGTCGAAACCCTGCCGCCCGATCAGGTCGGCGGCCTGCAAGGGGCTGCCGGTCAGCGCCAGGTGGGTGAAGCCTTCGGAAAAGAGGGCCAGCTCCAGGGTGTTCAGAATCCGGGGATCGTCGTCCACGACCAGGATCGGCCGTTCCGGAAAGAGCCGCAGTTTCATCGCGGGGGTTCCTTTCCGGCGGGCTCCGCCTTTGGCTTCAGGGGGAGTACGAGCAGGGCCGCGGTTCCCTTTTTCGGGATGGACTCGAAGCGGATCTCGCCGCCATGCTTGCGGACGATCCGCTGGCTGATGGCGAGCCCGAGCCCGGTCCCCCCCGTT
>JAFGOW010000003.1 GCA_016926265.1 Deltaproteobacteria bacterium | reverse complement strand
GAAGCCGGTGCCGAAATCGTCCAGTTGCAGGCTGATGCCCAGTTCCCGGAACTGTGCCAAGATCTTCAGCGCGCCGGGGAAATCCTGGAGGATCACGCTTTCGGTGAGTTCCAGGGAAATCATTCCGGGATCGGCCCCGGTCTGTTGCAGGAGGTCGCCGAGTTGCCGCACAAAACCGGGCTCGCGAAACTGGCGGGCGGAAACGTTGACCGAAATCTGGCAATGGGGGACTTCTTCCTGTTGCCAGGCCATGGCCTGTCGCAGGGCTTCCTGCAAAACCCAGGCGCCAAGCGGCAGGATCAGGCCGGTCTCTTCCGCCACCGGGATGAAAAAAACGGGAGCCAGCAGCCCTCGTTGCGGGTGCTGCCATCGCACCAGGGCTTCGCATCCGGAAATCCTGCCGCTCCGGATATCGACTTTCGGCTGATAGTGAAGCAGAAATTCCCCTTTTCGAAGGGCCTCCCTCAGCCCCGCCTCCACGGTGAGCATCTCCTGCGCCTTGACCGTCATTTCCGGAGAGAAATAGCGGAAGGTGTTGCCTCCCGACTGCTTGGCCTGGTACATGGCCAGATCGGCCTTCTGAACCAGGTCTTCGGGCTCATGGCCGTCCTGGGGGAAGATGCTGATTCCGATGCTGGTGTTGATTTCCAGATCCTGATCCTGGATGGTTACCGGCTGAGTCAGGTTCCTCAGGATTTTCCTGGTCACCATCCCGATGTCCTCCAGTCCGGCGACTTCGGCCAGGACGATCACGAATTCGTCTCCGCCGAAGCGCGCCACCGTGTCGCAACTGCGGACCGAGGCCGACAACCGGTGCGAAATCGTTTTCAAAAGCAGATCCCCCGCGCTGTGTCCCATGGTGTCGTTGATTCTCTTGAAGCGGTCCAGGTCGAGCAGAAGGATGGCCACATTCCGCCTGGAGCGGGCCGCATAAAAAACACTCTGGTTGATCCGGTCCACCAACAGCAGCCGATTGGGGAGATCGGTCAGGGCGTCGTGGGTTGCCTTGTGTTCCATCTTCTGTTCGTAGCGTTTCCGTTCGGTGATGTCCATGGCCGCGACACAGATCGCCGCGGAAGGGTTGTTGGGGTCGATGGAGGCGCCGCTGAAATAGATATCGATCAAGCCGCCGTCTTTTTTCCGGAAGCGGGTCTCCACCGCCCCGAACCCTTTCTGGCAGATCTCCTGTTGCAGCAGCCGTCCCGCCCGTTCGTACTCCTCGTCGTTTTCGTAAAGGATGCGGGTGCTTTGGCCATTGAATTCCTCTGCGGCATAGCCCATCGACTGCAGAAAGAAATCGCTGGCCCAGCGGAACACCTGATCCCGAACCACCCCGATTCCGATGGGGGAAGCCTTCAAAATGGCCTTCAAGGTGGCTTCCCGTCTTCGCAGCCGCTCCTCGGCCTGCTGGCTGTCGGTGATGTCCCTGCTTACACCGAGATACCCGGAAAAATGGTTTTTTTGATTGAAGAAGGGGGTTCCGCTGGCTTCGAGCACCACCCGGTGCCCATCCTTATGGAGAACGGTGCTTTCGAGGCATCCAAAAGGCAGCTTCTTTTTCCAGATTTGTTGAAATGAGCTCCGGGCCCTGGCGCGCTCCGGCTCCGGCATCAGATCGAAAAGGTTTTTGCCGATCAACTCCTCCGGCTGGTAACCGAGCAGGTCCCTGACCTGCGGGCCGACGAAGGAAAATTCCCCGTCCCTGCTCAGTTCCCAAACCCAATCGGTCAGATTTTCCACCAGGTTCCGGTGCTTTCGGAGGTTTTCCTCCAGTGTCTCTTCCGTTCGTCTGAGGGTCCGGATTTCCGCGGCCCGCTGGAGATTGGTGTGGCTCAGATGGGTGATCATGGATATCAACTGAACGAAAAACTCCATGATCCAGCGGACTTTTTCCCGGCTCCAGCGCGGCACCCGGTTCAGGGCGTCAAGGTAGGCGTTGCGGTCAAAACCGAAATGATCCGCTTGCTGCTGAAAACAGGAGATGTCCGGGATTTCATCCTCATAGAAAAACTGCCCCAGGAAGAAGTATCCGACCGGTTTTTCGGAAACGATGATCGGGGTTACGACCTCCCAGAGCTGGTTTCCGCAGCGGTATTCCAGATACTCTCCTTCTCTGACGTTTCGGATCAGGAAGTCATGGCTTTCGAGGCAGTGGGAGCGGGTCTGGGGATGCCTCTCGTGAAACCGGGTGCAGATGTCCTGGCCGCCGGCCTGGACCAGAACCTTGTCCCGCAGGTCGACAATCGTGAACGAAGCCGCGGTGATCCGCTGGAAATGGTCCAGCAGCCGCTGAAATTTGGGAACGTCCACGATCTTCTCAAGGAGATTCTCCACCAGTTCATCGGAATGGAAGTTCCCCTTGAGACCCGGATTTTTTCCGGAAGGTTTCATGTCGGTCCTCGATTCTTCTCTGTCCGGGGGCCGGCCTCGCTAATCGACTGACGCAATTTTTCCTCAACCCTTCCCGGCAGTTTTAGCAAACTCCCATCGACACCGGCACGTTGTTCGGCACGCCTGGCTTCCAGGCTCAATCCGTGAAGCCCTTCCCCGAGCGCCTTCAATCGCAGACGGGGGCCCTTTGGACCAGACCGGCCGCCACAGCCCGCGCCCCGGCCCCTGGTTGGTGCCTGCCCGGCGCCGATGAGTTTTCGTTTTAAATGCCATAACATTTACACATCGCGCCGGGAATTCCATCGAGAGTCACATCACCATCAGGCATCTGCTCCGCTCGCCAAAAGGGCTTGTTCGTCGAAACGGTCGTCGCCCGGAATCCGGCTTTCGAAGGAACCGCGGTGAAATTCCTCCCGATGCCCTTCGGAAAGCTCTTCCAGCGCAAACTCCCGATAGTGTCGGCGAACGCAATCCCAATCAATCATCCAGGTGACTCAAAACCCAGTCCGTGGTCAGCCAAGGTTTTTTGCCTCCCACGTGGCTGTCATGGCTCGGCCAGGATGAATCGTCCAGGTCTTTCACCCTACCGACACGCCAAGGATTGGAATAGCGGTAGCGCACCGGGTGGAGAAGGTTGCGGACGCCATCGATAAAAAGCGCTTTTAAACGCCCCTGGAAGAGATGGTCGGCCTTTTTTCCCCACCGTTGATAAACTGTATATATCGGAACCCCGTATTCTGCATGATTTTCGAGAGGGGTATGGGGGTGACCTGGAGGGCCGAATGGACATGGTTGCTCATCCGGCAGTAAAGCATGAACCCGAACCCGATTCTTTTTCAACCCCTGCCGCGGAAAGAGCAGGAACCGGGCGTGGTCGGCGGAATCGGGAAAAAACTCCTGACTGCCGTTGCCGCGCAGCGTGGTGTGGTAGGTTGCGCCTGGGAAATGGATGCGGGGCTTGCGGGCCATGCCATAAAAGATAGGTTAATATTTCTTTTTATCAAGCCAGCGCCCCTGATAAGGGCACAAAACAAATAAATAATAATTATTATATAGGAATATATTGACATATAGAATTTAATTGGCTATAAATACTGAAGAAATATTTTAAAGACACTTGTGCGGTTTTCCCCGCTTGCGAACAAAAGAAGCCGTTGGGGCTATGTAACTTGTTAAAAACCCAAACAAGGAGGAATGAAATGGAACAGGAAAGACCCGCAATGCCTTTGTTAGGCGATAAGTTCCCCGAAATGGAAGTCCAGACCACCCATGGTCCCATGAAAATTCCCGGCGACCTCAAAGGCTCCTGGTTCGTTCTCTTCAGCCATCCGGCCGATTTTACCCCGGTCTGCACTACCGAATTCGTCGCTTTTCAAAAACGTTTTGATGACTTTAAAAAGCTGAATTGCCAGCTCGTGGGGATGTCCATCGACCAGGTTTTCTCCCATATCAAATGGGATGAGTGGATCGCCGAAAATCTTGGCGTGGAGATCCAATTCCCGATCATCGCCGCCAACGACAGCATCGCCTACAAGATGGGAATGCTCCACCCCAAGTCCGGCTCCAACACGGTCCGCGCCGTTTTTGTAGGCGATCCGGAAGGGAAAATCCGCTTGATCCTCTACTACCCACAGGAACTGGGGCGCAACATGGACGAGATCGTCCGTTGCGTAAGAGCCCTGCAGATCTCCGACAAGGAAGGGGTAGCCATGCCGGCGAATTGGCCGAACAACGAACTGATTCAGGACCGGGTCATCGTCCCCCCCTGCAAGGACTGCAAAACGGCCAAAGAGCGCAAAAAACAGTATGATAATTACGACTGGTGGTTCTGCCATCGGCCCTTGAAAAAATAACTTTGCCAACGGGGAGAGGTCCCCCGTGGCCGATCGGGGGCCTCCTCCTCTTTGCCTCCTTCCACTTGCCATACGGAGCGAGGGAGGTATAAAAATCGTATCCATTCATTCTGCAGGACCACGGCAAAGGAGAGAAAAATGTATTTCAAACAAATTGTTGTTCCCGGTCTCGGTTGTTTTTCCTACGTCATCGGCTGCCCCGGCGCCAAGGCTATGGTGGTTGTCGACCCCAAGCGGGACGTGCAGGATTATCTTGACATCTCCCGCAACGAGGGGATGAGGATCACCCATATCATCGATACCCATGTCCATGCCGACCACGTCAGCGGCGGGCAGGAACTGCGTTCCTACACCCAGGCTCCGATTTATCTCCACGAAAAGGCCGCAGTGGACTATCCGCATGAAACTTTCAAGGAGGGGGATCTCCTCGATATCGGCAACGCCCGGATCAAGGTGCTTTATACGCCGGGCCACACCCCCAACGCCCTGTCGCTGCTGGTCAGCGACAAATCCCGTTCCGAGGAGCCGTGGATGGTGCTGACCGGCGATTTGCTCTTCGTCGGCGATATCGGCCGTCCCGATCTGGCGGGGGACGAGATTCTGGAGGAGCAGGTCCATAATCTCTACGACTCCCTCTACAACAAACTGGGCGCTTACCCCGATCATCTGGAGGTTTTCCCGGCTCACGGCATGGGTTCCCTTTGCGGACGGGGGATGAGTTCCAAAACCAGCTCCACCCTCGGCTATGAACGGCGCCACAACCCCATGCTGCGGTTCAAGAGTTTCGAGGATTTCAAGGCCGAAATGAGCCGTGGTTTTCCGACCCGGCCCAGGAGCTTCAGCCATATCATCCGGACCAACATCAAGGGTGCGCCCCTTTTGAGCCGTGCCACCTCGGACCAGGCCCTTTCGCCCGATCAGTTCGAGGAGCGGATGAAGGCGGGGGCGGTGGTCATTGATTCCCGCGACATGGCGGCTTTCGGCGGGTTCCACATCCCCGGTTCCCTGAATATCGGCTTTGAAAAGCAAATGGCCAATCTGGTGGGGATGGTGGTCAATCCGGAAAGCGACCTGATGCTGGTGGTGGACGACAAAGAAGCCTACGACGCCATGTGCACCGAACTCCACCGCATCGGCTACGACCGGATTCTCGGCTATCTGGCCGGCGGCATCGCCTCCTGGGTCTACTCCGGACGGCCGGTGGAGAAACTCGACCAGCTTTCCGTGCAGGAACTCAGGAAAAGGCTCGAAAAGGGCGCTGCGCAGCGCATCATCGACGTGCGCAACCCAGCCGAATGGGATCGCGGCCATATCCAGAGCGCCCAGAACCTTCCCCTGCTCAAAATTCTGGACCGTGATTTCGACCTCCCCAAAGATGAGGAGGTGGTGGTCACCTGCGGAACCGGGTACCGCTCCAATATCGTCGCTTCCCTTCTCAAACAGAGCGGCTACGCCAAGGTTTACGGTATGGCGGGGGGCACCATCGCCTGGAATCAGGCCGGATACGAACTGATAAAATAACCGTACGGTGAATCTTTCAAAGGAGGCAAAGGAATGCGTTCCATAATGAAATCAATGATATCTGGTTTAATGATGTTTGGCATGGCGATCGCTCCGGTTTTCGCCGCCCAGAACCAAGTCGATCCGGCGGCGAACGAAAAGCAGCTCTTTCAGGAATTGAAGAAGGAGATCCCCGCCGGTAGCCTTATCAAGGTGGAGCAGTTCAAAAAGATTGTCGACGAGGTCAACGAAGGCAAAAAAAAGGCCTATATTCTGGATCTGAGAAGCGCTCCCGAGTTCTACACCTTCCACATCGAGGGGGCGGACAACATCCATGCCGGGCACTTCTATACGATTCCCAGAGTTATTAAGGATGTTGACGCCGAAATCTACATTTTCTGCCGGACATCCCACCGGGCGTTTTACATCACTCCCTACCTCAAGAAATTTGGTTATACAAATATGAAAATTGTCGACGGGGGGATGCTCGCCTGGGTGAAGGCCGGTTATCCGGTGGTCAATCAGTATATGGGCCGATTCACGCCCAAATACGAGGATTTCAGCAAAGATTACAGCCCCGATTTCCGGGAGACGGGGAAATACCGCGTCAGGGAGTTCCATCCCTATTGAATGGGTGCCTCACCCCGCCTGGGTCAGATCTTGTTTTTTGATTTCCGGTAGAAGACGCGGCTCTGGGAGTAAGCTTGGAAAATTAAAAAACCATTTAAAGCCCCAGAAATCTGATGGTTTTTCCTGGCCGCTTTGATCGACAGAAGCAGGCTGTCTTCTCAAATACCTCTGGTAGTCGAAGGTCTTCTGCTTGATCTCCTTGTCGATCTGCGCCATGAAGGCCTCCAGCCGTTTCCGGTTGGCGGGAGTGTTCTCCGGGAGGGTCTGTTCCCGGCAGCGGACGCCTTGGTAATGGAAATCGAATTGCAGCTTTCCTATTTCTTTTCGGACTCGGATCTTACCCATAGCAGATCCCTCCCTTGGCCATCGGGGTGGCGGGCTTTTTGGCCAAGGGGGGGTGAACCATATGCAAGTCTGCGGAATCAGCGCAGATTTTTTGCACAAAATTCAAAAAATCCGTGCTAGGCTGACGGAATGAATTGGGATTCTTTATTCTGTGAGGGAGGAGAAAACCGTTGATCCGCTACCATTTGAAACACCTGATCGCGGATTTGGAGCTGAAATGGGGGCGCCGGGTCAGCCTCAGCGAAATTGCGGAGAAGACCGGGATTCACATGTCGACCATTTCCCGCATCGCCAACCAGAAGGCGGCCAATACCACCATCGGCAACCTGGAAAAGATCTGCCAGTTCTTCGATTGTGAGATCCAGGATCTGGTGGAGTTTGTCCGGGAGGATCAGGCCGAATAGGGGAGGGGGCAGAGGAGACAAGACCAAAGGTCAAATTGGGGGGAAATTGGAGGATTCGGCGTGCCCTTTTTTTTCGGCATGCTTTTTTTCTTCATAACTCTACGGCCTGAAAGGGGAAGATTTTCATCTCGGGGCAAAGGTCATTTTGCCATGACCGTTGGACCGGCGAAAATCGTGGTTTTCCCCCATCCATAGGTCAAAACGGGTTTTCGTGGGCACCGAATGGGCACCAGTTGGGCACAGACGCAAAAATGGGTTACGGAAATTTCCGTAACCCATTGATTTTCTTGGTGCGCGATGTGCGACTCGAACGCACGGCTAGCTCCGGAGGCCCGAAAAGTAAAAAAACATTCTCTTTTAAAAAGATCCTTTTTATATAAAAAATTACATAAAACCAGCAATCTGCGTTACTTGTTTTGTAAAAAAATAAGTAATTTTGAAAAATATAATGGAATTTTTTGTCACTTTCCTAATTTTAATTTTCTCCCAATTGGACCATTGGAATGAGAGGGATAGGACTTGATCGCGGTCCCTTTCCCCGGAAATTTTTTTTGTCCAAAGCGAGAATCGCTACTCCTCCCACCATTTTCTTTGGGATCCCCTGACAGCCCATTTCAGATTCAACCCCTTCTCCCCCATCCGTGCAAGGTTTTCCCAGACAAGGCAGAGGTCAGGCTCGGCCCCCCCCCCCCCCCCCCCAAAAAAAAAAAAAG
>JAFGOW010000153.1 GCA_016926265.1 Deltaproteobacteria bacterium | reverse complement strand
TCGGCCAGCTCCTCGGGCATGTTGCGGATGATGTCGACGGCGTCGTCGTAGGGCATCTCCTGGAGGACCTCGGTGATCGCCTCCTTGTCGATCTCCTGCAGCAGCCGGGCGCCGGTGCTGTGGTCGATCTCCGACAGCACGTAGGCGGCGGTTTCCGCGTTTTCGATGAGATTGAAAAGCACCCGCTGTTCCTTGGGCTCCAGATAGCGGAACAGGGCGGCGATGTCGGCGGGATGGGTTTTGTCGATGACCTTGGTCAGGTTGGGATAGGCGCCGCGGCGGACCAGCTTTCTGACCGTGTCGAGGAGAATTTGCAGTTTCTGATCCATGGCGGACTTCTCCTTGATCGGAAAGAGGGGGGAGGAACAAGGGATTCTAGGTCCCCGGAATTTTTCTTGTCAACGTTTTTCGGGCATTTTTCGGGGCGGGGGGGGAGCAACGGGCGGCGGGGCCGGATTACGGCGCCGGGACGATGCCGGCGGCCGGCGCCGGAGCGGCTTCCTGCTGCGATTTTTCCGCCTCGGGGGAGTAGATGAAGCGCCAGTCGGCATAGTTTTCAGCCTTGGCGAAATCCTGGTAGTGCTCCGGAAAGCCGTCTTTTCTGAAGGGGATGCCGTCGCTGCTGCTGCGCACCCCGATGATCTTGCCGCCGGAATCGCGGATCGGCTCCCACTCCTTGCCGGTCATGGGGTCGGGATAGAGTTTGCGGAGGTGGCGCACCTTGAAGGGGACCCGTGGATCCCGGAGCAACTCCTCCAGCTTGGTCGGGAAGACATTGGTTCGGCTGACCCGGTTGCCCTTGAAGTAGCTGCCGATGGCACGCCGGTACTGATCGCCGCGATAGAAGAGCTCTTCCTCCTTGGCGCGTTGGACCACGGTCTGCCAGCTCATGCCCGCCACCCCGGCGCCGAGCCCCAGCACCACCGTCATGAACAACACCCCCAGCAGGGCGGCGCCCCGTTGATCGCCCATCTTTGCAAAACCCCTTCCGCCGGTTGCCGACGGTCCCGTCCGGCCATTGTTTCGGGGCGGGAACTGCCCAGCATGAACCGATGATAGCGGTAAAACCAAAGCGGAACAACCGCCAAAATCAAGGGTTCTTTGAAAAAGATGTCCTCGGGCCGGGATCTTGGCTTACAGAAAGGAGATGTTCTGAGTGGCGTTTCTGACCACAAAGCAGCGGTCGTTGTTGGAATTGGCGTCGGCGGGGAACAGGAAAAAGCCGGGATGGCAGGCATTATAGCTCTGGGTGGTCCCCACCATGGTTTCGCCGTCGCTGAAGGTCACCTTGACCTTGCGGCCGATGACGGCTTTGCCCCGCGGGAACTCCTGGACGTCCTGGCGTTTGGGATTGCCGTGGAAATCCTTGACGAAAAAAACCGCCTTCAACTGGGAAACCTGGACCTCGAAAGGGGAGTCCTCGGTGGAGGTGCCGACGGGGCAGAGATGGAAGGCCGGCTTGGCGGGGAGAAAGTTGCTGGTCTGGCCCTTGAAGATTTCGCCATTCAGATAGCGGACCACAATCTTGTTCCGGGTCATTTTATACCTCCCGATACGGGAATTCAGCAATCGGCAATGAAGCGGCTCCTCAGGCGGCCACCACCTCAACGGCAGGAGTCCAAGAGATTTTCAATTTTTGAAAGATATCGTCAGGATACCGTGCTGTCAAGACTTTTTGTCGCAAATTGGATACACTTTAATGTTGGGAAGGGGAGAGGCGCTCAGGCCACCCGGTTTTGAGAGCGCCCCGCCAGAAAGGCGCGCAGGTTTTTCGTCACGACAGCTATGAGACGCTGGCGGGCGGCGCGGCTGGCCCAGGCGATGTGGGGGGTAATGAAGCAGTTGCGGGCGGCCGGCAGGGGGTTGCCGGCCGGAGGCGGTTCGATTGAGAGGACGTCGAGCCCGGCGCCGGCGATGCGGCCTTCGTTCAGGGCCGCGGCCAGGGCCGCTTCCTCCACCAGCGGGCCGCGGCCGGTGTTGATGAGGTAGGCCGAAGGCTTCATCAGCGCCAGCCGTTCGGCATTCACCAGGCCTTGGGTGGCCGCGGTCAGGGGGCAGTGGAGGGTGACGGCGTCGCTCTCCCGGAACAGGGTCTCCAGCGCCACGAAACCGATCTCCCGGTTCTCGGGCCGATGACGGTAATTATCGGGATGGGCGGTGTGGGCCAGCACCCGCATGCCGAAGGCCGCCGCGATCCGGGCTACCCTGCTGCCGATGGCGCCGAAGCCGACGATTCCCAGGGTCAGGCCGTCGAGCTCCACCAGTGGCCGCTCGAAGAAGGAGAAATCGGGGCACCGGGCCCAGGCCCCATCCCGAACCAGCGCCGCGTGGTAGCCGACCTGCTGGGTCAGCTCCAGCAGCAGGGCGAAGACCATCTGCGCCACCGAGGCGGTGCTGTAGCCGGGAACATTGGTGACGGCGATCCCCCCTTCGCGGGCCGCCTCCAGATCGACGACGTTGACGCCGGTGGCCAGCACCCCGATGTACCGCAGCTGTGGCAGCTGTTCGAGGACGGCGCGGTCGAGCACCGTCTTGTTGGTCAGGACCAGCTCCGCCTCCCCGATGCGCTCCACCACCAGCTCCGGCGGGGTGCGGGGGTAGACGGTGCAAGGAGCGAGGGCTTCGACCTCCTGCCAGCCCAGGTCACCGGGATTGAGGGCGTGGCCGTCGAGAACAACGATCTTCATGGGGTGTCTCCTCGGTTGGGGGGAAACCGTTTTTTTGGCTATTAAAACGATCTTGCGGGGATTTGCCAAGGGCGAATGTGCTTTTGGCGCCCGTTTTTTGGTAAAACCGTTCATGCCGCAGGGAGCTGTTATCGGCGGTCAGCTGAATTATGCCTCTTAGCTTCTGCCCCGGGGCTCCGCCCCGTACCCGGCTTCCTTTTTGCGCGCCCAAAAAGGAAGCGAAAAAGGGCGCCCCGTTGACTGGCC
>JAFGOW010000152.1 GCA_016926265.1 Deltaproteobacteria bacterium | reverse complement strand
TATTTATAAAAAATTGATTGATTTTATTAAAAAATATAATAAAATAATCCAAGTTGACGTCTATTCATCTTTAATTAAAGAAGTTGATTCGCCATCAAACAAAATATCGCCGAAAGAACCAAATCAAATTACGCTATTCCCATCACCTGGGAAAGCACCTATTACAAATGATCCACCTGAAAACAATGATTTTAAAGTGATTGAAACAATAGAAGATTTAAAATTAACATTTTCGGCAGTGCACAGTGGGGAAAATCTTGTCATTCAATTTTATCTGAACGATGAATTAATATTTCCCAGCTATGATTTTAATGCCATTAGCGAAGTAGTTGAACTTCTCAATAAAAATTTTTCCAATTATTATTTAGTAGGGCAGCTCAACATCAACACTCCTAGACCTGGGCACTATCGAATTGTAAAATTTCTCGATTTAGTTGAAAAAACAACAAAAGACTGAATTCTGAATTCCGTCAAGGTTTTCTCCATGCCGTTTTTAAAACTTCCAGCGCATTTTTCAGAAGCTTGAACATCTGTTTGTCAGCTTCAATCAGCTGCCCCATAATGGCGAGGTCCACCACGAAGAGCCGAACCATGCCCTGCCGGTATTTTTTCCCCGCACAGGATGCCCCCTTCCCCACCGGGACTCCCAGGGCGGCTTCCCAGGCTTTGCGATTTTCCTCATGGTTTTCATCGATCCATCGCGAAGGGGAAAAACGCCCTGCGAAGGTGATCCCCAAGGCGCGGAGAAGATCCCCGATGTTTCTGGCTGTATGCAAGTTTTCCAGCCAAAACGCCCCTTCGTGGTCGCGAAAACCAGCGAGCAGACGTTTGGCGCTGAATCCCACCGCCCGGGGGTGGAGCCCGGATTCCGCGACCCGATCATAGAGCGCCTGCAGTACCTTCAGGTGGTTGGGAGTTAGGACCTTCTTCTGGCCACTTTCCGTCGGGTTTTTGATAACCCGCTGCGACGCCTCGTCAAAGGCCGGGAATCTCTGTTTCTCGATTTTGGGTTTCTGAACTGGGTTCGGTTCCGAAACCTCCTCCTCCCGGGGTCGGCCCAGACTTTTGCGATGGTCTTTGGCCTGTTTGGAAACCAAGCCCTCCAGCGGATTTTCCTTTTTCCGGAGATGCCAGGTGGCGTTCCCCAGAGGGATGCCGGCTAACGCGGCCAGCGCCGCCGCGGTCAGGGGGGGCGCGCAGGCGGGGTGGCGCAAATGGTGCCAGAGCAGCCAATCGCACAGATGCATGTAACTTTGGATCTCGGTCTGGGTGTCGGCATGCCCAAGCAGACACCCCGTGGCGTAGAGGATTTTCCGCCCGAGCTTTTCGTTTGCCAGCAGAAGATCCTTCTGGTGATCGATTCTTGCCGGAGCCCATTCCTCTCCCTCCAGAAAGGCGGGAACGGTCCGCATCGGACTCCCCTCGCGCAGCAAGAAACCGGTCAGCAACCAGCTGGCAAAGGAATGCCGCAGCGAATGGAGGACCATGGTCTGGTCGCCGGTCACCTGTTTGGCCGCGGTAATCAGAGGATCCAGCAATTGGCCGCGGGAGCAAGGAAGTATTTCCCCGGGGCCGGAGGTGAACAGGGGCGAAGCGGCTGTGGCCCCCCACTCGTCGGAGCGGAACCGGTGCCACTCCCTCACGAAATCCAGCTCTTCCTTGGGAGCCAGGGCATAAAGGGGGATACGCCGGCGCGAGGATTCGGTCTTCAACGCCCGCAGGCGGTTGGGCCGCACCAGAACCTCCAGGCAGTCGGTGCCCTGCACATCGCCGATCAGCAGGAACTGGATCTCCGCGGCCCGCAACCCGGCCCTAAAAGCCAGGATCGCCGCGACCAGGGTCATGCGTCTGGAGCGGTCCGGATTTCCCCATCCCAGATACTTTTTGAGCCGCTGGAATTCAACCATCGTCACCAGATTGGCCCGGACTCCCTGGCCGCAGCGAAGGCCCGCGGAGGGTTCCACGGTCAGTTCGGGCATCCCATGGAATACCGTTAGATACCCCAGAAACTGGTTCAGCCGCTGAAGGGTATAGCTTACTCCGGACCCGAGTTCAGTTCCCTCCGGAGCGTCGGAGCCTTTCCGCGTGCTGATTTTCTCGACCACCGCCGCTAGGGTGTCGGAATACTCCTCCCGGTCGAGATCCAGGAGATTGATCTCGGCTGTGGCCGAGAGCAATTCCCCGGCAAAGGTCGTGAGATAACCGGCTACCGTGGAGGGCTCCTCAGGCGCCTTTTGGCGTCTTTCCTGGGGATACCGGCGTCCGGAAAGGAGTTGGACGGCCCAAGCCGCCAGGAGCCCACTGGTGGTGTCGAGCCGATCCCGGTTTTCCTCGAGAAATGCGTTGATCCAGGCGATGATTTAACTGCGGCTGCAACGGGCCTGCCTTCCGTTTTCATCCGGGTCGCCATCGCTACCGCCGGGTTCGGTGCCGCCGCAGGAAGCGCGCCCCCTGTCCCGGATCCCCCGGGCCAATTGCCGGATGAGATTGTGTCGTTCTTCCGGAGAACTGCCTCGGCCGGTTTTCTGCGTGACGGAGCGCAACGGCCGGCTGCTGGCCAGATGATGTTTGCCGGTGAGGACCCGGAGCCAGGCCGGCTCGGGAAGGCTGGCCGATGAAACAGTGCCTGCGGCATAGGCCGCCAAAAAGGGCGGAAGATGAAGCGTGGCCCAGGCATTGCCCTGGGCCAGCAGCTCCGTCAATGGGGGCATGCGGAAACCGGCCGCCTCTTGGATATGCGAGGCATATCGACGGTAGACGGCATCCATCCCCAGATCGGCCGGCAACGGTTCGTCGTCTACCGGCTTTCCCGAAAATCGATAGATCAGCAACTGCGTCAGCGGATCGGCCAGCCAGCGGCGATAGATCTGTGGGTTCCTCTGTTGCATCCATTGCTCCTGGAGATCCTTTCCCGGCTCCACGGTCCACAAATCCACCCATAGGAGCTCCTCCCATTGGAAGAATCGCCGCTGCAGCAGGGCCTTTACAAACGCCTCCGCCCACGGCCGGTGGTTCAGCCCTCCATAGAGAATGGCGCTGGTCAGAATCCGGCCCAGGCGCCATACCGCCCCTTCCAAAAGAGGCTTTTCCAGATCGGCAAGAAAAACCTTTTCCACCGCCCGGTAACCGTGCAGCTCTTCCATGACCGCAGGCCGAATCCGATTGCGGCCTTTGGGGATGATGACAGGCCGCAACGGCAGGCTATCGATTTTCCAGTTCAGCTGCTGCTGACCCCATTTCAGGCCGTCGATCAGGAAATTCAGTCTTCGATAGGTTTGCCGGGGGTGGATTCCTTTATGCTTCAGGCAGCGCAGCAGTCGGCTTAATTCCCCATTGGAAAGGCTGAGATCCCGGTCTCCGGCATAGACCCTCGGAAGCTGTCGCAGCAGTTGGGACAAGACGGCCACCTCCCACCTTTGGAAGGTTCTGCTTTGATCTGGCACCCGGTTTCTGCTTCTGACTTCCTGCCAGACCTCCCCGGGAGGCTGAGCAGCCAGGGCTTTTCCTGCCGAGTTCAGGAGCGGGGTCTGGTTGCGGGCGGGAAGAGGCCGGACCGCCATCCCGTCCGAAAGGTCGATGGCCATGCGAGAAGGTTTGCGAAGCCCCGCCACGGGGATCAACCCGACCCGTTCGAGCAGGGGCGGCAGGTGGCTTTCCAACTCATCCCGAAACAACAGCGGCGAGAGGGCCGAGGTCTCGGTCCACCCTTCCTGACCGAGATTCCAGTGCCCCAGCAGCAGTTCGATCGCCTCGACCGAGCAGCCCCGCTCCTGAAGCTCTGACTTCAGAAAATGCCGCTGAGCGTTGGGCGGCAGAAAGAAGCCATGCCCGCGCAGCTGCTCCTCGATCAGCCCCCGGGTGGCGGGCAACGGCCTCCCCTCCGGGCTCAGGAAGAAAAGACTTTCCGCCCGCTGCTCTTGTTGAGGCGCCCGGCTCCCCAGGAGCTGTTGGACGTGGCGCTCAAAAAAATGCAGCTGCCTCAGGCAAACCTTGGGAAGCCACGCCAACCGGCAGTGATAGAAATCGGCGGAATCCTTGTCGCGTATCACACAGAAACCGGTGGTCTCATCACGCCTCAGAGACGGGATGTACGGATCGTTGACGGCCCGGTAGCCGGTGCTGTAGGCGATCATCAAAACCGTGTAGAGGGTATAGGCGTTGTGGTATTGGATCAGGGCCTCCCGGGAGGAGGGCCGTCCTTCAAAAAACCGCAACAGCTTTTTCAGATTCGCCACCAGCGACCGGATCGATGATGCTTTGGGCCGGAACGGCGTGCCCAAATGGCAGCTGCCACCCCGGGCCGGAGGGATGGGTTCTGAAGAAGGGGTTCCGCCCTGGCGGCAGATTTCCAGACAGGCTTGTCGATGCAACTGCCGCAGGGCTCCGGAATCGAAACTGGCATAATGGATTCGGGTCCTGGCAAGGTAAATGTCCTTGCCCAAGGCCAAACCGGCGGCAGCCAGGTCGCCTCGCGGCAGACGGCTCAGGAGGCGTTCCATATGGCTCTGCACGCGGTTGAGGGTCAGGCGGTGGGGTTGAACGCGTTGCAGGCGGGAGAAGGCCTGGGTGCAGGATCTATTGATCTGTGCCGCCGTCAGGCCAAAAAGGTTTTCCCCCTGGCTCGTCGGTCTACTGGCGACCAGTTGGTCCAGCAAGGCCGCCAGGGGCTGTGGCAGATCGAGTTCGAGACATGGGCCGCGGGTAAATGATTGGGGCGACGTCTGGGGAGCCAACGGTGTTTTGTAGTGAGGACCCTGGCTCGCCAGACGCAGCTTTTTTTCCTGGGCCAGATAGCATTCGCCGACAGCACGAGAATTTGTTTGTGCAACACCCAACCGGGCCAGCCGCTCGGCGGAAAAACCGAAAAAGAGCATCATCCCCAAAAGGGCTTTGGGGCCCAGATCTTGGTGGTCAGAATGAACCTCCGAGGCGAAAATCCATTTCAGCAGTGTCTGGATATCCTGCTGGTTGAGGCCGGTCCAATCATAGTGCAGGAGTTGGTTTTCCATGGCGCGGCTGGCCGCGATCTGCTGGGCCTGGGAACTGAAGTTGTTGGATTCCAGCCCTCCTACCGGACGGTCGGGGAAAAAGTAAAGGACGCCCTCCTCCGCGGGTTCCAGGTCGTCATCCGGATGGTCGAATTCTTCAGCTACGGTAATTCCTTCCCCAGGCGCTTCGAACAATTGGGGCTCGGAAGAAAAAGCCATGACTCCCCCGGATTCTTCTTCCTCGGGTCCGGGGGAAATGAGGGATTCGAGCCTTTGGGCCGCCACCAGCGCCTGGACCGCACTGAAGAAGGGGGTCAACGAGGCAAGGCCGGGAATGGATCTCAAATGACTCAGATAGGCTTCGGGGGTGAGGGGTTTCGATGGAAAAACCTCCAAGGGTTCCTTGGAGAAACCTCGCACGGAAATCAGGAATTTTTCCATCAAGGCGGAAAAGTCCTGGCTTTTCCCCCTTGCAATCAGAACGGCTCGCGCCACCAGCACCTGGGCCAGCAGAAGGTCAAAACGTTCCAGGAAGGTGCGGTCACGGGGAACGTACCCCAAAGTGACATATAGAGGAGCGGCACCGACCATTCCGAAAAAAGGCCGCAGGGACTTTTTCCGCGACCGTTGATCCAGGACGGGGGATAAGTTTGCCAGGGAATCCCGGCATTGAAGAATGGCTTGTGCCCTTTCGGCCAAGGGACCGATGCGGTCTGCCGCCGAAAACCATTTGGGTGAGGTGCAGATCCGGGGGATGTGGGAACAGGCCCGTGAAAAATTCTCCAGGACCTTCAACAGGCCTTGCAGCGAATTGACGACCCCGATAAATTCGAACAGTTGGTCCAGATCAGGCGAGGGAATCCCCTTGGCGGAAAACACTTCTTTGGAGAGGGTTTGGAAGCCCGGCAAGTTCTTGAACGGGGATTCTTCTTGGGCCATCTCTCGGGTCTCCGGGACAGGACCCTAGGAGAAGGATCCTAACCTTGCTCAAACGGCAGCGGCGTCCGATTGCGGACCGCCGGAATTCCCAATAAATCCAAAGGGGATGGGAAATATTATAGATCAATCAATAAGAAAGGCCCAACCCTTCGAAACCGGTTGGGCCTTGGGAGGCCTTGAAAGGTGTTCCAAGAGAACGCATTCCCACAAAGAATCAATCCAATAAGTTACCGGTATATCTCTGACGTCAGGAAATGCGATTGGGTTCAGCGTGCAGTTTCAGGCCCAAGGCCGAAACGACTTTCAAAATGGTATCAAAACCGGGGGTGCGCTCTCCGGAAAGAGCCTTGTACAGGCTTTCCCTTGAAAGGCCGGCATCGCGGGCCACCTGCAACATCCCCTTGGCCCGCGCAATATCTCCCAAAGCCTTGGCGACGAAAGCCGCGTCCCCACCGGCCTCCTCTAGGCATGCCTCCAAATAGGCGGCCATTTCTTCCGGAGTTCTAAGATGCTCGGCAACATCGTAGCGAGTGGTCGTTGTTTTTCTCATAAATTTTCTCCTACAAATTGCGTGCAAGCCGAAGAGCGGTCTTTATATCGGCAGTTTGGGAGCTTTTGTCGCCGCCGGCCAGCAGGATGATCAGTTCCTCTCCCTAATTCTTGAAATAAACCCGGTAACCAGGGCCGTAATGGATTCTTAGTTCCGAAACACCCTCCCCAACAGGTTGGACATCTCCCGCATTCCCTGGCCGCAACCGTTCAATCCTCGCCTGGACGCGTGCTCTGGCGCGGAGATCTCTAAGGTTGTCAAGCCAATCTGCGAAAACATCGGTTTTCCGAAGGTCTATCATGGTCGAATTGTAGCCCGGGGCTACAATATGTCATGAATGGGCCAACGCCTCCGGCTTCCAAAATCGGAGGCGTTGGCGTCCGACCGGTCCGGCTCAGGATTTCGCCTTGATCGAGGCGACATTCAGGGTGACATCCAGCAGGGTGGACTTGTCCGGACGCTTCTTGATCCGGAGGTTTCGGACCTGGAGAAACGCGTCGGCGTTTTCGACGGCAAACAGCAGCCGCACCATCTGGTCGAGGGTGATCTTTTCCAGCTTGACCTCGAGGGACGTCTCCTCAAAGCCGTCCCGGACGTTCGGCGTCTGGGGGAGCATGTGGACCAGATTCTCTTTTCGGGCGATGTCGAGGACCTGCTTTTCGAAAAAGGCGAACAGGGAGAAGTCGCCGGAACTGGAGGTTTTCTGCTCGGCATCGCGGATATT
>JAFGOW010000151.1 GCA_016926265.1 Deltaproteobacteria bacterium | reverse complement strand
GGCTCGAAGCCGGTGATGACACAGGGGATCTTGCGTTCCTCGGCCAGCGGACGGTAGGCTTCGGCGCCGATGATGGCGCTGACATGGGCGGGGCAGAGGAAGCCGTCGATCCGGAGTTCCTGGTCTTCGGCGAGGAGCCGCATCGCCTCGGGAATGGTTTTGTGGGCGCAGAGCACAAAAAAGTTTTTCAGCCCCAATCGGGCCGCCTCCAGGATGGAAGCCCCAACGGTGGGAGCGGTGGTTTCAAAACCGACGGCAAGGAAAACGACACGCCGTTCGGGATGGCGGGCTGCCAGCGAAACCGCGTCGGCGGGGGAATAGACGATGCAGAGGTCGCTCCCTTTGGCTTTTTCCTTGAGAAGACTTGAGGAGGAACCGGGGACGCGGGCCAGGTCGCCGAAGGTGGCCAGGGTGATATTCTTGTCGCGGGCGAGGGCCAACGCCTTGTCGATATAATCGATCGGGGTGACGCAGACCGGGCAGCCGGGGCCGGAAAGGAGATGGATTTTCTCGGGCAGCAGGGAGCGGATACCGTGGCGGAAAAGCGCCATGGTGTGGGTGCCGCAGACCTCCATCAGATTCTTGACCCCGTCGAACTGGGAGCTTTCCGCGGCGATGAGTTTCAGAAACCGGGCGGCGACCTGGGGGTCGCTGAATTCTTTAGCGCAATTCAAAGGGCGTTTCCGGGTCGGGGGAGATTTCACGGAACAGGCGCAAGGTCTCCTGCGCTTCATCCTCCTGGAGTTTTTCAATGGCATAGCCGGCGTGGACCAGGACGAAATCCCCGATGCGGGGATTTTCAATCATGACGACGCTGGCGTTGCGTTGTACGCCATCGATTTCACAGAGCGCAAAATCCCCTTCCAGGCGGACGATTCGCATTGGGACTGCTAGACACATGCGGCAAGCTCCATTTAGGATAAAAGCAGTGAAAGATTATCTGATGATAGTTTGAAATCCGGGGAAAAATCAAGTCAAGGCTGCCGGGAATGGCCTTTGGCGGCTACGGGAGGGGCTATGCCCGATAAGAGCCGGACTGAGTTGTCGATTATTGTTCCGGTCCTGAACGAAGAGCGCACCGTGGGAGGATTGCTGACCCTTCTCGGCGGTCAGGAAGGGGTTGTTTTCGAGGTCATGGTCTGCGACGGCGGCTCCGGGGACGACACCCTCGAAATGGCCCGGTGCGCCCTGGATGCGGCGCCTTTTCCAGGCCGGATCGTCCGTAGCGGCCCTGGTCGAGGGCGGCAGATGAACGCGGGGGCCGCCGAGAGCCGCGGCGAGTGGCTGCTGTTCCTGCATGTCGATTCCCGTTTCGAAGACTCTGCGGCCTTGCGGAAGGGAGTCGATGCGCTTCGGGCTGCCGTCGATTCGAGAGGCGATTACCGGGTGGCTGGGCGTTTCGCCCTGCGTTTTGAAGGGCGCGGCGCGGGTTCTCCTGGCTGCTGTGCTTTTTTCCAGGGCAAGGCGCGCCTCAACCGCCCCGGCTGTATCCACGGGGACCAGGGCTTCCTGCTGTCGAGGAGCTTTTTCGAGGATCTGGGAGGATACCGGGAGGATCAGCCGATTCTTGAAGATGAAACGCTGGCTGCCGCCGTTTTCGAAAAAGGGGCCTGGATGCTGCTTCCGGCCGCCATCGGAACCTCGGCCCGCCGTTTTGAGAGCGAAGGATGGTTCGAGCGGCAACTTCTCAACGCCCTGATCCTGAATTTTAACCGTCTGCAATGGGCGCCGTTTTTCTCGCAGGCGCCGGGAATCTATAGGCAACAGAAGGATTGCGGACCGTTGCGGCTGCTCCCCTTCTTCGAGCTGATTGCCGCGCTGCTGCGTCGGGAACCGCGGTGGGAGCGTTTCCGGCTGTGGCGCGGAAGCGGCGATTATGTCAATGACAACGCCTGGCAGGTGGCCCTGGCTCTCGATATCTGGCGCTTCCGGATGAGGCCCGAACCTCCGATTGCGCCGGCATGGCGATGCTTAAACGCTTTCGATGGGTGGTTTCGTGTCGTGGTCGAAAACCCCGTCGGCAGGTGGGGCTGTACCGCTGCCGTCTATCTCTGGTTTCATCTTTACAAGGGGCTGCTCCGGTGGCGGGCGCGGGGCACGGGCTCTCCACCGGGCCTAGCTGAATCAGCGACGGAAAATCTGGGGGAGGAAAAAAATGATGAAAGTTAGAAAGAGACTCATGGCGTTAACGGTACTTGTTCCGATTCTGGTCATGACGGCCGGTTGCGGCGCCTACCGCAGCCGCGAAGTTTCTTTTCGGCATCCCTCCGCCTTTGCAAATCTGAAGGTGGTGGACGGCGCCCAACTGGCGGCTGTCTCTCATGCCGACGCCGCCCAGGCCCGAGAAGTATTCGGTTTCGATATCCGCGCGGCCGGTCTGCTGCCGGTCCAGGTCGTCATCGATAATGCCGGTCAAGGAGAGTTGCGGATCGTGCCCGAGCAGACCTTCCTCATCGATGGGGAAGGGGCCATGTGGGGTCTGCTGGCCGGACAGGATGCCTACGAGCGGCTGGAGAAAAGCGCCGAATACAGCCGCATTGTGTCCGCAGGCGGCAAGGGGGCACTGCTCGGCGCCGCCGGAGGAGCCCTGATCGGCGCCGCCATCGGGGTGCTCAGCGGCGAGAACGTCGGAACCGCGCTGGTCAAGGGGGCCGCCGCCGGAGGAGCCGGGGGCGCGGTCCTGGGCGGCTTCCAGGGGGCCGCCGACGAGGATGTGGGGCGCCGCATCTCCCGCGACCTGGCCCGCAAGGAGTTGAGAAATCACAGAATTGCGCCGGGGAACTTGGCCCATGGGTTCCTTTTCTTTCCCGGCGAGGCTCCTTCGGCCAAGACCTTGCGTCTTCAGGTGGAGAATGCCGCAACCAACTCGCTCCATACGCTGTTTTTCCAATTCCCCTGATTTTTTTCCTGAGCTGCCAGGCGGGGACCAGCCGCGAAATTATTTTCTTGATCAATAAATATGGATGTTATATATAAATTCAAATTGTTCTTTTCGATCAATCAAAATTTATATGGTAAAAAAAATCTTAAAAATATTGGCTGATGATACCCGCCTGCGATTGTTGGCCATCCTTCAGAAGGGCGAGTTCACGGTCCGGGAACTGACCTCCGTGCTCGCCATGCGGCAGCCCCTTGTCTCCCATCATCTGAAAGTTCTCCACGAAGCGGGGATCGTTTCCGTCAAACGGCAAGGAACCTGGGGCTACTATCGGCTGGATCGGAGCCAACCGCTGTTCGATCGCCTTTGGAGGGAGATCGAAGAAGAGGTGGGGCTTGTGCCGGAGGTGGTGCGGGATGGCAGCGCCGTGCTCCGGTGCCTCGATGAACGGAAACAGGCCAGCCGGGAATTTTTCGATCGGCAGGCGCGCAACTGGGACGACACCCTTCACAAGGTGCTGCCTCTTCCCGACTACCGGGAGCGCTTGATGGGGCTGCTGCCTTCCGTCGCCGTCGCCCTGGAGGTTGGCTGCGGAACCGGGTCCCTGGTTCCCGATCTGCTCCGCAAGGCGCCACGGGTGATCGGCATCGATCAGTCGATGGAGATGATCGAGCAGGCCCGCCGCAAAATCCAGGAGGCGGACCTGGCCGGAGTCGACCTCCGCCTCGGGGATATGACCCATCTGCCCGTCGGAACGCGGGAGGTCGAACTGGTGGTGTTCAATATGGTTCTTCATCATGCCCCCCATCCCGGCCCCGTCGTCGCCGAGGCGGCGCGGGTGCTTAAAAACGGCGGCGCGCTGGTGCTGGCCGAACTGCTTCCCCACGAACAGGAGTGGGTGCGGGACCGGCTGGCCGATCAATGGCTCGGTTTAAATCCCGTGGAGATTCAGGATCTTCTCGTTCGGAATGGGTTGGCTCCGGAACACCAGGAGCTGGTGCGGGGCCGCCAGGGGCAACTTGACGTATTCATCCTGCGGGCCCGCAAGGGGGAAGGCAGGATTCAATCGGAAACCTTGTCGCTTTTTTAGGAGGAATGAATGACGGTGGAACGAGGGGCGCAATTTGTTGTGAAAGACATGAAACTGGCCGAATGGGGTCGCAAGGAGATCCGCATGGCCGAACATGAGATGCCCGGCCTGATGGCGACCCGGGCCGAATTCGGCGCTTCCAAGCCGCTCAAGGGGGCGCGCATCACGGGGTCGCTGCACATGACCATCCAGACCGCGGTGCTGATCGAAACCCTGGTGGAACTGGGGGCCGAGGTGCGGTGGGCGAGCTGCAACATCTTCTCCACCCAGGATCACGCCGCTGCGGCCATTGCCGAGCGCGGCATCCCGGTCTTCGCCTACAAGGGGGAATCGCTGGAGGAGTACTGGCAGTTCACCAAGAATGCCTTGTCACACCCACAGGGGCCGAATCTGATTGTCGATGACGGCGGCGACGCCACGCTGCTGGTGCACCGCGGCGTCGAGCGGGAGCTCGCGTTCGAGAAGAGCGGCGAAAAACCCGGCATCTGCCGCGACAACGCCGAGATCGAGATCATCGACGGCCTGCTCAACAACACCCTCGACGAAGACCCGGGTTTTTGGCGGAAGATGGCCGCCGGGCTGGTGGGGGTCAGCGAGGAGACCACCACCGGCGTCCACCGTCTCTACCACATGGCCAAGAACGGCGCCCTGCTGTTTCCGGCCTTCAACGTCAACGACTCGGTCACCAAGAGCAAGTTCGACAACCTCTACGGCTGCCGGGAGTCGCTGATCGACGGCATCAAGCGCGCCACCGACATCATGACCGCCGGCAAGAAGTGCGTGGTGCTCGGCTACGGCGACGTCGGGAAGGGTTGCGTCCAGGCCTTCCGGGGGATGGGGGCCATGGTCTACGTCACCGAGATCGATCCGATCTGCGCCCTGCAGGCCTCCATGGAAGGGATCCCCGTGGTGCGGATGGATGACGCCTGCGACTGGGGGGACATCTTCGTCACCGCCACCGGCAACGTCGGGGTCATCACCCGGGAGCACATGAACCGGATGAAGAACGAGGCCATCGTCTGCAACATCGGCCACTTCGATTCCGAGATCGAGGTCGATTCCCTGTTCAAGGATCCGACCCTGAAGGTGCACGAGATCAAGCCCCAGGTCGATCAGATCGAATGGCCCGACGGCAAGCGCATCACCCTGCTGGCCAAGGGGCGCCTGGTCAACCTCGGTTGCGCCACCGGGCATCCTTCCTTCGTCATGTCGGCCTCCTTCACCAACCAGGCCATGGCTCAGATGGAACTGTGGCAGAAACGGGGCCATTACCAGAAGCAGGTCTATGTCCTGCCCAAGGTTCTGGATGAAAAGGTGGCCTCGCTCCACCTCTCCAAGCTCGGCGTCCAGCTCACCAGAATGACCCGGAAACAGGCCGACTATATCGGGGTTCCCGTCGATGGTCCCTTCAAACCGGATCACTACCGCTACTGAAGGCTCGACTGCAGCCAGAAAAAAAACAGGGCCGGTCCCACAGCTGGACCGGCCTTTTTTTAGGTTGTTGGGAAGGCTTCCCAATGAGTTTTGAAAACCTCACATTGGCTGGTGGTTCCATGGTCGGGAAAACATGCCGGCCGCCAGGGGCCCTTGGCAGATTCGGGCTGAATGTGACAGCGGCATTGGGCGCCGGGGGATTTCCCGAAACCGGCTCAACGGAACAGTCCCCCCAAAAGGCCGGCTTTCCAGGTGGCTGCCGTTTTGTTCTTGGCTCCCGCGGAATTTTGTTCCTTCATGGCCCTTCTTTGGCAGAGCAGCTGACAAATTTTTTCATAATGTTCCTGGCCGGCCAGGAAACGTTTAATTTTGATGCCCATACCCTGGTCCTTGATCAACCATTGGATGTCGTCCCGTTCTCTCACGCTCCATTGGACGATCCCCTCCAGATTGATATATTCCTTTCCCGGCGTCAGGATCTGAAATTTCACAACGGTTTGGTTGGGATAGGTTTGGGGAGTCATCACGAAAAAACCGAACAGGGAAATATCCTGGATGACGCCGGATTCTCCCAGGTTATCCAACCCATATCGGACTGTCAGGTTTGTTCTGAAGCGCTTTCCCCACCGGGCGTCTTTTTTCATCTATTGTCATCCCTTCCGCAGGTTGGTATTTTCATTAATAAAAACAATGGATTGTCTGCGGTTGGTTTTTGCAATTTGTTCGCCGTTTTTCGTCTGGCGGCTTAATTTTTGCGGGATCGACGAGCCTGAATGGAGAGAGGGAGGAAGGCCTATAGCCCCTCCCCCCTCTCCTAGGCAAAACATTACGGGAAAGCCCCGCGGTTTCGGTCTCTACAGCTTGGCGGCCTGGACGTGCATCCAGTCGAAATTGCGGCTCCGGCCCAGACTCACCCATCCTTCCTCCTCCCAGAAGCGCCACCAGGCATCGTATTCGGGGCGGGCGAAGGCGGCCCTGTCCCGGCCCATGGTGAGGCCGTTGCGGTCCGGGTCGTAATCGACGGCGATTCCCCAGCTGTGCATCGAATATTGGCTGCCGCCCCGCATCGCCCGGACATTGAGGCATCCGCCCCAGAGGTCAAGGCGGAGGGCCGCGATTCCTTCCGGCCCGTAGTGGTCCAAAACCCGATGGAGAATCCGCAGCAGGCTGTCATGGACCTTTTCATGGCAGGAGTAGTTGTGGATCACGGTTTTTTTGTCCCAGGCCAGGCGGTGAGGGTAGGGAAGCTGAATTTGGGCCTGGTTTTGCCCGACTTCTCCGTAGCAGCGGAACAGATTCTCCTGCGGGGTCTGGGAGGGCCAGCCGTGGGGATTGAGATCCAATAAATCTTCCGGCCGCCACAGGGGAGGCTCCTCGTTGAATTCGAGTTTTCTTTCCAGGCACTGGAAGGCGTATTCGGTCTGATGCCCCCAGTACCCGTCCAGCGGCCCGGTGTCGATGCCGTTGTCCATGGCCAGCAATTGAATGAAGCCGACCGCCTTCCGGGACATCGACCAGTCCTCGGGGAGTTTCTCGACCCGGTCGATGGCCGCTCTGGTTTTCGGGCCGAGAACGCCGTCCTCGGCGCCGGGATCGAACCCCTGGACCTTCAATTGGGCCTGGATCATGCGGATGGCGGCTTTTTTCATGGAATTCCTTTCTGACGAAGCGGCGGTGAGGATTCATTGGAGACCGGATCGGAGATCCGGCGGCGACGGGGGACTTGAAAATAATTGATTTTGGAACGGTTCAGCTTCATCAAAAAACATAAAACCGGGTGCAACAGGGATCCAAGGGATGGGGTACCGCAACCTTTTTCCCGGCCCCCAACCACCCAAGGCCACGGAGATGGCAGCGAGAAATCTTTTTGGACCAGAGCCAAATCAGCCCGTTTCAGGGTCGTTCTCCCGATCCTCGGGCGTTCCGTAATGACCGCTTTTGATCTTGGCTTTACCCGCCATCCCTTTCATCCCCTCCATCCCTGTTGATCGGATGTCCGAGTGGTTTCGTTTTTGGGTTGAATGGTTACTTGGTTTTAATCTATCAGGAAAAAAACGGGATGGCAAAATTCTTCCATGAAGCCTGGAGAGCCGGCCGTTAATCTTTTTGGTGTTGATGTCGGCGCGGGGCGCGGGGTATAGTCAAACCCGCTTTTTTT
>JAFGOW010000150.1 GCA_016926265.1 Deltaproteobacteria bacterium | reverse complement strand
GCGCCTGGAAAAAAAGATCGACGCCGGCGCCCATTTCGTGCAGACTCAGCCAATCTTTTGCGAGCGGGTTCTCGAACGGCTGCTCAAGAGGGCGCGATCTCTTCCGATTCCGGTGCTGATCGGCATTATGCCGCTGGTCGGGGAGCGCAACGCCGAATTCCTTCACAACGAGGTCCCCGGCATCTCCATTCCCGCTGCGGTGCGGAAGCGTCTCCAGGGGAAAAGCGGCGGGGAGGGGGCTCGGGAGGGGTTGGCGGTGGCCAAAGAGCTGATCGATCTGGCCCGAGTCCAGGGAGCGGGGGGCTACTATCTCATAACCCCCTTTGGGAAGGCTGGGCCGGTGCTGGAGCTGATCGAGCATATCCGAAACTGAAGCGGTGGTCTCTTTTTCCAGGGAGGGCGTCATATGAGGAAGCTGGCTGGGTGGAAAGGAATGGCGTTGGTTTTCGCGACCTTGATGACGGCGGCTTGCACCATGCCGATGATGGAGAAGGAAAACCAGTTCGAGATCGCGGTCAGGGACTATCTGCAGAAATTGCGCTGGCAGGACAACCACGGCGCCGCCCTCTACATGAAGGAGGAGTTCCGGGAGGATTTTTTGAGCCGGATGAAAGATATCCCCGGCCTCAATATCGTCAATGTGACCTTGAAGGCGATGGAACCCGGCAGCAACGAGGATGAATATCAGGTGGTGGCTGCGATCGAATACTATGTCATGCCGTCGCTCAGCCTGAGGGAAAAAGAACTGCGCCAGAAATGGGTGATCATCCGCTACGAGGAGTGGAACCGGTTGCCGGCCTGGCAGATCGCCACCCCGTTTCCCGAATTCCCCTGATATTCCGACCGCATTTCTTTTCCCTGGGGCGGCGGTAGCCCTTTGCCGGTTCTGCCCCCTGCCGGGACGTGGGTTTTCTTCCCCGTTTTTTTGCTCGCCGCCTGCATTCTCAAAAAACCATTTACAAAAATAAAACGATGTTCTATCCTTTTTGAGGGAGCGGACTGGTTTTCTCTTTTGCGAAATATTTTTTTCTATATAATTTCACCTCCTGGGTTGAAAAAAAGGGAAGGCTGCTTGATAAGAGCTTGTTTATAAAGGAGAGACGATGTGCCAGTGTGAATCACGCGACCTCGACAAGATCGACGCCATCGTGGCGCGGATCGGAACGGACGCCACCAAGGCGATCCCGGTTCTGCAGGAGATCCAGAAGGAGTTCCGCTACATCCCCTTGAGGGCCATCGAGAGGATCGCGGCCACCACGGCCATGACCGAATCCCAGCTCTACGGGGTGGCGACCTTTTACTCCCAGTTTAGGCTGGCGCCGGTGGGGGAGAAGATCATCAAGGTCTGCCACGGCACCGCCTGCCACGTCGGCGGCGCCGAGGGGCTGACCGAGGCCCTGGAGGCCCGGCTCGGCATCCGGGACGGCGAGACCACCGCCGACATGAAATACACCCTGGAGTCGGTGGCCTGCCTCGGCTGCTGCTCTCTGGCGCCGGTGGTGATGGTGGGCGACAGGACCTACGGCAAGCTCGACCGGAAAAAGGTGGTTCAAATCCTTGACGATCTCGAAGGGGGTGGATAATCCCGGTGACTGAGAATAAAACGACCATCGTGGTGGGGATGAGTTCCTGCAACATCGCGGCCGGCGCCGAAGAGGTCTACCGCATCGTCCAGGGACGGCTGGCCGCCGGCCTCGACGCCGAGCTCTCCATTGCCGGTTGCTTCGGCATGTGCTTCAGCGAGCCGCAGGTGCAGATCGTCGACCCCGACGGCAGGCGGCACCTCTATGGGCATGTGGATGGTGGCCGCATCGCGAGGATCCTCGACGAGCATGTGCGGCTCGGCAGGCCGGTGACGGCCTGGCTGACCGACCTTTCGCAAGGGGAGATGCACAGACTGCTTGGCAAGCAGCAGCGCATCGTGCTCGCCAACTGCGGCCTCATCAATCCCGAGGAGATCGACGACTACCTGGCCAGGGACGGTTACCGGGCCCTGGAGCAGGTTCTCAGGGCCGGCAACCCCGAGGCGGTCATCCAGGAGATCCTCGATTCCGGCCTCCGGGGCCGCGGCGGCGGCGGTTTTTCCACCGGTCTCAAATGGCGCTTCGCCTTCAACAACAAGGCCGCCAAGAAATACGTGGTGTGCAACGCCGACGAGGGGGACCCCGGCGCCTTCATGGACCGCACCACCCTGGAAAGCGACCCCCACGCGGTCCTGGAAGGGATGGCGATCGGCGCCTTTGCCACCGGCGCCGACGAGGCCTACATCTATTGCCGCGCCGAATACCCGCTGGCCATCAAGCGGCTCCATCGGGCCATCGCCCAGGCCCGGGACAAGGGTTTTCTGGGCCAAAGGATCTTCGGGACTTCGTTTGGTTTCGATATCCACGTCAAGGAGGGAGCCGGCGCCTTCGTCTGCGGCGAGGAGACCGCGCTGATGGCCTCCATCGAGGGGAAACGGGGCATGCCCCGGATTAGGCCGCCGTTTCCGGCCGAGGCGGGCCTGTTCGGCAAGCCGACCACCATCAACAACGTCGAGACCTGGGCCAACGTCCCCTGGATCTTCCGCCACGGCGCCGTAGCCTTTGCCCGGTTCGGCACCGAGAAGTCCAAAGGAACCAAGGTCTTCGCCCTGGCCGGGAAGATCCGGCACGGCGGCCTGGTGGAGGTTCCGATGGGGATCACCCTCGACGAGGTCATCCACGATATCGGCGGCGGCACCGGCACCACGCGTCAGGTCAAGGCGGTGCAGATGGGCGGCCCCTCCGGCGGCTGCGTGCCCCGCTCCCTGTTCGACACCCGCATCGATTACGACGAGGTCAACCGGACCGGCGCCATCATGGGCTCGGGCGGCATGGTGGTGATGGACGAGACCACCTGCATGGTCGACGTGGCCCGCTATTTCCTGAATTTCACCCAGCTCGAATCGTGCGGCAAGTGCACCTTCTGCCGCATCGGCACGACCCGGATGCTCGAGATCCTGACCCGGATCTGCCAAGGGAAGGGGGTTCCGGAGGACATCGAGCGGCTCGAAGACCTGGCCGAGCAGATCAAGCACACCAGCCTCTGCGGCCTCGGC
>JAFGOW010000149.1 GCA_016926265.1 Deltaproteobacteria bacterium | reverse complement strand
CAGATGATGATGTTTCTGACCCGGCTCGGTTTCGGCAGCCGGGCGGTGGTCACCGGGGATCTGACCCAGATCGACCTGCCCGAAAGGCGGCTGTCGGGGTTGGTCGAGGCCAAGGAGGTGCTTTCCAATGTGGAAGGGATTTCCTTCAATTTCTTTTCCGATCTCGACGTGGTCCGGCATCCTATCGTCCAGAGCGTCATTCAGGCCTATGAGCGCTGTCAGCGTCTGGATTCCAG
This sequence comes from Deltaproteobacteria bacterium, assembly GCA_016926265.1. Classification (GTDB taxonomy): domain Bacteria; phylum Desulfobacterota; class Desulfuromonadia; order Desulfuromonadales; family JAAYDE01; genus JAAYDE01. The sequence continues at coordinate 11,397 of JAFGOW010000149.1, read as the reverse complement.
CAAACAAGCCGCGGAGGCGACCGGCAGACGATGAGCGCTCCTGAAAAGAAAACCCTCATTCCCCTCGCCCCTGCTCCGGGCCGCTGGCGCCGGCTGCCGGGCCTGCTGAGCGAAACCCAGCAGCGCAACATCCTGATGCTGCTGCTGGCTCTCGGCATGTCCGGCCTCATTCTGTTTCGCTCCGGGGAGATGCCTTCCGATTACCGGCCCGGCGATATCGCTACGCGGGATCTCAAGGCTCCGGGGGACCTGCTGGTTCCCGATCTGAATCTGACCGAAAAGAAACGCCTGGAGGCGGAACGGGCGGCGCTGCCGCTTTATGACTACGATCCCCGCACCGGTCAGAACCTTGCTCTTCGGCTGCGCTCCGCCCTGACCCTGCTCAATTCCGAGGAGGCCGCGGCGGCCGGGGACGAGGCCCTTGGGTTGCGGGTGTCCGAGATCCTGGGGACGCCTCTCACCGAGGATGAACTGGCCGACTTGAGACGGGCGCTTCCCAAGGATTTTCTGGCGGATCCGCTGCTGCCCCTGATCCAGAACCAGTTGCGGCCGAAAATCGTCGGCAATCTGCAGCTGTTTCGCTCCGAGGCCGGGCAGGGGATGGTGGTCCGCAATCTGGTCAACAACGAGGAGGTGGTGGTCCAGGAGGCCTCCGAGGTCATTGATCTGAAAGATGCTCTCCAGCGTCTGCTCAAAGGGCTGCGGGAGCACAAGGAAATCCCGCCGCCCCTGGCCAGGGCGTTGGCGCCGGTGGCGACCAAGCTGCTGACCCCCAATCTGACCTTCAACAAGAACGAGTCGGAAAACCGCAAACGCCTTGCCCGTGAGGAGGTCAAGCCGGTTCTCTATCAGATCAAGAAAGGGGAGATGCTGGTCCGGGAAGGGGAGCGGATCAGCCAGGAGCAGATCGAGAGGATCGCCGGCTTCCGTGCCGTGACGGCCGACTACAGCCTGTTTACCGTCAGCGTCGGCCTCATTCTCTGCATCTATGTTCTGTTCCGGGTCTGCCATCTCTACGGATTGCGCAACATCCGCAAGTATGCTCCCAAGAACAAGGACCTGCTGTTTCTGATCGTGGTCTTCGGCTGTTTTTTCCCGATCACCAAGCTGGCTATTTTCATCAGCGGCGCCCTGGAGAGTTCTTTTCCGCAGATCGATTCGGTCTGCTACTACTACATGTTCCCCTTCGCCGCCGGCGCCATCCTGGTCCGGATCGTCCTCAACGCGGAGATCGCTCTGGTTTTTTCGGTGATTTCCGCGCTGCTGTTCGGCGCCCTGTTCGGCAACAGCCTCTTCATCACCTTCTACGCCCTGGTGGGAAGCCTGACGGGCGCCCATTACGTCCGCCAGTGCGAACAGCGTTCCTATCTCTATCTGTCGGGACTGCGGCTCTCCCTGGTCAATGCCGTGATGGTGCTGGGGCTCTATCTGGCGACCACCAAGGATTTCAGTCTTCAGATGGTTTATCAGGTCGGGTTCGCGGCCGTCGGCGGCATTCTCTGCGCCGTCATCGTCACCGGCACCATTCCGCTGGCGGAAGCTCTGTTCGGCTACACCACCAACATCAAGCTGCTGGAGCTGGCCAACATGAACAACCCGCTGCTGCGGGAGCTGATGGTGCAGGCGCCGGGAACCTATCACCACTCCATCATCGTCGGCAATCTGGCCGAGGCCGCCGCCGAGGCGATCGCCGCCAACCCGCTCGTCGCCCGAGTCGGCGCCTACTATCACGACGTCGGCAAGATCCGCAAACCCCAGTATTTCATCGAGAACGCCAGCTCGCAGGAGAACCGTCACGACAAGCTGGCTCCTTCCATGAGCGCCCTGATCCTGATGGCCCATGTCAAGGACGGCGCCGAAATGGCCCGTGCCGCCCGGCTCGGTGAACCGATCGAGGAGATCATCCGCCAGCACCACGGCACCAGCCTGATCAAATTTTTCTACGACAAAGCCAAGAAGAAGGAGGAGGAAGGGGAATACCAGGTCGATGAGCGGGATTACCGCTATCCCGGCCCCCGTCCCCAGTCACGGGAGGCGGCTCTGATCATGCTCGCGGACGCCGTGGAGGCGGCCAGCCGCACCCTTTCCGATCCGACCCCGGCGCGGATCAAGGGGATGGTGCAGAGGCTGATCAACAACATCTTCATCGACGGTCAGTTGGACAATTGCGAGTTGACCCTCAAGGACATGCATCAGATCGCCAAGAGCTTCAATATGATCCTGACCGGCATGTTCCACCAGCGCATCGACTATCCGGAACCGGCTTTCAAGGAAAAGGAGTCCGGCAAGGGGAAGAATGGCGACAATCCGAATCGAGAACCGGCAAAAAAAGCAAAGGATCGACCGGCTGAAGACGAAAAGGACGGCCAGCAGGATATTAAACGCCTTGGGATGTCCTGACGCCGAACTTTCCCTGGTGGTCGTCTCCGACGACCAGATCCGGGAACTCAACCGGGACTACCTCGGGCGCGACCGGGCGACCAACGTGATCTCCTTCCCGATGCGGGAGGGGGAGGGGAGCGGTCTCCACCCCGAACTGCTCGGGGATGTGGTGATCTCCGCCGACACCGCGGCCCGCGATGCCGAGGAGGCGGGGATCGCGTTCGAGCGGGAACTCTATTTTCTGCTGCTGCACGGCATCCTGCATCTGGTCGGGTACAATCACGAAGGAGTCTCGGAAGAGGAAACCCTGCGCATGGAGGCCAAGGAGGATGAACTCTTTGCCTTGATCGCCGCGGAGCTCTGAACAGCGCCGTCAATTACCGGTACGCCATGCGACCTCTCAGCTGGTTTGAAAGCCTCAATTGCGCCATTGAAGGAATTCTGTGGGCGGCGCGCACCCAGCGCAACCTCCGTTACCATTTTCTCGCCGCCATTGCGATTCTGATCGTAGCCATTCTGTTTAAGGTTTCGGCTCCGGAGCTGATTTTCCTCGCCTTCGCCATCATCATCGTCTTCTTTGCCGAGCTGATCAATACCGCTCTGGAGGTTCTGGTCGATCTGGTCTCTCCCGACTACCATCCGCTGGCCCGCCGCGCCAAGGATGTGGCCGCGGGCGCCGTCGTGGTGGCATGTGTCGGGGCCGTGGTGATCGGTTATCTGGCGCTCTCCCGGCACCTGCTGGTGAGCCTGAACGGAAGTGTCGGCGAGTTGTCCCGGCCACCGGGGGAATTTGCCTTTTTTTCGGTGCTGGTGGTCATCTTCCTGGTGATTCTGGCCAAGGGTTTTTTCCGGCGCGGCCTGCCGTTGCGGGGGGGCATGCCGAGCGGCCATGCCGCGGTCTCCTTTTCCATCGCCACCTCCGTGATTCTGCTCCACGGCGGCATCATCCTCTCTTCACTGTGCCTGCTGATGGCGTTTCTCATCAGTCAGAGCCGGATGCTGATCAAGGTTCATTCATTCTGGGAGGTGGCGGCCGGGGCCGCACTGGGCTCCGCGACCACCCTGTTGTTGTTCCATCTCTATCCCTGAAGGTCTGCAGGGGCCGTTTCGGGGCATACCATTCATTGGGGAGGGATTGGTGGCAGACGAGGGCCATGCGCCGGGGCGAATGTCCGCCTGGCTGCGCGCCATTTTCGGACGGCGGCGTGCCTGTTCTGAACGGGAACTGCAGGAGATGATCGAGGCCTCTGAGGCGGGGGGGATCATCAACGAGGAAGAGGGGGAAATGCTGCACTCCATCTTCGAACTCGGAGAGACCATCGTCCGCGAGGTCATGGTTCCGCGAACCGCCATGACCTGCTGTGGTCTCGACATAGAATTTTTTGAACTTATCAAAATCGTTCAGGTTTCCGGCCATTCTCGAATTCCGGTTTTCAGCGGCAGCGTGGACAAAATCGTCGGTGTCGTTCATTCCCAGGATCTGTTGCGGTTCTGGGGGAGCGAACCTGGGGCGGGCTGGCTGGGAGAGGTGATGCGCAAGCCGCTGTTCGTTCCGGAAACCATGACTCTGGAGCGGTTGCTGCGGGAGTTTCGCCGCAAGCGGGTCCGTTTCGCCATTGTTATCGACGAATACGGCGGCACCTCCGGATTGATCACTTTTTCCGATCTGGTGGAGGAGATCGTGGGGGATGTCGGCGATGAGGACGAGGCCGAGGAAATTCTGCTGGTCGAGGAAGGGGAGGGGGTAATCCTGGCGGATGGCCGTCTGGCCATCGACGAGCTGGAAGAATATTACGAAATTTCCATTCCCACGGATAAATTCGATACCGTCGGGGGCTGGGTTTTCCATCTGCTGGGGCACATTCCCGCACCCGGCGAAGAAGCCGTTTCGGAAGGGCTGCATCTGACCGTGGTGGAATCCGATCCGCGCCGCATCGCCAAGGTCAGAATCGAGCGGCGGCGGGAGCAGGAGCCTCCCCCGTCGGGGGATGATATCCGCCCATGATCCGCTGGCGGCCGGATCGGGTTTTCCCGGTTGCCCTGCTGTCCGGGCTGGCGTTGGCGCTTGCATTCCCCCGGTTCGATGTGGGTTTTCTGGCCTGGTTTGCGCTGGCGCCCCTCTTCGCGGTGATGGAGCGACGCCCTTTTGGCGCCGGCTTTGCCGCCGGAACGGCCTTTTTTGGCGTCATCCTTTATTGGGTCAACATCGTCATGACCACCTACGGCGGCATGCACCCCTTCTTTTCCGGGGTCGCCTATTTGCTGCTGGTTTTCTACCTGGCGCTCTATTTCGGCGCCACAACCTGGCTTTGCTGCCGTCTCAGGAGGCTGTCCGGGATCCCTTTCTGGTTCTCCCTGCCGGCAATCTGGATCGCCGCCGAATATCTTCGCTCCCTTCTGCTGTCGGGGTTCCCCTGGGCCAGCCTTGGCTACTCGCAGCACAATGAACCCCATCTGTTGCAGTCCGCCGATCTGTTCGGCGTCTACGGGATCGGTTTCCTGGTGGTTTTTTTCAATGCCGCCCTGGCTTCCGCCTGGCGGGGATGGCGGGAAAAAAGCGGTTTTTCGCGTGCCTTGCGGCCGTTGCTGCTGGCCCTGATTCTGGTGGCGGCGGCCGGGGGCTACGGCCGGTGCCGCCTCAGCCGGCCTTTGGACGAGCGGCCCCGGCAACTGTCCGTGGTTCTGGTTCAGGGGAACGTGGACCAGTCCATCAAGTGGGATCCCACCGTCAAGCAGGCCACCGTCGCCCGCTATCGGCAACTGTCTTTGGCGGCGGCCGGCGCCGGGGAGACCGATCTCATCGTCTGGCCGGAGAGCGCCACCCCGTTTTATTTCGATTTCCGCGAACCGCTCCTCAAAGAGGTCATGGCCATCCCTCCGGAAACCGATGCCCAGCTGCTGTTCGGGGCGCCTGCCTACGAATTCAAAGAGGGCGGCGTCCGTTATCTCAACAGCGCCTTTCTTCTCTCCCGCAAAGGGGAGGTGCTGGGACGCAGCGATAAAATCCATCTGGTCCCCTTCGGCGAATACAACCCCCTGGAAAGGGTTCTCCCTTTTCTCGGCAAACTGGTGCAGGGGGTGGGAGATTTTTCGCCGGGAGTTTTGAAGCCGCTGCCGCTGGAGGCGGGGACGGGAGGGGTGCTGGTCTGTTTCGAGGCCATTTTCCCGGAAATCGCCCGGGATTACGTGCGGCTTGGGTGCGGATTGCTGATCAACATCACCAACGATGCCTGGTTCGGGCGCTCCTCGGCTCCTTATCAGCATCTCGCCATGACCCGGTTCCGGGCGGTGGAAAACCGGGTCTGGGTTGTCCGCGCCGCCAATACCGGGATTTCGGCCGTGATCGCCCCGTCGGGCCGCATCACGGAAGCAACCGGGCTGTTCGAGACCGCAACCTTGCGGTCCAAGGTGGGGTTCGGGGTCCATCCCACTTTTTATAACGGCACCGGGGATCTGATTCCCCTGCTGCTGCTGGGGTGTTCCTTGCTGGTTTGGGCCGGGGTGGAATGGCGAGCCCGACATCAAAAAGCCGGACCCGGCAGAGGCGCCGAGTCCGGCTGATGGCGTTTCCGCAAGAAAGACGCCAGAAACGGGCTATTTTTTATCGCAGCCAGGCTCGGTCTTCTTTTTCGGTTCCTTGTCCTGGAGGGTTTTCTCGTAAGCGACGATTTCCCGCTCCCTGCCGCTTTCAAGGGAGAACTCCTCATGGTATTTTTCTTTGTGTTTCCGGCAGTAGATGTCCAGAAATTCCTGGTCGGAGACGCCTCCGTATTCGAAAATCACCTCGGCGCGGATCTCGTCGTCCATGTACCATTCCGCCCCTTCAAACAAGACCTCGGTTCCATCCGGCATTTTTACCTTTTCCATGATTTCATCCCCCTTCGCGGCGATTTTTCAGAGTCATGATAAATATGGTGATTCCGCGTCAAATGTCAACCTTTATCCGGCTGATGTGGCGGTTGTGGGCGGATCCTCGCCGGGGATGGCCGGATGACCTCCCATCGGGTTGTCGGGAGTAGCCCCGGCATCGGAATTTTCCCTTGTCAATCCGGAACCTGCGTGGTATAGAAAATCGTTTAAAACTCGCACGCCTTCCGATCCGCCCGAGGGGTGGCCGCGATTCGGGTTCGCGGCAACTCGGGGGGAAGAGACGGGGGCGGAGGACAAAAACCATTTTTGTAAGGAGAGAAAAGACCATGTCCCAGATCAGCATGAAGCAACTTCTTGAAGCCGGGGTTCATTTCGGTCACCAGACCAAACGCTGGAACCCTAAAATGAAACCCTACATCTTTGGCGCCCGCAGCGGCATCTACATCATCGATCTGCAGAAGACGGTGCGTTGTTTCAAAACGGGTTATGAATTTCTCCGCAACACGGTGAAGAGCGGCGAAAAAGTTCTTTTCGTTGGCACCAAGAAGCAGGCCCAGGACGCCATCCACGAGGAGGCCGCCCGCGTTGGCCAATATTACGTCAACAGCCGCTGGCTGGGCGGGATGCTGACCAACTTCAGCACCATCAAAAAGAGCATCGACCGCCTCAAAAAGATTGAAGCCATGTCCGAAGACGGCACTTTCGCCAAGCTGACCAAGAAGGAAGTCCTCCAACTGGAGCGGGAAAAGGAAAAACTGGAAACCACTCTGGGCGGGATCAAGGGGATGACCAAACTGCCGGGAGCGATCTTCGTCATCGACTGCAAAAAGGAGTCGATCGCCGTCAAGGAAGCCCGCAAGCTCGGTATTCCGGTGGTGGCGGTGGTCGATACCAACTGCGATCCCGACGAAATAGATTATGTCATTCCCGGCAACGATGACGCCATCCGCGCCATCCGTCTCTTTGCCAACAAGATGGCCGATGCCTGCGCCGAAGGCTCCGAGGCCCGTGAAACCGCCCTGCGCAGCGACCGCGAAGGGGGCGAAAGCTCCGAGGCCGGTCAGCCCGCAACCGGGGCTGGGGATGAGGTAGCGGCTCGGTAACGGGCTTGAGGGCTCATAGCGGTTTTTTCAAAGGGCCGCTTTTTGACAATCGTAAATAGGGCTTATTTTCAGATAACGGAGGAAACTGTGGCAAATATCACTGCGGCCGATGTAGCGGCGCTGCGTTCCCAGACCGGCGCCGGGATGATGGATTGCAAGAAAGCCCTTGGTGAAGCGGGCGGCGACATGGAAAAAGCGGTGGATATCCTGCGCAAGAAGGGCCTTTCCGCAGCGGCCAAGAAGTCGGGCCGGGTGGCCGCCGACGGCGCGGTGTCGGCGCTGGAGCGCGGCAGCCGGGCCATCCTTTTGGAGGTCAATTCGGAGACCGATTTCGTCGCCAAAACCGAGAATTTCCAGAGTTTCTGCAAGGGCGTGGCCGAAGCCGCCATTGAGGCGGCTCCCGCCGATCTGGCAGCCCTGAACGCCGCCGCTTTTCCCGCCACCGGCAAGAGCGTGGCCGAGGAGACCACCAACGCCGTCGCCAAGATCGGCGAAAATATCCAGGTGCGGCGCTTCGTTCTTTTCGACAACCCCCAGGGGTTCATCGCCTCTTACATCCATGCCGGTGGCAAGATCGGGGTTCTGGTCGATCTGACCGCTTCCGCTCCCGACAACGCCAGGGTGCAGGAGCTTGGGCACCAGGTGGCCATGCACGTGGCCGCTGCCAATCCCCAGTACCTGCGCCGCGAGGAGGTTCCTGCCGCGGTGATCGCCAAGGAAAAGGAGATCATGACCGAAAAGGCCAAGGCCAGCGGCAAACCGGAAAAGATCCTGGAGAAGATCGTCGAAGGTCAGATCGGCAAATTTTTCGGTGAAATCTGCCTGATCGAGCAGCAGTTCGTGATCGACCCCGATCAGAAGGTGGGCCAGGTGGTGGCCAACCTCGGCAAGGAACTGGGAGTGGAAATCACGCTCAACCGCTTTGCCCGTTTCCAATTGGGCGAGGGGATCGAAAAACGCTCCGATGATTTTGCCAAAGAGGTCGCCGACCTGACCAAGTAGCTGGCCGGAATTTTAAAACATCAGCAGCTGGCTGCTGAAAAACAAGAATTTGGTTTTTTAGGGAAGGCGTGAGGATTTTGAAAAGCGCAGCATATACAGCCATATGTGAGCATTTTCAAAAGCCGAGCAACGCCGCATAAAAGCCAAAGGCGCCGTTTTTCATCAGCCGGCCCGGATGGATGCCATGAACCTGGAAAAGGCCAAGTACCGGAGAATTCTGCTCAAGCTGAGCGGCGAGGCATTGGCCGGCGGCCTGGGCTACGGCATCGACCCGGATGTGATTGGCGGCCTGGCTTTGGAAATCAAGGAGGTCGTCGATCTTTCCGTGGAAGTGGCGGTGGTGATCGGCGGCGGCAACATCTTCCGGGGCGTCGCCGCTTCCTCGAAAGGGATGGACCGGGCCAGCGCCGATTATCTCGGCATGCTGGCCACGGTTATGAACAGCCTGGCGATGCAGGACGCCCTCGAAAAACTGGGGGTGGTGACCCGGGTTCAGACCGCCCTGGGAATGCAGGCGGTGGCCGAGCCCTATATCCGGCGCCGGGCCGTCCGCCATCTGGAAAAGGGGCGGGTGGTGATCTTCGCCGCGGGCACCGGCAACCCCTACTTTACCACCGACACCGCCGCCAGTCTCCGCGCCATGGAGATCGGCGCCGAAGTGATTCTCAAGGCGACCAAGGTCGACGGCGTCTACAGTGCCGACCCGAGAAAGGACAAGAACGCCACCCGTTTCTCCCAACTGACCTATCTGGAGGTGCTGCGGATGGGGCTGCAGATCATGGATGCCACCGCGACCTCCCTGTGCATGGATCATGGCCTTCCGATCATCGTGTTCGATCTGACGCGGCGGGGCAATATCAAGAAGGTGGTCTGCGGCGCGGAAATCGGCACCATCGTCAAAGGAGAATGATGCAATGTTCGCGGATGTCAAACAGAAATGCCTGGCAGGGATGGAAAAGGCCATTGACAGCCTTAAAAAGGATTTCGGCAAGGTTCGGACCGGGCGCGCCTCGGTGACGCTGCTGGAGGATATCCTGGTCGATTACTACGGCAACCCGACCCCTATCAACCAGTTGGGAACTCTGGCGGTGCCGGAGCCGCGGCTGATCACTATCCAGCCTTGGGAAAAGAAGATCATCACCGACATCCAGAAGGCGATTCTGAAATCGGATCTCGGTCTCAACCCCGATTCGGACGGCCAGATCATCCGTATCGCGATTCCGCCTTTGACCGAAGAGCGGCGCCGCGACATGGCCAAAACCATCAAGAAGATGGGGGAGGAGGCCAAGATCGTGCTCCGCAACCTGCGCCGCGACGCCAATGATAGGATGAAGAAGCTGGAGAAGGACAAGGAAATCACCAAGGACGATCTCAAGCGCCACGAAAAAGAGATTCAGGATCTGACCGATTCCTACGTTAAAAAGGCCGACGAGCTGGTCGCGGCCAAGGAAAAGGAGATCATGGAGATCTGAATGGTGGGGGGGGACTCTCGCCAAGGGCACCTTTTAAGAGGCCCGCCGCGATGCCGCGGCGGGCCTCTTCGATTTGAAGGGGCGTCAGCGGGCGGGCGGGGACGACCGTTTCAGCTTTTCGACCAAAGTGGTGCGTTTGATCCCCAGCAGGGCGGCGGCCCTGGCCTTGACCCCTCGCGACAGTTTCAGCGCCTCGCCGATCAAATGCCGTTCCAGATGGGCCAGATAGCGCTCCAGATCGAGCCCCTCCGGGGGTAATTCCGGAAGTCCCTGGAGTCCAGAAGCCCGGGGGGGGGTGGCTGCGCTGAATTGCGGAGGGAGATCCTCGAGATGGATCACTTCCCCTTCGGCCAGCGTCACGGAACGTTCGATGACGTTTTCCATCTCCCGGACGTTGCCCGGCCAAAGGTAATGCTCCAGGGCCGCGATGGCCTTGGGGTCGATGGTCATTTTCGGCCGTTTCAGCTCCTGGCAATTTTTGGACAGGAAATGGCGGGCCAGCAGGGCGATATCCTCCCGCCGTTCCCGCAAGGCCGGAAGATGGATCGGGATGACGTTGAGGCGATAGAAGAGATCCTCCCGAAACCGTCCCTCCCGGACCTCCTTCTCGAGATCGGCGTTGGTGGCTGAAATCACCCGGACATTGAGGGCGATCCTCTTGTTGCCGCCGACCCGTTCGATCTCGTGATCCTGGAGAACCCGCAACAACTTGGTCTGGAGATGGAGCGGCATGGTGCCGATTTCGTCGAGGAGGATGGTGCCGCCGTTGGCCTGTTCAAATTTGCCCGCTTTGTCATAGAAGGCGCCGGTAAAGGAGCCCCGGACATGGCCGAACAGTTCGCTCTCCAGCAATTCCGCGGGGATGGCGGCGCAATTGATGGCGACGAACGGTTTTTCGCGGCGGGACCCGTTGAAGTGCAGCGCCTTGGCGACCAGTTCTTTGCCGGTTCCCGATTCCCCCAGGATCAGCACCGTGGAGTCGGTGGTGACGACTTTCTCCATGCGGGAGAAGAGGCTCTGCATGGCGAGGCTGGTGCCGATGATATTCTCGAAGCGGTATTTTCCCCGCAACTGCTGACGGAGGTAGCTGTTTTCGGCCAGCAGCAGGCTTTTTTCCAGGGCCTTGGCCACCAGCAGCTTGAGTTTCTCGAAATTGATCGGTTTGGTGATATAGTCAAAAGCTCCCTCCTTCATCGCCTCCACCGCCGTTTCCGCGGAGGCGTTGCCGGTGATCATCAGGACATGGGTTTCCGGAGCTTTCTTCTTGACCCTTTTGAGGATTTCGATGCCGCTGAGGCCGGGAAGAAAGAGGTCGGTGATGACGATGTCGAAAGGGGTTTTGTTCGTCATTTCCATGGCTTCCTCGCCATTGGCCGCAACCTGGATTTCGTAGCCGGATTTTTTAAGCAGCATCGCCAGGGCTTGGCGGCTGGGCGCCTCGTCCTCCACGATGAGAATCTGAAACTGATTTTTCATTCCCGCCTCCACCGTCATATTTTTGACAAAAGATAGCATCCGGGTGGGCGGCGGCGCAATCCTTTTCTGGCTATCGAATGCCCATCCGTTTG
>JAFGOW010000019.1 GCA_016926265.1 Deltaproteobacteria bacterium | reverse complement strand
ACTGCGGTTTGAAACCGAGCTGGAGCTGAAAACCATTTTGATGCCGGCAGCCGATCTTGCTGCCAAAATGCAGGAATTCCAGGCCAAACGGCAGTTGATTGCCAATGACCGGGATACGTTTTTTATTCTTCTCCAGAATAAAATCAAAAAGTTTCAGGAACAAATCGACAAGGATGTGCAGGAATTCGGCTTTTCCGAGATTGGGAAACTGAAACATCTGTTTGCTTTTTATGGTTTCAGCGATAACATGGAAGTTCTTGAAAAGCTGTATTCAGAAAGGATTGTCGCCGATTTTGAAAGCTGGCGGCGGGAATATGAAGAAGTTATTCGAACCCGGTATCAGGATATCGTTGATGAGTATGTTTTAAAAACAAACCAGAATATCGAATATATTGATAATCTTTCCAGAGAACTATTTGATATTGAGATCAACAGAATCAATGATGCTGAGCCTCTGGTCTGGAAAAAGCAGTTTTATTATCGGATTCATGAGCAACAATTTTTATTCAAAATTCCGGCCGATAAATTACTTTTCAGGTTTTTGACGCCCGCCAAAAAAAAGGAAGCGCTTTCCAAGGCGCTGCTGAACACCCTCAATGACAAGATGAACCGGATTTGTTCCAGCCTGTCTTACGAATATACCTACAGCATTCAGGAATCCTTCAAATCTTTCAGGTTCGAACTCAACCGGAAATTTGCCGAAAGCGCCGACGAAATCAACGCCATTCTTTCCAGGGCCAAACGCCTGAAGGAGGATTCCGAGGAGCAGGTTCGCGACTCCGTCGCCCGCCTGAATGAACGCCTCGGCCAATTGCGGGAGCTGGGGCAACGGCTGGATGGGTCGCCCCAAAGCGGTGAGCAGGCGGGTTTGGGGCGAGGCTGTTGAGGATGCCAACGAGCTTTAACCTGTAAGGCGCTTCAGGATAAATTTCATGAAAAAAGGTGGCGGTAGCTTTCGCCGTCAACCGCTTCGACCTGCATCCGATGATCCATTCCTTTAATCGGGACGGGATTTTTCGTTTTTTAATCCAAGCGAATCATGTTAATTATTGTCCCAATCGGGGGGGAATCCCTGCTCCCCAAAACGCTTAAGGACAAATGTCCGCCGGAAATTCACCCCGCACGCGGCATAGGCGGCGCAACAAAAGTTTTTTCGCCCTGCCGCTCATCGCAAAGAGGAGGTCGCCGATGCTTTACTCAGCGGAAGTGGACAAGATGACCTGCGTGGCCAAGGGGCCGAACCACGGCCCGGCGCCGATCCCGCAGGAAGGCCGATGGGTTCAGGCCAAGGAGATCAAGGATATCGCCGGCCTGACCCACGGCGTCGGCTGGTGCGCGCCCCAGCAGGGGGCCTGCAAGCTGACCCTCAACGTGAAAGATGGGATCATCGAAGAGGCCCTGGTGGAAACCCTCGGCTGCTCCGGGATGACCCATTCGGCCGCCATGGCCGCGGAGATTCTGCCCGGCAAGACCATCCTGGAAGCCCTCAACACCGACCTGGTGTGCGACGCCATCAACACGGCCATGCGCGAGCTGTTTTTGCAGATCGTCTACGGGCGCTCCCAGACCGCTTTCTCGGAGGGGGGGCTGCCCATCGGCGCCGGACTGGAGGATCTGGGCAAGGGGCTGCGCAGCCAGGTCGGCACCATGTACGGCACCACGGCCAAGGGGGTGCGCTACCTGGAGATGGCCGAAGGCTACGTCAGCCGGCTGGCCCTGGACGCCAACAGCGAGGTCATCGGCTACGAATTCGTCCAGCTGGGGCGGATGATGGAGATGATTCACAAGGGGATGGACGCCAACGAGGCGCTGGCCAAGGCGACCTCCACCTACGGCCGGTTCGCCGAGGCGGTCCGCGTCATCAACCCGCGCCACGAATGAGAGGAGGGGGCGGATATGGCTCTGTTTGAAGGTTTTGAGCGCAGGATCGGGAAAATTTCTTCGGTGCTGGACCGGTACGGCCTCTCTTCGCTGGAAGCGGCTCGCGGGTTGTGCGACGGCAAGGGGGTGGATGTCTTCGGGATCGTCAAGGGGGTCCAGCCGATCTGTTTCGAAAACGCCTGCTGGGCCTATGTTTTGGGCGCGGCGATCGCCATCCGCAAGGGCGAGACCCGGGCGGTCGCCATCGCCCGCACCCTCGGCGAGGGGTTGCAGGCCTTCTGCATCCCCGGCTCCGTCGCCGAGGAGCGCCAGGTCGGCCTCGGCCACGGCAACCTGGCTTCCCGGCTGCTGTCGGAACAGACCCGCTGCTTCGCTTTTTTGGCCGGTCACGAATCCTTCGCCGCGGCGGAAGGGGCCATCGGCCTGGCCCGCTCCGCCAACAAGGCCCGCACCGAGCCGCTGCGGGTCATCCTCAACGGCCTCGGCAAGGACGCGGCCCAGATCATCTCGCGGATCAACGGCTTCACCTATGTGCAGACCCGCTTCGATTACGCCAGCGGCGAGCTGGCCGTGGTGCGCGAGATGGCCTACTCCCAGGGGGAGCGGGGCAAGGTGCGGTGTTTCGGCGCCGACGACGTTCGCGAGGGGGTGGCCATCAACCATCATGAAGGGGTCGATGTCTCCATCACCGGCAACTCCACCAATCCGACCCGCTTCCAGCACCCGGTAGCCGGCACCTATAAAAAGGAGTGCCTGGAACAGGGCAAGCCCTACTTCTCCGTGGCTTCGGGGGGCGGCACCGGGCGTACCCTCCACCCCGACAACATGGCGGCGGGGCCCGCCTCCTACGGCATGACCGACACCATGGGGCGGATGCATTCCGACGCCCAGTTCGCCGGCTCCTCCTCGGTCCCGGCCCATGTCGAGATGATGGGTTTTCTGGGGATGGGCAACAACCCGATGGTGGGGGCCTCGGTGGCCGTGGCGGTGGCGCTGGCGGAAGCCGCCGCGAGCCGCTGAAAGACGGCGCCTTCGGCCACTATAGGGTGCTGCTCAAGGTTTTGAAAATGCGTACCTATTGTGGCGTCTGCCGCGTTTTTCAACGGGGTTTTATCGGGGAGCTTCCCTTTTTTGCTCAAGGGGCCTCCCCGGATTTTTTTGGACATCCCCCGCCGATTCTAATTCAACCCATTGAATTTGTTCGGTTTTTTTATGCAGGAAGGTCAACAGTACCGGGGTTGGATGAAGGCCGCCTTTTCGCCGGCGAGTGACGGCGGGAGGCGGTTTTTTTGTTGGGGGGACGAAAGGTGCAGAAACCATAGGATCAACGAGTGAACGCGGCTCCAAACCGACCACTGGGGGGCCGGGGAGACAGAGTTGAACGAGGTAGTGATAGGATTACCGGAAAAAATTTATTTTTACCTTTAAAAATATAAAGTATACTTACCACTTAATGGAAACAAAGTGCTTTTAAGGAAAAAATGAGAGGTTTTTTCGAGCGCTCCGAACTGCTGAATGTCCTGCATGGCTTCAATCCGTGGTGGGCCGGGAAGCCCTGTGCGGTGCCATCCTTCAGAAGGCTGGCTTTTGACACCTGCCTTACCTTCCTGAAAGATTTGTCCTTGCGGCGGGCCATCCTCCTTTCGGGGCCCCGGCGCGTCGGGAAAACCACCATCCTGAGCCAGATTGCCAATCACCTTACCGCTGACGGGATCGACCCGAAAGCGGTCCTTTATATCAGCCTGGACCACCCGCTCGTCAAGCTTCTCAACATCCGCGAAATCCTTGAAGTCTATCACGAATCCATCCATCCGCAGGGGCAACCGGGCTTCCTCCTGTTGGACGAAATTCAATATTCGAAGGAGTGGGCGACCGAAATCAAGCTATTGATAGACCATCAGCCCGGGTATCGAATCCTGGCCACCGGCTCCGCCAGTGTGGTTCAGAAGGAACGGCTTGCGGAAAGCGGGGTGGGACGCTGGATCACGGTTCCGATACCGACCCTCTCCTTTTTCGAGTTTGTTCATATCCGTGGGGATAGGCCGCCTGACATTCCAGCCAACCTCCGGCCCTCCGATCTGTTCGGCAAAAAGGAAGGGGAGTTGGCGGAGATAGCGGTGAGGTGCCGCGAACTGCTTCCCGCGTTTCAGCAATACCTGCTGGTCGGAGGATTCCCCGAAACCGCCATCCAGAAAAACATCTCCCTGTGCCAGCGGCTGTTGCGCGAGGATGTCGTCGAGCGGGTTCTCAATCGCGACATGACAGCGCTTTTCGGGGTGCGCAACATCAATGACCTGGAAAAACTTTTTATCTACCTCTGCCTCCATAGCGGGGGCATCATCGCCCATAAAACCTGCGCCATTTCCCTGGAGACATCAACCGCAACGGTGGCGAATCACCTTGGGCTATTGGAGCAGGCCAATCTCATCTACCGCCTTCCCCCGGCAGAGGTCAGCGGCAAACGTATATTAAAAGCCCGCAACAAATACTATCTCGTGGATGCCGCCCTCCGCAATGCGGTGCTTTTGCGCGGCGAAGAAATCCTGACCCATACCGACGAAATGGGCGCCATTGTCGAAACCACGGTACTGCGTCATCTCTATGCCTACTATTATCGGGACACGCCCGAGATCGCCTATTGGCGGGACCCCATTTCCCAAAAGGAAGTGGATGTCATCATCCGCAGCCCGAAATATATTCTCCCGTTTGAGATCAAGTATCAGGAAAATCCCAACCTGCGCGAGACGAGCGGTCTGGTAGCCTATTGCCGGCTGGAAAGGATCAAACAGGCCTATTGGGTGGTCAAGCTCGATCGGGATTTCGGGGTGGCCGAATTCGACGGCCTGGAAACCAGATTTCTGAAAATTCCGGCGCACATTCTCTGTTATCTTCTCGGGCAGTCGGAACGGCTGTTGTGGGGGTGAAAAAGGATGCGGCATGGGCGATTCGTTTGGTGTAACAGCAACGGGGTCTGATGGAGGCCGCCTTATCGCCGGCGCGTGACGGCGGGAGGCGGTTTTTTTGTTGGGGGATCGCCCGCGTGTCACCCGCGCCGTAACATTTGCTGTCCTTGGGGATGCCGATGAGTGACGTTATCATTTTTGAGACCAGTGACGGAGAAACCCGTCTCCAGGTCCATCTCGACCAGGAGACCGTCTGGCTTACCAAGGATCAGATGGCTGAGCTTTTCAGCAGGGAACGTTCGGTTATCACGAAACATCTGCGTAACATTCTCAAGGAAGGGGAACTGGAGGCATCGGCAGTTCGTGCAAAATTTGCACATACTGCTTCTGATGGCAAGGCCTACCAGACACAATTCTATAATCTTGACGTCATCATCTCCGT
>JAFGOW010000148.1 GCA_016926265.1 Deltaproteobacteria bacterium | reverse complement strand
GATCTGGCCGAGAGCATCGAGCGCGAGCGTTTCCTCCAGTATCTGTTTCGCGGCCAGTGGCGGGAATTGCGGGAACATTGCCATGAAAAAGGGATTCACATCATCGGCGACATGCCGATCTACGTGGCGCACGATTCCTGCGACATCTGGACCCACCGCGAGCTCTTCAAGCTCGATGCGGAAGGGCGGCCGCTGTTCGTGGCCGGGGTGCCGCCGGACTATTTCAGCGCCACCGGGCAGCTGTGGGGGGATCCGGTCTACGACTGGGAGGCCTGCCGGGAGGGCGGCTACGAGTGGTGGCTTTCCCGCCTTGAGCGGACTCTGGCCGTTGTCGATACGGTGCGCATCGATCATTTTCGGGGTTTGGCCGCCTACTGGGAGATTCCCGCCGGGGAAAAGACCGCCGTCAACGGACGTTGGGCGCCGGGGCCCGGAAACGATTTTTTCGAGGCGCTGCGGGAACGTTTTGCGGAACTGCCGCTGATCGCCGAGGATCTCGGCATCATCACTCCCGACGTTTCGGAACTGATGGATCGCTATGGATTGCCGGGGATGAAGGTGCTGCTGTTCGCCTTCGATGAAAGCTTGCCGCGCAATCCCTACATCCCCCACAACCATGTCAAAAACTGCCTGGTCTATACCGGCACCCATGACAACAACACGGTGCGCGGCTGGTTCGAGAAGGAGGCCTCCGAGGCGGACAAGGAGCGGCTCTTCGATTATCTGGGACGGCGGATCGGCGGCGATGAACTGCCCTGGGAGTTGGCGCGCCTGGCGCTGCTGTCGGTGGCCGACGTTGCCATCCTTCCCCTTCAGGATCTGCTTGCCCTGGGGGAAGAGGGGCGGATGAACCGCCCTTCCATCGCCTTGGGAAACTGGGAATGGCGCCTGGAAAAAAACCGCATCACTCCGGAATGCGCCGCCCGATTGCGGCGCCTGACCGAACTGTCCGGCCGGAGTTGAGGGGATGCGGCAGGGGCCGGATCGAGGAGGGGCGGATTAACTGACCAGGGAGACCAGTTGCTTGCGGTTGTCCCGCCGCAGGTTGATTTTCCCCTCGCGGGCCAGCCAGCCCAAAGCCCGGTCGATCTGGGACGGGGTCAATTTGGTGCCGCTGCCGAGGGCGGTCAGTGAGGTTTCGCCGTTTGCTTCGAGGAAATTCCAGATCTTTCCGGCTTGGGTTCCGATTTCGTTGACCATGTCGGGTTCCTTTCCTTGGAAAAGAAGCGGTGTTTCTGAAACCATCCCTATTAAAGATAGGCTGAAGCCGTTATTTTTCAAGACGCCTAAAATAAATTCCTCGTGGCGGGGGACGCCCTTTGGATTGGCGCCCTCGGGCCACAACGACCTTGACCAATCGGGAGCGATGATGAGTAAAGCAGCAACAGCTGATACGGCGAAATGGGATCTGGCCCCTCTTTATAACGGACCCGGCGATCCGGCCCTGGAAGCGGATCTGGCCGCGGCCGCCAAACGGGCCAGGTCCTTCCGGCGCGATTTCCGGGGCCGCATCGCGAGCGATCGGCTGACTTCGGACCTGCTCCGGGCCGCGCTGGCCGCCTTCGAGGAGCTGCAGCGCTTCGCCATCAAGCCCTCCCTCTACGCCCAGCTGCTGTTCGCCGCCGACAGCACCCCGGTCCGGCACCGGGGGTTGCTGGCCAAGGTCCGGGAGGCATGGAGCGCCATCGGCGAGGAGCTGCTCTTTTTCGAGCTGGAGCTGCTGAAAGTGGACGAGGAACTGCTGGCGGAGCTCCTCAAGGACCCCGGCGTGGCCGCCTACGCCCACTACCTGTCGCGGCTGCGCACCCACCGCCGCTACACCCTCTCCGAGGAGGTGGAAAAGGTTCTCAAGCGCAAGGATCTCACCGGCAGGGAGGCCTTTGTCCAGCTCTTCGAGGAGCTGACCGCCTCCTTCAGGTTCCAATTCCGGATGCCCGGTGCCGAGGAGCCATCCGAGGTGACCGGCGAGGAGCTGCTCGGGCTGCTCCATCACCCCGACCGCCAACTGAGGGAGGAGGCCCTGACCCTGTTCCTGAACCGCCATGCCGAGCAGGGCCTGACCCTCTCGGCCTGCTTCAACAACCTGTTTCTCGACCACTCCAAGGAGGTGGAGCTGCGCCGCTATCCCGACATCATGACCCCCACCCACCTGGCCAACGAAACCGAGCCGGCCATGGTGGAGCGGCTGATGGAGGTGACCGAGGCCAATTACGGCCTGGCCCGGGACTACTTCCGGCTGAAGAAAAAGCTGCTGGGGCTTGAGGAGATGAAAAACACCGACATCTACGCCCCGTTGCAGCAGACTGCCCGCCAGTTCCCCTTCGCCGAGGCCCAGGCCCTGGTTCTCGACGCCTTCCGCGGTTTTTCACCGCAGCTGGCCGACTGCGCCGCGGCCTTTTTCACGGAGCGCCGCATCGATGTCCTGCCGGCGCCGGGCAAGAGCGGCGGCGCCTTCTGCGCCGGCATGTCGCCGGGGCTCTCCCCCTATGTGCTGCTCAACTACACCGGGAACCTGCGGGATGTCGCCACGCTGGCCCACGAGCTGGGGCACGGCGTCCATTTCAGCCTCTCCCGGAACCAGAACCTGTTCCACTACCAGGCCCCGCTCCCCTTCGCCGAGACCGCCAGCGTCTTCGGCGAGATGCTGGTGACGCGCCATCTCCTGGAGCGGGAGCGCGACCCGCAAGTCAAGATCGAGATCCTGGCCGCCAAGCTGGAGGACATCATCGCCACCACCTTCCGCCAGAACGTCCTGACCCGCTTCGAGCTGGCGGCCCACCAGCTGCGTCGCGAGCGGCTGCTGGACGCCGAGGATTTCTGCCGGTTGTGGTGGGAGGAAAACGCCAGGCTGTTCGGCGACGCCGTGACCATGATCGAGCCCTACCGCTGGGGGTGGGCCTACATCAGCCACTTCATCCATTCCCGCTTCTACTGCTACTCCTACATCTTCGGCGAACTGCTGGTGCTTTCCCTCTACCGCCGCTACCAGGAGCAGGGGGCGTCCTTCGTCCCCAAATACCTGGAGCTGCTCGCCAAGGGGGGCAGCGAGCCACCGGCTCGTCTGCTCAAGCCTTTCGGCATCCATCTGACCAGGCCCGACTTCTGGCAGAAAGGGTACGATTTCGTCGCCGACCTGCTGGCGGAGCTGAAAGGGCTGGTGGGGGAATGACCGGGGCAATTTTTGGTATGCCATCGGCCCACGGTCGGATCGTCGCCACCGGGAAAGGGAGAAAAAAGGCATGAAGCGACGCCGTTTTCTGAAAGGGCTGGCGGCCGCCGCGGCTTGCGCCGCAGTCCCCTGGCCCCTGTTGGGATGCTCGGCAAGAAGGGTCTCGGCCGGCGTACCGCTGACCCGGAAGATCGGCCAGATGCTGCTGGTCGGATTCCGCGGCGCCGAGCTGCGCGGGGATGAAGCGGTGGTCCGGGACCTCGACCGGTTCGGCCTCGGCGGCGTGGTGCTGTTCGATTACGACGTGATGCTGGGGAGTTACGGCCGCAATATCGTGTCGCCGGAGCAGCTGAGGGCGCTGACCGCCCGGTTGCAGACCTTAAGCCGGCTGCCGCTGTTCATCGCCGTCGATCAGGAGGGGGGGCGGGTCGCCCGTCTCAAGGAGGGGCGCGGTTTCCCCGCCACCGTTTCCGCCCGCAGCCTCGGCGAAGCCGGCGATCTGGCCCTCACCCGTCGCCGGGCCGAGCAGATCGCGACCACCCTCCGGGAGAACGGCATCAACCTCAACTTCGCGCCGGTTGTGGACCTGGATGTCAACCCGGAAAATCCGGTGATCGGCGGCCTGGAACGGAGCTTCTCCGCTGATCCGGCCGTGGTGGCGGCCCACGCCAGGGAGCTCCTCCTGGCCCACGACCGCCATGGGGTTCTGGGCTGCCTCAAGCATTTCCCCGGCCACGGCAGTTCCTCCACCGACTCCCATCAGGGGTTTGTCGATGTCACCGCGTCCTGGAGCGAATCCGAACTGGAACCCTACCGCGTCCTCATCGCCCAGGGGCTGGCAAAAATGGTGATGACGGCGCACATCTTCAACCGCCGCCTCGATCCCCGTTATCCGGCCACCCTTTCCCGTGCCACCGTCACCGGCCTGCTGCGCGCCGGCCTGGGATTCGACGGCGTGGTGGTGAGCGACGATCTTCAGATGGGGGCCATCGCCAAAAATTTTTCCTATGAAGCGGCCGTGGAAAAAGCGATTCAGGCCGGGGTCGATATCCTGCTGGTGGCCAACAATCTGGAATACGACCCCGATGTGGTGGCGAAAACGGTGGCCCTGATCGCCGACAGGGTGCGGAGCGGGGCCATCGCCGAAGAGCGGATCGACGCCTCCTATTGCCGCATCATGAGGCTGAAAGGGCTGACCGCCTGATCGGCCGTCCATCCGGCAGGAGCGGAGCGGGCGGTTTTTCACCGGATCTGGAAGTATTCCGCGATGCCGGTCAACAGAAAGTGCACCCCGATCGCGGCGAGGAAGATCCAGAGAACCCGGGAGACCACGATGCTGCCGATTTTGCCCAGCATCCGATTGATCCACGGGGAGAGATAAAGGAGCGCCCAGGTGACGAGGAAGACGGTCAGGATGGCGCTGATGGTGATGAGGTAGCCGTCCCGGTCCAGGATCAGGATGCCGGTCACGATCGAGCCCGGCCCCACCAGCAGCGGCACCGCCATGGGAACGGCGCCCAGATTCATGATTTCCTGAACCGTCTGGGCGGAATGGACGGCCCCTTTGGCGGCGGCGAAAACGATGTATTTTATCGCGATGACGGTCAGCAGCAGACCGCCCGCGATCCGGAATTCGAGGATGTTGATCTGGAAAACCGAGCTCATGATCCACTTGCCGGTCAGGGTCATGGTCAGCAAGGTCACCAGCCCCGTCAGCACCGCCACCCGGTAAACCGATTGCCTTCCTGGGGGATCGAGGTCTTCCGTCATTTCGGAAAAGACGGGGAGGTTGCCGACCGGGTTGACAATGGCGAACAGGGCCAAAACGGCATGAATATAGTTTTCTATCGGCATGGCGCGGCCTCGGGGTATCCGGTGTTTTTCATGGCGGCAAGAAGCAAATTTTCCCGGCTAAGCGATCGCTTGAAAGCCCCAGTGGCGCAGCAGCAGGGCCGCTTTCTGCTCGCGGCTGCCGCGCCAAGCGCCGAGCAGCCGTTCCGCCAGAGTGACGCCGCTCTCGGCGATCTCGGCGATGCGGTCGAGGTAGAGGGTCTCATCCTCTCCCTGGAGGTTGCGTCTCCCCTGCCGTTTGAGGCCATCCCGTGCCAGTTCCAGAATCTCCAGCGCGGCCTCCCGTAG
>JAFGOW010000147.1 GCA_016926265.1 Deltaproteobacteria bacterium | reverse complement strand
GGCAGTTCGTGCAAAATTTGCACATACTGCTTCTGATGGCAAGGCCTACCAGACACAATTCTATAATCTTGACGTCATCATCTCCGTTGGTTACCGGGTCAATTCGATTCGCGGCACCCAGTTTCGCCAGTGGGCCACCAGGGTGTTGCGGGAACATCTGGTCAAAGGCTACACGATTCACGAACAGCGTTTTCGGGAAGAATCGGCCAAACTGCTGGAGATGCGCCGGACCGTTGACCTGCTGGCCCGCACCCTCGCCAATCAGGAGTTGGTGACGGAAACGGGCAAGGATGTCCTTCAGGTCATCCACGATTACGCTTGAGCATCTCCCCTGATTTTTTTTGACATCCCCCGCCGATTGGCCTACCCTAATTCAACCCTTTGAATTTGTTTGGTGTTTTTATGCGGGGAAGGTCAACAGCAACGGGGTTGGATCAAGGCCGCCTTAGCGCCGGCGAGTGACGGCGGGAGGCGGTTTTTTTGTTGGGGGAGAGATTAAAGAAGCCGCCGTTTTTCTTGTGTGGCGGGAAATATTGAATAATAGGGAACTGGTGTCGTGACTTCCAAATACGATCGTTATTCCAAAGAGGAATTGGTCCGCATCATCGAAGAGCGGGACCGCAAGCCGAAATTCGGTCTGGTGTGGGAGCGGGACGAGATCGACCATGATCGTTCGCTGAATCAGGACTTCGTCGCTCTTGACCTGGCTCCCGGGTTCTCCATCGGTGACGGGGCATGGGACAATCTTCTCGTTGAGGGGGACAACTTCGACGCCCTGCGCTACCTGCGGATGACCCATGCCGGGCGGGTGAAGTGCATCTACATCGACCCCCCTTACAACACCGGCAACAAGGATTTCATCTACAACGACCGCTTCATCGACAAGGACGACCTCTACAAACACAGCAAATGGCTCGAATTCATGCACCGCCGCCTGCTGCTGGCCCGTGATCTTCTGGCCGAAGACGGCGTTCTGCTGGTTTCCATCAACGACGAAAACCGCGCCAAGCTCGAACTTCTCCTTGAGCAGACTTTGCCGGGGATGAGGATCGGGTCGCTCGTTTGGAGAAAAAGGCGACCGAGCAACGCCGCCAATATGGAATTCTTTTTCTCCGACGACCACGAGCATGTGCTGGTCTATGGCGGGGCCCGGTTTCAGTTCGCCGGGGCCGAAAAGAAGTGGAGCGGCTACAGCAATTGGGATGAAGAAAAACAGGACTATTGGGCATCGGGTGATTTGACCCTTGGTTTCAGCCGCGAACAACGCCCCAATCTTTACTTTCCACTTTACAACCCAAAAACAGGTATTTGGTATCCATGTGACCCGAATCGAGTATGGGTTTATGCCCTACGTGAGCGCCTAGGCGAAAGGGATGTCCGCACTCAGCCGATGGATGACATGATCGCCCAGAACCGTGTGCATTTCCCTGATGAGACCAACCCCGCCTGCTTCCAAAGCCTTGCCGAACTGGAAACCGCCATTTCAGCGGAAAACGCGCCCCCTTTCCTTGATGCTGATCCGGATAAAACCTTCTGGGTTGGCCGGCGCATCGGTTTTAACAAGCCCCGTTTCAAACGCTTCAAAAAGGATCTTAAGCGCGATATGCAACCTCTGTCGAGCTGGATTGCCGAGGCCGGAAAGTCCGAGGCTGGGGAAAGTTTCGCCCTGGAGACCGGAATGACCGCCGAAGGCACCAAGGCGCTTCGAACCTTGGGGCTGGGCGCCGGTTTCTCGTATCCAAAACCGCCATCCTTAATCAAAGCGCTGGTGGGACAAAGCACCGGTGATAACGATCTGGTCATGGACTTTTTCGCCGGTTCCGGTACCACCGCCCAGGCGGTGCTGGAATTGAACCGCGAGGATGGCGGACGGCGGCGTTTCATCATGGTCTCCGCGACCGAGGCAACGGCCGATGAGCCGGGGAAGAACATTTGCCGCGATGTCTGCGCCGAGCGCATCCGGAGGGTGATCGGAGGTTACGGCGGCAAGGAAGGGACCGGTGGAAATTTCGCCTATCTGCGGGTGCGGCGCATCGGGCTGGAGGCGGTGCTGACCGAAATCGACCATCCTCAGGTCTGGACCGCGCTGCAGTTGATTCATCGCCAACAATTCAAACCCTACGACGACCAGGCGCCTTGCCAGGAATCTGTGACTCCGGAAGAGGGTCTGATCTACCTGCCCCGAATCCAGGATGACTGCATCCGCCGGGTCCTGACTCTCTCCACTACCTTGCCCCATCTGACCGTCTATACCTGGCAGCCCGGCCTGCTGCGAGGGCGAATTCACGCCGAAGGGGTGACCATTGAGCACATCCCCCACTTTCTGGTGAACCGCTTCGGAGGTGCCGCATGATCGTAAAGCCGAAACGTTATCAGGAAGAGGTTAAAAACAATGTTCTCGAAATCTTCCGGTACGCCAACGCCCAGATCGACGCCACCAACGACCCTGACAGCCGGAGGGCGGTTAGCGCCCATAACGGCTGTGTACTGATCCAGGCTCCCACCGGCGCCGGCAAAACCCTGATCGCCGGATTGGCGACCGAAGAGTTTTCCCACGATCCCGGCATGAAGATCGTCTGGCTCTGGTTCACCCCTTTTGCCGGGTTGGTGGAGCAGGCCCGCATTGCTATCAAGGCCCAGTTCAATGGCCTCCGGGTCCGCGATATCGCCCGGGAACGCCGTGCCCACGGCACCCGCAGCGGTGATGTCTTTGTCTCGACCTGGGCGGCGGTGTCGGGGCGCAAGGATGGCAAGCGCTTACGCCGCGATGGTGACGAGGCGGTTTCCCTTGACCATCTGCTGGACCAGTGGCGGCACGACGGCTTCAAGATCGGGGTGATCGTTGACGAGGCCCATCATACCTTCTCATCGGGCACCGAGGCGGTGCGCTACTACCGCGAAGTGCTGAGGCCCGACTTCACCCTGATGATCACCGCCACGCCGGATGACCAGGATGCCGAAAATTTCCGGAAATCGGCCGGCATCGCGGTCATGCACCGCATCAGCGTTAGCCGCATCGATGCCGTCGAGGCCGGTCTGATCAAACCGGGGATCAAGTCCATTGCCTACCTGGCAGGGGATCAGCACCGCGAACTGGTTGATTTCGGCCAGGCCGCTCTGGCCGACGGGGTTGTGGTGCACAACGCCATCAAGTCGCAGCTTGCCGCCGAGGGGATCGACATGGTCCCGCTGCTGCTGGTGCAGGTGGCCTCCACTGACAGGAGTGTAGAGAAGGCGAAGAAAGACCTTATGGCCCTTGGTGTGGCGGAGGAGGCCATCGCCGTTTACACCGCCGATGAACCTGACGATGACCTGCTCGCCGTGGCGCGGGACGAATCGAAGGCAGCTCTGATTTTCAAGATGGCGGTCGCCCTTGGTTTTGACGCTCCGCGCGCTTTCACCCTGGTGTCGATGCGGGGGGCTCAGGACAAGGATTTTGGCACCCAGATCGTCGGCCGCATTCTGCGGGTTGATTGGCGGCTGCAAAACCGCGCCAAAAGTGAGTTGCTCAAATACGGTTACGTTTTCCTCGCCGATGCCGAAAAACAGGCGGGCCTTTCCGGGGCGGCCGACCGGATCAACGCGGTTCGCACCGAACTGGCTAGAGTCAGTCCATTTTCCATGCTGGTAAAGTACGGCGATACGACTTTGGTGCAGGTGGTTGAAAATGGGCAGCCCTCTCTTTATCCCCAAAGCTGGGAGCCTCCTTCCGTTCCAGGGGAAAAGGCTCTCCCGCAGCATGTATCCCCCGGTCAAGGCGTTTTCGGTTTCATTTTGGAAATGGAGGCGGCATTCTCCGCCGTCGCCACCCATATTCCTGGGAAAACAGTGCCTTCCGCAGAACCTGGAATGAAAGCCTATCGGCTGCGTGACGGCATGGAGAGGGTGTTCAAAAAAGAGCAACTTAACCTTGACACCAGCGGCTTGTTGCGGGCTGTGGAAGCCCGTATTCGTATCGACGATTCGGTTTTGACCGCTGGTTTCCGCCAGGCGGTCAGCATCCAGCGCAAGGAAGAGGAGATATTCACTCATAACGTGAGCTACGGTGAATACCAGGCCCGCCTCTCCGATGCCGAAATTGCCCGCCGCGCTCAACGCCTCCTGTTCGAGCCCGACTACCTCGACCCCAGGGAATTGCAGGAAGCTCTTTTGAATCGACTGAAAAAGGAATGTAAAGCCCGTGGAATTCTTGAAGTTACCGAATCTTCCGAGAAATTGCGGCGGGCAATGCACCTGATCCTGGTTTCCCATCCGAACCTGTTGCGGGATGCGGTGCGCGTCTGCTGTGCGGAAAATGCCGAACTGGTCGACACCGCGCCACTGCCGGAGAAAATGATATGGCCGACAGGCTGCACTACGGCTCGGCTGGGGTCTTACCAGGCTGTCCCGCCGGACCTGAACGGCGATGAAATGGCCTTCGCACAACTGCTTGACGCCGACATGTCGGGCCAGGTTGTCTGGTGGCACCGCAACGAAGCCCGCAAAGCGTGGTCGACCGGACTGGTGATGCCTGACGGTGCTCTTTATTACCCTGATTTCATGGTCAAGATTAAAGGCCGTCCTAAAGGTGAGGGTATTTTGCTGGTTGAGGTGAAAGGAGGGCACCTGATCAACAGCCTGAATAACCCCGACAAGGCCGTTGCCAGCCACAAGCTCTACAAGAAACCCCTGATGGTAATGAAGGAAAGCTCCGGGCGCTGGATGACCCTCCGCTATAACGAAAAAACTGGAAAAAATGAGCCGGACAGCATTTTCCGAATTGATGCGATGGCAGAGTATTAAGCCAAAGCTTCAAGTAAATTCCCCACCTATCTCCCGGTGGTGTCTGGTGAATAGGAAAATTGATCTGGGGTGATGGCGACAAGCAATTCTCTTCGGGATTTGGAAGGAGGGCTTTTTGAACCTCGATCTTCTGAAAAAACACATCGCAAGCTACAAGCAGCACTTGGCCCAACACCCGGGGCAGTCCGCCGAGGCCTTGGATAAACGGAAAGGCCGTTGTCGCTACTATCAGGGCTGGACCAGAGACCGCATCCTGGCCATGTCGGAGGAGGATTTCTCCCAATACCTGGTCCAATTGTGGGCGATGCTGATCTGGGGCAACAAAAAATATGTCGTGGACAAACTGATCCAGGACAACGGTTTCGATGCCTTGCGAAAAGCCCTGGCGGAACTGGTGTGGGGCGCTGCCCCCGTGGCCCGGCGCTGGGATACTTTCAAAAAAAGCGTCAAAGGGTTTGGGCCGGCGATGATGAGTGAGATCCTGTGCCATGTCCACCCCGAGGAGTGCTTGCTCTGGAACCGGCGTGCCTATGTCGGCCTCGACTACCTCGGCATCCGGAATCTGCCCCGCTACAACTACCAGATGACTGGCCAGAAATACGCGGAGCTTTCCGAACAGGCGAAAAAGATCGCCGAGATCCTGAAGGCATCCGGCATGCCCGAGGCCAATCTCCTTACGGTGGACTACCTGATCTGGGATGAACTGCAGGTGGTCGACAACCTGAGCCAAATCCACGAAAAGACCAAATCCTTAAAAGAAGAAATCCCGCCCGCCGCCGTGGACAAAGAAACCTCCACCTTCATCCACAACGAGATCCGCGACAAGGTGGCCGCCATCGGGGAATGGCTCGGCTTCAAAAGCGAGACCGAGATCCGGGTTGCCGACGGCTCCCAGGTGGATGCCGTCTGGGAAGCCACCATCGGCAACATGGGGCGGGTCATCTACGTGTTCGAGGTCCAGACCAGGGGAAGTATCGACAGCCTGATCGTCAACCTCCTCAAGGCCCTCAACAACCCGGCGGTGCAAGGGGTGGTGGCGGTTTCCGATGCGGCGCAGCTGGAGAAAATCCGCAAGCATGCCAAGGAGGTGCCCAACCTGGGGGCGAAGCTGAAGTGCTGGGATTATGAGAAAGTTTTGGTAACCCACGACGCCCTGGAGATGGTCAACGAAACCATCAACAGCCTCGGCCTGGTTCCCCAGGGGTTTTGATGAAATGGT
>JAFGOW010000018.1 GCA_016926265.1 Deltaproteobacteria bacterium | reverse complement strand
GCACAAGCCCTTCGTCGTCAAGGACGAGGCGGCGCGCATCTACGCCGAGAACGGCGGCGTCGGCTTCAACGCCTATACCAGCCGCGACCTGACCGCCTACATCGTGTCGCTTCCCTCCAACAAGCTGGAGCTGTGGGCCTTCCTGGAATCGGACCGGATGAAAAACGCCGTGTTCCGGGAGTTTTACACCGAACGGGAGGTGGTCATGCAGGAGCGACGGCGCTCCTATGACGGCGATCCCCGCGGTCTGCTGGTGGAAAACCTGCTGGCCACGGCCTTCACCGTCCATCCCTACCGTAACCCCATCATCGGCTGGGAATCGGACATCCGCCATCTCACCCTGGGTACGATGCGGGAATTCCACAAGAAATATTACGCCCCGGTCAATACCGTGATCTCACTGGTGGGGGATCTCGACGCCGACAAGGCTCATGAAGTGGTCAGGCGCTATTTCGGTTCCATTGCCCCCGGTGTCCCGGTACCGCCGGTGGCCGAAAAAGAGCCTCCCCAGCGCGGCGAAAAACGGATCGAAGTCCGCTTCGAGGCCGAGCCGCAACTGATGATCGCCTTTCACAAACCGACCCTGCCTAGCCGTGAGGATTACGCCTTCGATCTCATCGATCTGATCCTTGGTGAGGGGCGTACCTCCCGCCTCTACCGGTCGCTGGTGGTGGAGCGGAAGCTGGCCTCCTCGGTTTTCACTTCTGGCCTCCCCGCTTCCCGCTATCCCAACCTGTTTGTCATCTCCGCGGCGCCGCGCCATCCCCATACCGTAGCCGAGGTTGAAAGGGCGGTCTACGAGGAGTTGGCCAAGCTGGCCGCCGAGCCGGTCGGCGCCGAGGAACTGGAGAAGGTGCGCACCCGGCTGCGGGTTGACCGGCTGCGTCGCCTGAGGAGCAACCAATCCCTGGCCGGAATGCTTGCCTATTTCCAGACCGTGGCCGGCGACTGGCGCTATGCGACCCGTTACGACCAAGAAATCGCCAGCATCAGCGCCGAGGAGGTGCGGCAAGCCGCGGCTGCCTATCTTGGCCGTAACAACCGCACCGTGGCGGTTCTGCTCCGGGGGGCGCCATGAGGAGGCGAGCCGAAATTTTCCTGGTTGTTGCGGCCTTCCTGGCCACGGGCTGTTCCCTCGATTCCGTTTCGCTCCGATCCCCGCGGCAGTTTAAAGCGCCGCCGCTGGTTTTCGATTTCCCCGCCGTGGAGCGTTTCGACACTGCCAACGGCATCCGGGTTTTCTTCCGGGAAGATCGGGAGCTGCCGCTGGTCAGTGTCAGTGTCATGATCTCCGGCGGCTCCCTGCACGATCCCGACGGCAAGGTCGGGCTCGCCGAACTGTTTGCCGCGACCCTCAGGAGCGGTGGCGCGGGGCCTCATTCCCCCGACCGTCTCGATGACCTGCTGGAACAGATGGGTGCCGACTTTGGCGTCAGTGCCGACAGCTACGCCGTCCAGATGGGTCTGTCGCTGCGCCGCGAGGACTTCGAACAGGGGCTGGGGATTCTTGCGGAGGTGCTGCGGCGGCCCCTTCTGGATGGCACCCGGCTCGATCTGGCCAAAAAACGGCTGGCGGAGACGATCCGCCGCCGTGACGACGTCCCCCGTCAACTGGCGCTGGAACGCTTTCGGCGCCATCTCTATCGGGGGCATCCCTTAGGTCGCGAGCCGACCCTGGAGACTGCCGGGAGCGTCTCCCGCTCCGATTTGACCGCCTTTCACCGCCGACATTTCCATCCCGGCAACCTGTGGCTGGCGGTTTCCGGCGACATCGGCGGCAGCCAATTGCAACAGGTGCTTGAAAGGAGTTTCGGCGATTGGCCTCCGGGTCCGGTTACCCCGACCACGCCGCCGCCGCTGCCGCCGGCCCCCGATCCGGAGTTGTTGCTGGCTCGCCGCGATCTTTCCCAGACCGCCATCGTCCTGGGGCATCTCGGCATCGAAAAATCGGCTCCCGATCTGTTCGAGGTTCAGGTGCTCGATTTCATCCTCGGCGGGGGTGGTTTCAATTCCCGCCTGATGCGGGAGATCCGCTCCAACCGCGGTCTTGCCTACTCGGTCTATTCCCATTTTCAGATCGGGAGGCGACTGCCGGGGCTTTTCTGGGTGGGGTGCGAGACGCGCTCCGACGCCACCATCCAGGTTGTGGAACTGATCCGCTCCCTGGCCGAGGAGATGAGGCAAAAACCGGTTGCGGAGGAGGAATTGCGGCTGGCCCAGGAGAGTCTCATCAACTCTTTCGTCTTTGCCTTCGAGGATAGCCATGCCGTGGTTTCCCGCGCGGCGCGGCTCGACTTCTATGGCTATCCGGAGGATTATCTCCGGAGCTACCGGGACCATGTCGCCGCCGTAACGGCACAGGGGGTACTCGATGCGGCGCGACGGCGGCTCGACCCTAGAGGATTCAGCATCGTGCTGGTGGGGAAACCGGAAGGGTTCGACGCCGCTCCCGAAACCTTGGGGCTGCCGGTGCGAGAACTCCCCGCCGGTTCCGGAACCGAAGGGAGATGAATCTGTTTCAGGACCT
>JAFGOW010000146.1 GCA_016926265.1 Deltaproteobacteria bacterium | reverse complement strand
TAGATGCCGCCGAAGATCAGCAGCGGCAGAAACAGCGCCCAGATGCTCTCCCGCGCCACCTTGAGCACCTCCCGCCAGGGGAGCCGCTGCATGGTTTCGAAGTGGCGGCGGCGGGCGAAGAAGAAGGCGTAGACCGACATGCCGAAGATAATCAGAAGCCCCGGGATGAAACCGGTCAGGAACAGCTTCTCCAGGGAGTCGTTGCTGACCATGGCGTAGAGGATCATCGAGATCGAGGGGGGGATCACCACCCCCAGGATCGGCGCGGAGGTCATGATACCGACGCTGAAAGACTCGTCGTAGTGATGCTCGATCAGGGCCGGGATCATGAAACCGCCGATCGCCACCACCGTGGCCACGGTGGAGCCGGAGATGGCCCCGAACAGGCCGCAGGCGATGACCCCGGCGATGGCCAGCCCGCCGGGAAGGGCTCCGGCCACGGCGTTGGCGGTTTTGACCAGCTTGGCGACGATGCTGCCGGTGGTCATGATGTTGCCGCACAGGACGAAGAACAGCACCACGATCAGGGCGAACTTGTCCATGCTCCGGTAGAGGACCTCGATGACGATCATCGGGTCGATGCCGGCCACCAGCGTCAGCCCCACCAAGCCGGTGAAGAACAGGGCCATGAAGACCGGCACGGTGGCGGCCAGGGTGCCGAACAGGACCGCCAGGATCAGGAGATAGCTGTTTTCCACAATCGACCTTTTTCTGAACTATTCTTCGGGATTTCCGGTAAAAGACCCGTCAGCGATCCTTCGGCTTCCCCCCGGTGGCCCGCCAATCCTGGACCATGACCAGCAGGGTGCGCAGGATCATCAGCCCCCCCACCAGCGGAAACGCGGCATAGAAATACCATTCGGGGATCTGCAGGGTGGCGGTGCGGGCGAAGGAATCCCCCTGCACCTGCATCATCAAGCGCCAGCCGAGCCGGATGACCAGAAATCCGAACACCAGCACCCCGAGGTGATGGAGATAAGCGAGCGGCTTCTTGAGCGCCGGCAGCATCTGGGGGAGGGCGTCGATCCGGATCAGGGAACGGCTGCGGATGGCGGCGCTGCAGCCGATGAATGTCGAGAGGAAGATGACCTTGCGGACCACTTCGTCGGACCAGTAGAGGCTGACCGGGGAGATTTTGCGCAGCACGATGTTGGTCATCGCCACCACCAGGGCCACGGCCACCGCCAAAAACAGCGTCCAGTCCTCGACAAAGGTGAGCAGGATGTCGAGGCGATTCAAAGGTTTTTTCAGCATGTCGGTTCCGGTTCCCAAAAAAACCGGGGAGGGCTCCCCGGTTTCGATTCAACGGCGGGAAAAGCGGGGTCAGTCGCCGAGCGCCTGCTTGACCTTGTCGAAGTAATCGGCCCCGATTCGGGCCCGCCACTCCTGGATGACCGGAGCGCTCTTCCCGAGCAGAGCCTTCTGATCCGTGGCGGAGAGGGGGAAGAACTGGATTCCCTTGGCCTTGGCAGCGGCGATCTGGTCGAGCTGCTGGCGCTTGGTTGCCTCGCGGGTCTTGGCGCTCTCCTCCGCGATGGTTTCCACAAGAATCTTCTGAAGGTCGGCGGGGAGCTTGTCGAACCAGCGTTTATTCATGAGATGGATGAAGAGCCCCTGGGCGTAATCCACCTCGGTGAAGTATTTGGCGACCTCGAACTTCTTGGTGATGTTGCAGACGATGGGGGTGTGATCGAGGCCGGTGATGACCCCGGTCTGGAGCGCCTGCGGCACGTCGGGCCACGGCATGACGGTGAACTTCAGGCCCCAGGCCTTGTAGATGTCGGCATTGACCGGGGCCTCGGCAATCCGGAAATTGACCTTTTGGGCGTCCTTGAGATTGGCCACGGGCGTGGTGGTGGCCCAGCCGTAGGTGCCGTAGCCGGTGATGTCGACGACCAGGATCCCCTTGGCCTGGGCACTGTTCTTGAAAGGATCGAACAGGGCCGGGTCGGCGCGGAACTTGTCGAGTTTGTCGAAGGTGTTGACCACATAGGGGACGTTGACGATGCCGAGTACGTCCGAGACATTGGCCGCCACCACCGAGGAGCAGAGCATGCCCTGGATGGCGCCCATTTTCAGTTTGTTGAGGACGTCCTTCTCGCCGCCGAGTTGAGAGAGGGGGCGGAAATCGACGAACAGCCGCCCTCCCGACCGCTCCCAAACCGCGTCGCGGATCCGGTAGCCGGCCCCCACCCCCTCGATGACAGGATGGGAGACATTGGAAACGAGGTAGGTGTACTGCGCCTGGCTCGGATCGAATTTGGGCTTCCAGGCGGCCAGAGGATCTTTCTTCTCCTCGGCGCCAGCCGTCGCGGTCAGAACCATCAGCACACCTATCAGCAGCGGCAACGAAAAAATTGCAATTCTTTTCATGGCGTCCTATCCTTCGGCAAAGGTTGAGGCCAGAGGGAACATGGCCAGGAACCCCTTTATATAAAAAACCGTTCTATTTTTCAAATAATAAATTCCGGAATGAAAAAATATTCGCCATGATTCCTTTGGAATCCCTCGTCGGAACCGCGTTTTGGCCGCGTTCGGCCGGGACCGGCCCCCACAAAAGGACTCCCCCATGAGCCACGCCCATCCCGACGCCGAATTCCTGGCCGCCCTGCTGGACAGCCTCAAGGAGCCGTTCCTGTTCGCCGATAACGAACACATCATCCGCTACATGAACCGGGCCGCGAAAACCTATTTCACCCTGGGGGAAAAGCTGCTGGGGTGCTCCCTGCTCGATTGCCACAACCCCCGATCCTGCCGCCAGATCCTGGAGATCTTCGAGAAGATGAAAAGCGGCCTGGAGGAAGAGCTGATCACCGACAACGAGCGCCACCGGGTTTACATGCGCTCGGTGCGGGACGCCTCCGGCACCCTGCTCGGCTATTACGAACGGTATCAGGTGCCGCGGCAACCGGGAGAGGAGGCGCCGTGACAGAAACCAACGGCGGCGGGCCTGCGGAAAAGCCGATCCCCGTCGCCCATGGCGGCCAGATCGCCGTCTCCGACCGGGTCGGATTCGGCTACCGGAACCGCCAACGGCAGGGCCACGTGCTCCGTAAAGGGAGCCGCTACGCCTATGTGCTCTGCGACGACGGGCGGGAATTCCGCGTCCCCTACCCGCTGCTGACAAAACTCCCCGGCCGGGCCGAGCCCGCCGTGCCGACCCGCGCCGAGACGCTGCGGCTCTCGTTCCGGGTCAACGGACGGGTGAGCTTTTCCTGCGGGGGCCGGCTGCTGCCCGGAACGATCCTCCGTCTCAACCCGAAACGGGCCCACATCCTGTGCGACAACGGGGATGAATACCGGGTTTCCTACGAATTGCTGACGGCCCGCGATGAGACCGCGCCACGGCGGGGAAAAGACCACCGCGGCGGTGAGCAACTGGATGAGGTGGCCCGCCGCGCCCGGCTGCTGCTCGACAGGCACGGCCTTCAGGACTGGGGGTTCCACTTCGATAACGGCAGGCGCCGGGCCGGGTGCTGCCGCTACGACCGGAAGGCAATCTCCCTCTCCCAGGATTTCGCCGTCGCGGCGGCGGCCGGGGAGATCGAAGAGACCCTGCTCCACGAAATCGCCCATGCCCTGGTTGGGCGGAGCCATCACCACGACGCGGTATGGCGCCGCAAAGCGCTCGAAATCGGCTGCTCGGGAAAACGCTGCCACGAATTCCGCTTCACGGCGCCCCGCTATGTGGTGGCTTGCGAGAACCGCTGCTGGGTGGCCACCGCCGAGCGCCGCACCCACAACGCGGTCTGCCGGCGCTGCAAGGGAAAACTGATCTATCTCACCTATTCCGAAGCCCGGTTTCAGGAAGAGCAAAAGCGGGTCGCGCCCCCAGCGGGAAGCTGAAACCGGAGGCGGTCACAAAAAGGGGCCGCTATTCACTTCCTGCGCCGTGCCCGCCACCATTCCTGAAGGCGCAGCAACGCTCCCTGACGCGCCTCGATGGCCCCTTCCGGGCACAACTCCTGGCAGCAGAAACAGCCGATACAGCTCCGGCAATCGATCTGGAGCCGTCCTTTTTGGATGGAGATGGCGCCGACCGGGCAATGGCGCTGGCAGATGCCGCAGGCCAGGCACTTCGCCGGATCGACGGCGGGGAGGGCGGTAAGGCTCTTCTTGAGGACCGGCCGCAGCATGGCGGGAATGCCAAAAGTGATGTCCCCGTCGGGGGCGGGACGAAAACGGGGGGGGCGCAGGCTCTCCAACGCGGGGCCGAAAAGCTCAAGCTGCTCCGGGAGTGTGCCGGGAAGCCCCTGCCGGAGCGCCACTTGGTGGGTCCAGACCGAATCGGGGCGGAGACCGAGCAGTGTCAGCGCCGCGGTATCCACCGCCACCGGGTTGACCCCCGCCAGCAGGGCGCCGACCCGGACCGGATCGCCGCTGCCGGGGCCGTTCCCCTCCATGGCCACGACGGCGTCAACCACCGTCAGCGCCGGAGCGGCATGGCGGGCCAGCTCCAGCAGCATCAGCGCGAACAGAGCCTTGTCGCTCCCGGCCCGCAGATGCAGGTTGGCTTTGCGGAAGCCGACGACCAGGCCGAACAGGTTTTTAACGGCGCCGGTCATCCCCATCATCTGGTGGGTCTTGAGCTTGGGGAGGTTGATGATGACATCGGCCTCCAGGGCCTCACGGGCAACCTCCAGCCGCCGGAAGGGACCGATCTCATGAGGGAAGGGGAGCGCCTCCTCGAAGGGGACGAGCTTGGCGCCGGTGGCGCGGACCACACCGAGAATCCCGCACTTCTCAGCCACGGCGCGGCTTGATCCGACCCCCGGCGAATCCCCGATCAGGGGCAGCCCACCGCACTCCCGGACCAGGCGAATGACGCCGGAAACCACATCGGGATGGGTGGTGACGGCCTTTGCCGGGGCGTTGGCCGAAAGCAGATTGGGCTTGATCAGCACCTTCTGCCCACGACGGACAAAGGCCTCCATGCCGCCGAGGGGCGCCAGCAATTGCCGTAGCGCCGCCAGGATGGCCTCTTCGCCATAATCGGAAACGGCGGTTATGGAGACGGGGTGCTTCAAGCGGGCAGGATCCGCACGTGGAGCTGGCGGCGGCGGGGGCCGTCGAATTCACAGAAGTAGATCCCCTGCCAGGTGCCGAGTACCGGCTGGCCGTCCTCGACAATAAGCCATTGGGAGGTCCCGACCAGGGTGCTCTTGATGTGGGCGGCGCTGTTCCCCTCGGCATGGCGGTAGCCCCCCTCGAAGGGAACCATGCGCTCGAGCCCCAGGAGGAGATCCCGGACCACGTCGGGATCGGCGTTCTCGTTGATGGTCACCCCGGCGGTGGTGTGGGGGACGAAGAGCAGGGCCGCTCCCTTTCTCACCCCCGATGCGGCGATGAGACGCCGCACCTCGGCGGTGACATCGATCAGTTCGGCTCGGGAACGGGTGTCGATCTCCAGGGTTTTCACGACGGCTGCCCCCGCAGAAACGAGATGATCCGCTGGTGGACCTCGCCGCTGAAGAGGAGCCCGGTGTGGCCCAGGCCGCTCAGTTCGACGTTTTCCGCCCCCGCCAGGAAGGCGTTGGCGGCGGGTTGGATCAAATTGTCGTGGCGGCTGTAGATGGAAAGCACCGGGATCTGGGGAGGGAGCGGGGCCGCCCCCAGCCGGCGCATGAATTCCCCCCGCGGAATCAGCAGCCGACCCAGCGGGGAGATGGCGAAGGAAGCCAGCCGGGAGCCCTGGTTGGGGGTTCCGATCAGAACGCAGCTCGTCACCTTCTTTTCCCCGCCGCGGATCTGGATGAAGTTGCGGGCCAGAATCCCTCCCATGGAGTGGCCGATCAGATGCACCTTGGCGAGCCCCGTGGCATGGCGCAGCTCGTCCACCTTCCTGGCGACCTGCTCGGTGAGGTACTCGACGTTGTGCCAGGCCGGCAGCGGCACGGTGTGGAGGTTGAAAAAACCGGCCTGTTCCAGGCGCCGCTTCAACGGCAGCCAGCAGCCCTGGTTCTGGAGCAAGCCGTGGAGCAGAACGATGGGGGTCTGATTGTTGTTGAGGGCCGGGTCCTCCTTCCCCATGAACCAGCCGGCCGGGCGCAGCAGCAGCGACCAGAGCACGGCAAAGGTCTGGTGGGCGACCAGGCGGGCCGCCAGCAGCAGGGCTCTGAAGCGAAGGCGGTTTTCCATCAGGGAGGGATCGGCGTTGGCCGCCTCATACCAGGAAAAAGCGAAGGTCAGAGCCATGCAAAGGGCCGTTAGAACCACCAGCCACAACAGGATATCAAGCAAAATCCACATCTTGTCCCCTTTCAGCGAGTCCGGACCGTCGCGCCCGGTTGGGAGCTGCCGCCCCGGTCATGCCTCTTGCCAAACGGCGCTGTTCCCCGTAACTTAGCAGAAAACAGCTCAGGCTGTTCAAAAAATTTGGGGAACCCGATGCGGGAGCTTGAAAAACGTTTTCTCGATTATCTGCAGGTGGAACGCAACGCCTCCCCCCATACCATCAGCGCCTACGCCTCCGACCTCCGGGAGTTCAGGGATTTCCTGGAAAACCGTCAAAAAGGCGCCGGCTCCGACTTCGGCGCCGTCGATGTCATTCTGCTCAGGCGCTATCTGGGGGAACTGCTCCGCGGCGCGAAACGCGCCACCATCAACCGCAAGCTCTCCGCGCTGCGGAGCTTCTTCCGGTTTCTGGTGCGCGAGGGGGTGCTGGAGAACAACCCGGTGGAGCTCGTTTCCTCCCCGCGCCGCGACCGATACCTCCCCCAGGTTTTGACCGTGGACGAGATCTTCCAGCTGCTGGATAAAGGCTACGGCAGCGGTCTCCTCGCCCTTCGCGACCGCGCCATCTTCGAACTGCTCTACTCCTCCGGGCTGCGGGTCGGGGAGCTGACCGCCCTCAACCTCTGGGACCTGGATCTGAGCCAGGGCCTGGTGCGAGTACTCGGCAAGGGGCGCAAGGAGCGAATCGTTCCGGTCGGCAGCCACGCCCGCCAGGCGCTGGGCACCTACCTCGAACGCCGCGGCGGCCCGACGGACAATCAGCCGCTGTTTCTCAACCACCGCGGCGGCAGGCTTTCGGCCCGCAGCGTGGAACGCCACCTCAAACGGCAGCTCATCCAGGCGGGCATTCTCAAAAGCGCCTCCCCCCACGCCCTGCGCCATTCCTTCGCCACCCACCTGCTGGACGGGGGCGCTGATCTGCGGGCCATCCAGGAACTGCTCGGCCACGTCTCCCTCTCCACCACGCAGAAATACACCCAGGTCAGCGTCGACCGGCTGCTGGCGGTTTACGATCAGGCCCATCCCCGCAGCCGCAAGAAGTGACAGGCGCCCTCCTATCTTAAGGGCCGCTTGATCCGCCGCACCCGCAGCGCCGGATGGCCGGCGCGGCGCCGCAGCCAGTTGAGGGAACGCAGCACCGGCCGTTTTCCCACCAGCCACCGTTCCAGCCGGTACTTGCCGCGGATATCGATCAGGACCAGGCCCAGAAAGAGGGTCAGCAACCCCTGCCCCGGCAGCACCAGCATGGCCATCCCGATCAGGAGCAGGAACACCCCGAGCAGATTCTTGGCCGCCAGGAAGGAAAACCGCAGCAGCGGATGGCGGTGGCGCCAGAGGGTGCCGGGGCGCTCGGCGTGCGTGAAATAGTCCCGCGGGATCCGCACCACCAGCACCGGCACCAGCAGCAGCGACACCAGGAAGGTGGCCAGCGAAAGGGGCGCCAGCCACCAGAATCGGACCCCCATGGCCCCAATCCATTCCATCGTCACCGTGGCGCCGTCCTCCATCCCCACAGCCTCCCCTGCCCGCCGAAAAGCGACAATCCGCTACCGCCCCCATCAATCCGTTTGCCAGATCGGACAAAATAATATAATTTTACGCCATATTATCCAAATCCGGAGCCAATCTTTTTATGGACGCCGTTATCGCAGCCAAAAATCTCAACAAGATGTTCGGCAATCTGACCGCCGTGGCGGATGTCTCCTTCTCGGTGGCGGCGGGGGAATGTTTCGGGCTGCTCGGCCCCAACGGCGCCGGCAAAACCACCACCATCCGCATGCTTTACGGCTTTTCCCCCCTGACCTCGGGAACCCTGGAGCTGTTTGGGAAAAGCATCGCCGAAAACCTCTGCGACATCAAGTTCCGGATCGGGATCTGCCAGCAGGACAACAGCCTCGACCCGGATCTGACGGTCCTGGAGAATTTGATGGTCTTCTCCCGCTACTTCGACCTGCCGCGGCAGACGGCGGCAGACCGGGCACTGAAACTGCTCGCATTCTTCGGATTGGAGCACCGCGCCGCGGCCAAAACCTCAGAGCTGTCGGGGGGAATGCAGCGCCGCCTGGTGGTGGCCCGCTCCCTCATCAACCAGCCCGATCTGCTGATCCTCGACGAGCCGACCACCGGGCTCGACCCCCAGTCCCGCCAGCAGGTCTGGACCCGCCTGGAGGAACTGAAACGAAGCGGCCTGACCATCCTCCTGACCACCCACTACATGGACGAGGCGGCCCGGCTCTGCGACCGGCTGGTGATCATGGACCACGGCAAAGTGCTGGTGGAGGGGAAACCCGCCGATCTGGTCCGCCGCCATGTGGGACGGGAAGTTCTTGAAATCACCCGCCCGGATCAGAGCGTCCGCGACTTCCTAGCGCAGCGCGGCCATGAGTTCGAGGATCTCGGCCACCGGCTGCTGGTTTACGACCAGAGCTGCAACGGCCTGTTCGCGGACCTGGCGGAACAGTTCCGCGACGCCGATTGCCTGCTGCGGATGGGAACCCTGGAGGATGTCTTCCTGCGGCTGACGGGGAGGGCGCTGCGCGAATGAAGCTCCCGTTGTTTCCTCCGGTCAGCGGCCGTTTTGTCAGGGTCTGGCAGCGCAACCTGACGGTCTACAAGAAATCCTGGAAGGTCAGCTTCATCCCGCCGCTGCTGGAGCCGCTGCTCTACATCGCCGCCTTCGGCCTCGGCCTTTCCGGCTTGATCGGCGACGTCAGCTACCAGGGAAAGGCCATTTCCTACGTCGATTTCGTGGTGCCGGCGCTGCTGGCGACCACCATCATGTACAACGGTTTTTTCGAAACCAGCTACAACTCCTTCGTGCGGATGTATTATCAGAAAACCTTCGACGCCATGATGGCCACCCCCCTCACCATGCCGGAGATCATCACCGGCGAAATCGTCTGGGCCGCGACCAAATCGGTACTGTCCGCGGCCCTGATGCTGCCGGTGCTCAGCGCCTTCGGCCTGCTTTCCTACCCCGCCTCTCTGCTGACGCTGCCGCTGTCGATTCTGGGAGGTCTCGCTTTCGGCGCCACCGGCATGTTCTTCACCAGCATCGTCCGCGGCATCGAAACCTTCAATCTGCCGGTCTTCCTCTTCATCACCCCGATGTTTCTGTTCAGCGGCACCTTCTTCCCCCTCGATCAGCTCCCCGCCTGGGCTCAAGGCGTCGCCCTGTTTCTGCCGCTGACCCATCTGGTGCTGCTGGCCCGTGCCGCCACCCTGGGGCTCTGGAGCGCCATCCTCCCTTTCTCGCTGCTCTACCTGGCGGTCTACACCCTGGTTTTCTTCCCCCTGGCGCTGACAAAAATGGAAAAACGCCTGATCAAATAGCCTATTTTTCAACGGATTGCCGCCAACCAAAGGATCGATGCCATGCACAGAAAATACAATATCAAGGATTACGCCAAGACCTGCGCCACCTTTTCCATCGAGGTTCCGGAATACTACAACTTCGCCTACGACGTGGTCGACCAGTGGGCGGAGCGCGACCGCAACAAGCTGGCCATGATCTGGGTCGATCAGGAGGGGGCGGAGAAAAAACTCACCTTCCGGGATTTCCGCAACGCCTCCAACGAAGCGGCCAACATCTTTCTCAAGTACGGCATCCAGCAGGGGGATCCGGTCTTCATCATGCTGCACCGGATTCCGGAATGGTGGGTTTTCGTACTGGCGCTGCTCAAGCTCGGGGCGGTGGTCTGCCCGGCCCCTACTCTGCTGACCCCCAAGGATATTCTCTACCGCCTCAAGGCCGGCCATTTCAAGATGGTCATCACCGACGAGGAAAACGCCGTCAAGGTCGACGAGGTGGCCGCCGAATGCCCGGCCCTGAACGTGCGCTGTCTGGTTTCCGGAGAGCGCCGGGGCTGGTTCAACTACCAGGATGAACTGCTCTACCCGGCCCCCGTCTCCCGCAACACCGTCAGCACCTCCGAAAAGGTGCAAACCCGCTCCGATGAGCCGATGCTGCTCTATTTCACCTCCGGTACCACCAGCGAGCCGAAGATGGTGCTCCACAACTACGGCTACCCCTTGGGGCACCAGGTGACGGCCCGCTTCTGGCAGGACACCCGCGACAACGACCTCCACTTCGCCGTCACCGACACCGGCTGGGCCAAATGCGCCTGGGGCAAGATCTTCGGCCAGTGGATCGAGGGCGCCTGTCTCTTCGTCTACGACATCCGCGGCAAATTCGTCGCCACCGAGCTGCTGCCGCTGCTGGAAAAATACGAAGTCACCATCTTCTGCGCCCCCCCCACCATCTACCGGATGCTGGTGCTGGCCGACCTCAAGAAGTTCGATCTGCGGCAGCTCCGCCACTGCACTTCGGCGGGAGAACCGCTCAATCCCGAAACGATGCGGATCTGGAAGGAGGGAACCGGCCTCGAGATCCACGAAGGCTACGGCCAGACGGAAACCTGCTGTCTGGTCGCCAACTTCCCCGGCTGCCGCGTCAAGCCCGGCTCCATGGGGAGGCCCTCCCCCGGCTGGCAGGTGGAGCTCCACGACGAGCAGGGGCAGCCGGTC
>JAFGOW010000145.1 GCA_016926265.1 Deltaproteobacteria bacterium | reverse complement strand
CGCTGGGAAGAGTGCAAGAAGATGTACCGCAAGGTCAACGACATGTTCGGCGACGTCATCAAGGTGACCCCGGTCTCCAAGATCGTCGGCGACATGGCCATCTACATGGTGAAGAACAACCTGCAACCGGCGGACATCTATGAGCGCGGCGCCGAGATGGACCTCCCCAAAGGGGTCGTCGATTTCTTCAAGGGGATGATCGGCCAGCCCCACGGCGGTTTCCCGGAAAAACTCCAGAAGATCGTCCTCAAAGGGGAAAAACCGATCACCCATCGTCCCGGCGAACTCCTGGAGCCGGTCGACTTTGGCGCCAGCAAGGCGGCCCTGGCCAAGAAGGTCGGGCGCGAGATCAGCGACATTGACCATCTGTCCTGGCTCATGTACCCGGCGGTATTCGAGGATTTCGAGCGCCAGCGCCAGGAATACGTCGACACTTCGGTGCTGCCGACCCCGGTCTTTTTCTACGGCCTCGATCTGATGGATGAAACCACGGTCGAGATCGGAGAAGGGAAAACCGTGGTCATCAAGCTGACCGCCGTCGGCCATATCCAGGAGGGAGGGCTGCGGACCATCTACTTCGAACTCAACGGCGAACCCCGCCAGCTGACGGTCCGCGATCTTTCCGTCAAGGTCGACAAGGTCGAACACCGCAAAGCCGACTCCGCCGATCCCTACCAGATCGGGGTGCCGATGCCGGGCAAGATCTGCAAGATCCTGGTCAAGATCGGCGACACGGTCAGCGAAGGGGATACCGTGCTGGCCACCGAGGCGATGAAGATGGAGACCAACATCAAGACCCCGGTCAACGGGGTGGTCAAGGATATCCTGTTCAAGGAAGGGACACAGGTCCAGCAAGGGGATCTGGTGATTATCCTCGAATAAGGCGACGGGCGTCGCGAAAAAGCCGGACCAGGGAGGTTCGGCTTTTTTGTTGACCAAAATGAAAAGCGGAGAAGGAGGGGGGTGTCGGGTCGATGCCGTCGGTGGTGTGCAACCGCTTGATTTCAATGGATGACCGTTCATGACCACGGGATCCGATCTCACCTTCTGGATCGCCTTCTGGGCCGGAGTGCTGTCCTTTGTCTCCCCCTGCGTGCTGCCCCTGATTCCCTCCTACCTGACCTATATCACCGGGCTGAGCTTTGGAGAACTGCAGGAACGGCGCCTCGGGGCGCGGGCGCGGAGGCTGGTTTTTTTCCATGCCCTGGCCTTCATTTTCGGCTTTTCCGCGGTTTTCATTCTGCTGGGCGGGGTGGCGGGGTTTCTTTCCGGGTCCTTCCAACTCTTCATGCGGGAGGGGCTGGTCTGGGTCCAGCGGATCGGCGGGGTGCTGATCTTCCTGTTCGGCCTCCATGTCGCAGGCATTTTTCAGCTCGATTCCCTGCTGGGGGAAAAACGGTTTCAACTGCGGCGCAAGCCGGCCGGCTT
This sequence comes from Deltaproteobacteria bacterium, assembly GCA_016926265.1. Lineage (GTDB taxonomy): Bacteria > Desulfobacterota > Desulfuromonadia > Desulfuromonadales > JAAYDE01 > JAAYDE01. The sequence goes on along the minus strand of JAFGOW010000145.1, from coordinate 25,021 downwards.
TGCCGGCACCTTTCTGGTCGGAGTCGCTTTCGCCGCCGGCTGGACCCCCTGCATCGGTCCGATTCTGGGAGCGATCCTGACGCTGGCGGCCGGTTCCTCCGCCGATGCGGTGCGGGGCATGGCGCTGCTGACCGGATATTCGGCGGGGATGGGTCTCCCTTTTCTGGTGGCGGCGCTGCTGTTTCACGGTTTTCTGGTTTTTTTTCAACGCTTCCGAAAATATATCCTGCTCTTTGAAAAAATCACCGGCCTGCTGCTGATGATTGTCGGGACGATGCTCTTTTTCAATCTGTTCGGTCTCTTTTCCGGATTTCTTTATCGCGTTCTGTGAACAGGGGATGTTTCCCCCCAACAGGCCGGCGCCGGAAGACAAAGGGCAAGCTCTTGACACCCGGTGGTCTTTTTCCTATTTTACGTTTCGGCATTGGCAACCCTTTAAATCGGAGCCGTCATGCAGGTTACCGCCATCATCCCGGCCCGCTTCGCCTCCACCCGGTTTCCCGGCAAGCCGCTGGCTCCGTTGCTCGGCAAGCCGATGATCCAATGGGTTTATGAACGCACCGGTCGTTCCCGGCTGGTGGATCGGGTCCTTGTTGCCACCGACGACCTCCGGATTGCCGAGACGGTCAGAGGCTTTGGCGGTGAAGCGGTCATGACCCGCTCCGACCATCCGTCCGGCACCGACCGCCTGGCGGAGGTGGCCGGCCGTTTGAAATCCGATATCGTTGTCAATGTCCAGGGGGATGAGCCGCTGATCGAGCCGGCGATGATCGATTGCGCCGTGGCGCCCTTGGCGGCGGACGCCGGGATCCCGATGGGAACGCTGAAAAGCCCTGTCGAGAATTGGGAGGACTACCACAATCCCAACGTCGTCAAGGTGGTCACCGACGGTTTGGGGTTCGCCCTCTATTTCTCCCGCGCCCCCATCCCCCACCGGCGCGATGGCGATGGCGGGTCGTCCCTGGCGGCCCTGAGCGCCTATCGCCATATCGGTCTCTATGTCTATCGGCGGAAGTTTCTGCTGACCTTCGCCGGGTTGGCTCCCACCCTTCTGGAACAAACGGAAAAGCTCGAACAGCTCCGCGCCCTGGAGCATGGCTACCGGATCCGGGTGGTAGAGACTACCTTGGCGAGCCATGGGGTCGATACCCCGGAGGATCTGGCTCGGGTCGAAGCGCTGATGAGGAGAGAGGGTTTCTGAAAAGCGGGATCGGCTGGGCCGTGAACGTTTGTTGCTCCTTTTTTATGAAAGGGACGGTATGAAAACCAAATTTCTGTTCATCACCGGCGGGGTGGTTTCCTCTCTCGGCAAGGGCTTGTCGGCAGCATCCATCGGCGCCCTTCTGGAGGCCCGTGGTCTGCGGGTGGCGATGCAGAAGATGGACCCGTATATCAACGTCGATCCCGGCACCATGAGCCCCTACCAGCACGGCGAGGTCTTTGTCACCGACGACGGCGCCGAAACCGATCTCGACCTGGGACACTACGAGCGGTTCACAACGGCCGGGCTTTCCCGCAAATCGAACTTCACCACCGGCCAGATTTACGATTCGGTGATCCAGAAGGAGCGGCGCGGCGTCTATCTGGGGGGGACGGTGCAGGTGATCCCGCACATCACCGACGAGATCAAGGGGAAGATCCTGGAAAACGCCAAGGGCGCCGATCTCGCCATCATCGAGGTTGGGGGAACCGTGGGCGATATTGAATCGCTGCCGTTTCTGGAGGCGATCCGCCAGTTCCGCGCTGACCGGGGGGCGGAGAACGTCCTCTACATCCATCTGACCCTGGTCCCCTATATCGCCACCGCCGGGGAGCTGAAAACCAAGCCGACCCAGCATAGCGTCAAGGAACTGCGGAGCATCGGTATCCAGCCCGACATCCTGCTGTGCCGTTGCGACCGGGAAGTCCCCCATGACATGAAAAAGAAGATCGCTCTGTTCTGCAACGTCACCGAGGAGGCGGTCATCACCGCCCGGGATGTCTCCTGCATCTACGAGCTGCCGATCCGCTTCCATGAGCAGGGGCTTGACGAGCGGATCGCAGAATACCTCAACATCTGGGCCAAGGCCCCCGACCTCTCCCCCTGGGAACGGGTCGTGAAAAGGGTCAAGGAGCCGCTCTCCCAGGTCCGCATCGCCATCGTCGGCAAATACGTGGAGCTGACCGAGAGCTACAAATCCCTCAACGAGGCCCTGACCCACGGCGGCATCGCCAACAACTGCCGGGTCAGGCTCGAGTTCGTCGATTCCGAGGGAATGGAGCGGCACGGCGTGGGCGATTCCTTTAACGGCATGGATGGCATTCTGGTCCCGGGTGGCTTCGGGGAGCGGGGGAGCGAGGGGAAGATCCTCTCCATCCGCTACGCCAGGGAAAAAAAGGTGCCTTTCTTCGGCATCTGTCTCGGCATGCAGATGGCGGTGGTGGAGTTCGCCCGCCACGTCTGCGGCCTGGAGGATGCGCATTCCACCGAGTTTCACAAGGACGCCAAGAATCCCGTCATCGATCTGATGGAGAGCCAGAAGCAGATCAAGAAGAAGGGCGGGACGATGCGCCTTGGCGCCTACCCCTGCACGCTGCTCGACGCCACCTTGAGCCGCCGCATCTACGGTCAGCAGGGGATTTCCGAGCGTCACCGCCACCGTTATGAGTTCAACAACGACTACCGGGAAATTCTGGAGCGCCACGGCATGAAGGTCTCCGGCGTCAACACCGAGCAGGATCTGGTGGAGATGATCGAGATCCCGGACCACCCCTGGTTCATCGGCTGCCAGTTTCACCCCGAGTTCCGCTCCCGGCCGATGGCCCCCCATCCCCTGTTCGAGTCCTTTATCGGCGCCTGTCTGAAACGGCAGGAGGAGGAAAGCCATGACATCTGAACTCACCTTTGGCGGCTGTACCCTGGGAGGGGAGCGCTCCCTGGCGCTGATCGCCGGCCCCTGCGTCATCGAGAACGAGGCGGCCACGCTGCGCATCGCCGGTCACCTCAAGCGGCTGGGGGAGGAACTTGGCATCGGGGTCATCTTCAAGGCCTCCTACGACAAGGCCAATCGCACCTCCGTCGGATCCTTCCGGGGGCCGGGGCTTGAAAAGGGGCTGGCCATTTTGGCCAAAGTCAAAAATGAATTCGGCCTGCCGGTGTTGTCCGATGTGCATGAAACCTCCCAAGTGGAACCGGCCGCCGAGGTGCTCGATATCCTCCAGATCCCCGCTTTCCTCTGCCGTCAGACCGACCTGCTGCTTGCCGCCGCGCGCACCGGGCGGGGGGTGAACGTCAAGAAGGGGCAGTTCCTGGCGCCCTGGGATCTTGCCAATACCGTCGCCAAGATCGAAAGCTGCGGCAACCGCAACATCCTTCTCACCGAGCGGGGGAACTCCTTCGGTTACAACAACCTGGTGGTCGACATGCGCTCCCTGGTCATCCTCCGCGAACTCGGCTATCCCGTGGTCTTCGACGCCACGCATTCGGTGCAGCTTCCCGGCGGCCAGGGGAAGGCCTCCGGCGGTGAGCGGCGTTTCGTGGCGCCGCTGTCGCGGGCGGCGGTGGCGGTAGGCGTCGATGCCCTGTTCTGGGAACTCCACGAAGAGCCCGACAAGGCCCTCTGCGATGGCCCCAATTCGCTGCCGCTCAACGGGTTGCGTGAGCGCCTCGAAGCGCTTTTGGCCGTCGACCGGATCGTGAAGAGCAAAGGACCGCACCATGAGTGACATTCTGGAATCGGCGCGACGCGTGCTGGAGATCGAGGCCGATGCCATCCATGCCCTGAAGGATCGGCTCGATGGCGGGTTCACCAGCGCCGTGGAGATGATGCTGGCCTGCAAGGGGAGGGTGGTGCTCAGCGGCATCGGCAAATCGGGCCTGATCTGCCAGAAGGTGGCCTCCACTCTCGCTTCGACGGGGACCCCGGCTTTTTTTCTGCATCCGGCCGAGGGGATCCACGGCGATCTGGGAATGCTCATGAAAGGCGATGTGGTGGTGGTGCTTTCCAATTCCGGCGAGACTACCGAGGTGATCCGGATTCTGCCGGTGATCAAGCGGATGGGGCTTCCCCTCATCACCATGAGCAGCAATCCCGAGAGTACCCTGGCGCGCGCCGGAGATGCCTTCATCAACGTCTCCGTCAAGGAGGAGGCCTGCCCCCTGGGGCTGGCGCCCACCGCCAGTACCACCGCGGCCCTGGCGCTGGGAGACGCCCTGGCTATTGCGTTGCTGCTGCGGCGCGGCTTCCGCGAGGAGGATTTCGCTTTTTTTCACCCCGGCGGTACGCTGGGCAAACGGCTGCTGTTGCGGGTCGAGGACTTTATGCATCAGGGGAGCGCGATCCCGCTGGTGACTACCGGCACGCCGCTTAAAGAGACCCTGTTCGAGATCACCAGCAAGAAGCTCGGCGTGACGGGAGTGGTTGACAACTCCGGAGATCTGGTGGGGATCTTCACCGACGGCGATCTGCGCCGCTCCCTGGAGAAGGGGTTCGATATCCTCAACCACCCGGTGGGGGAACTCATGACCCGCAACCCAAAGCGGGTCTCCAAGAGCTGTCTGGCTGCCAAGGCGCTGCACCGGATGGAGGAGCATTCCATCACCTCACTGTTCGTATTTGAGGACGAACAGAGCTGCAAACCGGTCGGGATCATTCATGTTCATGACCTCATCAAAGCGGGGGTGGTCTAATGCGGGAGCAAATCTCCCGGATCAAGCTGGTGCTGTTTGATGTCGATGGGGTTCTCACCGACGGCCGCATTACCATCGACAACAACGGCGTCGAGAGCAAGGCCTTCGACGTCAAGGACGGGCACGGTCTCAAACTGCTGCAGCGGGGCGGTTTTCGGGTTGGGCTCATCACCGGCAGGGAATCCCGGATTGTCGAATACCGCGCCGCCGAACTCGGAATCGGCCTGGTTTACCAGGGGGTCAAGGAAAAACTGCCGGTTTTCGAAAGGATCGGGTGCGAACTGCGGCTGGAGGACAGCGAGATCGCCTACGTGGGGGATGACCTGGTCGATCTTCCGGTTCTGCGCCGGGCCGGTTTTTCGGCCACCGTGGCCGACGGCTGCGAACTGGTCAAGCCGGAGGTCGATTATGTCGCCCGTTGCCGCGGCGGCAGGGGTGCGGTGCGGGAAATCTGCGAGTTGCTGCTCCGGGAGAGCGGGCGCTGGTCCGAGGTGTTGGCGCGTTATTCCTGAAAGGGGCGGTTCCGTGACGGGCAGGCGGCAGGCTGTTCTTTACAGGAAATGGCCGCGATGTTATACTTTTTGCTATGAAAGAGTTTTTAACTTTACGGAATTTCTTGTTTTTTTTTATTGTTCTGATCTCTTTTTCCCTGCTGGCGACCATCTTATTTAATTTCAAGGAACCGTTGCAGCACACCCTCCCCGTTCCCCGCCCTTCCGATGCCGATCTCTCCCTGAAAGAGATCACCCTGACCAATACCCAGGCGGGTTCCGCCTCCTGGCGCCTTTCGGCCGAAGCCGCCGATTTCAATCTCCAGACCAAGAGCGGCCGGCTCAAGAATATCCGGGTGGTTTTTTTCGATTCCGACAAGGGGGATATGGAGCTGACCGCCGACCAGGGGGAGGTTGGCCCTGACGGCGGCAGCTTTCGCGCCATCGGCAACGTGATCCTCAAAAACGCTCAGGGCCAGGCGCTCTTTTCCGATGATCTGGAATACCTGCAGGAGGGTTCCCTGATCCGCACCGAAAGCCGGGTCCGGATTGCCGCCGACGGTTTGGTGCTTCTCGGGCGGGGGTTGAGGTATCAGGTCCGGGAGCGGCTGTTCCAACTTCTGAACGAAATCGAGGCGAGTCTTTATGAAAAAACCGATGCGCGGGGTTAACCTGCTGGCGTTCTGCTGCTGGCTCCTGGCGGCGGCGCCGCTCGGCGCGGAACCACCGTCGCTGGTGGACAAGCACGATTCCAAACAGCCGGTGCATATCACCTCGCAACAACTCCAGGCCGACGGGGTTTTGAACCGGGTCCGATTCATCGGGGAGGTGGAAGCCCGGCAGGGCAATGTGGTCATCACCGCTCCCGAGATGGTGCTCTATTTCCAGGAGCCGAATCGGGAGATCGAGCGGATCGAGGCCTTCCCCGGGGTGCGGGTGGTGCAGGGGGGACGGACCGCCACCGGCGACAAAGGGGTCTATTTCGCCAAGGAGGGGAAAATTGTCCTGACGGGATCGGTCCAGGTCCGCAAGGGGGAGGATTCCCTCGACGGCGATGAGATCGTCATCTTCCTTGACGGCGAGAAGAGCGTTGTCTCCAGCAAGGAGGGGGGCCGTGTCAAGGCGGTTTTCCACCCCAAAGGAGGGCCGCCGTGACACGAAAGCTCGTTGCAAAAAACCTCCATAAAGCATATAAAAGAAGGGAAGTTGTCCGCGGCGTCGATTTCGAGATCCGCTCCGGCGAGGTGGTGGGGCTGCTGGGACCCAACGGGGCTGGCAAGACGACCTCCTTTTACATGGTGGTCGGGTTGATCCGCGCCGACCAGGGTTCGGTTCTGCTGGACGATCTCGATCTGGCGCCGTTGCCCATGTATCGGAGGGCGCGGGCGGGGATTTCCTATCTCGCCCAGGAGCCGACGGTATTCCGCAAACTGACGGTCGAGGAAAATCTGCTGGCGATTCTGGAAGCCCAGGGGCTGTCACCGTCTTCGATGGAAGAAAAAAAAGACCGGCTGCTGCGTGAATTCCGTCTCCAGCACGTGGCCCAATCCTACGGCTATACGCTGTCCGGCGGCGAGCGGCGGCGTCTCGAAATTGCCCGGGCGCTGACCACCGATCCCTTTTTCATGCTCCTCGATGAGCCTTTTGCGGGGATCGATCCCCTGGCGGTGCTCGATATTCAGAAAACGGTTGTTCATCTCAAGGAACAGGGGATCGGGGTTCTTATCTCCGATCACAATGTCCGCGAAACCTTGAACGTCTGCGATCGGGCCTATATCCTCAACGAAGGGGAGATCATCGAGTCCGGGGCTCCCGAGAAGATCGCCGCCAGCCCCAAGGCGCGGGCCATCTATCTGGGGGAGTCGTTCCGGCTTTAGCAGCCTGTCAGGCCTTTGTCGGAAAGCCTTGTTACCGACGGTTTTCCCCGCGATGGCCGGAAATGTTGTGGTCAACCTGGTACCCTTGTCCGGGAAAGGCATCGTCACTAACCAATGGCTCTCGAAATTCGCCAACAATTGAAGCTCAGCCAGCAACTGGTCATGACACCCCAGTTGCAGCAGGCCATCAAGCTGCTTCAGCTGTCGCGGGCGGAGTTGGTGGAGATGGTGCGGGAAGAGCTGGAGAAGAACCCGGTTCTGGAAGAGGGACAGGAAGCCTTCGATGAGAAGGAGACCGCCAAGGAGATCGAGGAGGACGTTCCGGAGCCGCCCTCCCAGGAGAAATTCCTCGATCCGACGGACGGGGGCGACCGTCTCAAGGAAATCGACTGGCAGACCTATTTCGGGGATTACAATTTCGAAAGCTACTCCGGCGAAAGCGGCGATGGGGATGAGGAACGCCCCTTTTACGAAAACATCCTGACCAAAAAAACCTCCCTGGCCGAGCATCTGCGCTGGCAGATCAGCCTGTCCAGTATCGATGACCGGCAACGGAAGATCGCCTTTGAGATCATCGGCAATGTCGACGACGACGGCTATCTGCGGACCACCCTTGACGAGCTCGCCGAGGTCACCGGCGCTTCCTGCGACGAGGTGGAGTCCGTGTTGCGCCTGGTGCAGGAACTCGATCCGCCGGGAGTCGCCAGCCGTGATCTTGAGGAGTGTCTGCTGCGGCAGATGGAGTCTCTGGGAATTGAAAACCCTTTGATCGCTGACATCCTTCGCCTGCATCTCAAGGAGCTGGAGAGCCGTAAATATTCCGTGATCGCCAAGGCGATGGGTGTTTCCGTCGATGAGGTGCTGGTCGCCGCCAAGATCATCGGCAGCCTGGATCCTCGCCCCGGCCGGGAGTTCTCGCAGGAGGATACCCACTACATCACGCCGGATATCTTCGTCTACAAGGTGGGCGACGATTACGTGGTGGTGCTCAACGACGACGGCCTTCCCAATCTGCGCATCAGCTCTTTTTACCGGAACGCCCTGGCTGGCGGCCCGGGGGTGGACGAAAAGATCGGAGAATATGTTCAGGATAAGATGCGCAGCGCCCTGTGGCTGATCAAGAGCATCCATCAGCGGCAGCGCACCATCTACAAGGTCACCCGCAGCATCGTCAATTTTCAGCGGGATTTTTTCGACAACGGGATCGAGTACCTCAAACCGCTGGTGTTGCGGGACGTGGCCGAGGATATCCAGATGCATGAATCGACCATCAGCCGGGTGACCACCAACAAATACGTGCAGACCCCGCGGGGGCTGTTTGAATTGAAATATTTTTTCAACAGTGGTATCAGCACCACCGGCGGCGAGTCCATCGCCTCGGAAAGCGTCAAGAACAAGATCGAAGAGATCATCTCCGCCGAGGATGTCAAGAAACCTTACTCCGATCAGAAGATCGTCGAGATCCTGAAAAAGAACGGCATCGAAATCGCCCGCCGGACGGTCACCAAATACCGCGAAATGCTCAATATCGGATCCTCGACGGAAAGAAAGCGCTATTTTTGAGTTCCTTTTTGGTTTCCGACAGGTTGTCGTCCAAATGGGATGTCGTCGTCAGACAGGGTGTACCAGAAGGCCATCGAACCCGACTAACAGAGAGGAGCCGCCATGCAGATTTCCGTGACTTTTCGCCACATGGAAGCAAGCGATTCCATCCGGGCCTACCTTGAGGAAAAGCTGGCCCGCATCAAAAAATACCTTGATGAGCCGATCGATGCCCAGGCTGTCGTGGGGGTTGCCAAGAAAATACGGCACCGGGTGGAGGTGACCCTTCAGGCCAAAGGAATCATGATCAAGGGGTCGGAAGAGACCAACGACATGTACGCCGCCGTCGATGCCGTGGTGGACAAAATCGAGCGCCAGGTGAAGCGCTACAAAGAAAAAATCAAGCGCCACAAGCCAATGAGCGGCCGGGAGCGCCAGGTTCAGAAAACCATCCTGGCGGCGGAGAGTTTCGAGGAAGGGCAGGAGGGGCCGATCATCATCCGCCAGGCCAGTTTCCCCATCAAACCGATGTCGGTGGATGAGGCCGTCATGCAGATGGACCTTCTCCACAAGGACTTCCTGGTTTTTTCCGACGATCGCAGTGAAGAGATCAATGTGGTTTACCGCCGTAGCGACGGTAATTATGGGTTAATTGTTCCTCAGGCGAAGTAGCCCGCCTCGGAGGAAACTCGGGAAAAAGGATACGAGAACAGAGATGAAGATATCGGAATTGCTCCATCCGGAAGCCATCAGCGCCGAGATCAAAGCCAAGGTGAAAAACGAGGCTCTGGGGGAGATGGTCGACGGCATGATGAGGGTTCAGAGCGGGCTCGATCGGGAGGAAGTGGTCAAGGTCCTGTTGGAGCGGGAAAAGCTCGGGAGCACCGGCATCGGGGACGGCGTGGCCATTCCTCACGGCAAATTGAAGGGGCTGAAGGATATCTTCATCTCTTTCGGTCGGAGCCGTAGCGGTGTTGAATTCGATTCCATGGACGGGAATCCCGTCAACCTGATTTTCCTGCTGGTGGCGCCGGAAGAATCGGTGGGGGTGCATTTGAAGACCCTGGCCCGGATTTCCAAACTGCTCAAGAACGCCTCGGTGCGTCGGCGGCTGTGCGAGGCTTCCGACAATCGGGAGCTTTATGACATTATTGTCGAGGAGGAAGCCAAGCTTTGACGGTTGCGGCAAACGGCCGTCCTTCTTTTGCGGGATGTGGCGCTTTTTCTGTCTACACTGGGGCGCGCCTTGCCTCAGGCTCTCTTTCTCATGATTCGTACTCTAAGGGGGCGGGAGCTTTTTGGAGCGGCGCCCGTCCCCTCCTTCTTTGGCGAGTCCATTATGGGTGACTCCGCGTCCCGGCTCATTGTCCTCTCCGGTCTGTCCGGCTCCGGAAAAACCACTGCGGCGCGGGCCCTGGAGGATGAGCAGTTTTTCGTCGTCGACAACCTTCCGGCGATATTCCTCAAGGATTTCTTCGATCTGCAGGTCAAAAAGGGGAGCGATTCCAAGGTGGCGGTGGTGGTGGATGTCCGCAACCGCGATTATCTGGAGGCTTTTCCCGCCATGCTTGACGGCATCCGGAGCGAAGGCCACCGGGCCGAGGTCTTTTTCTTCGACGCCTCGGACGAGGTGCTGTTCCGGCGCTTTTCCGAAACCCGCCGCCGCCATCCCCTGATTCAGACCGGCGGCATCCCCGGCGCCATTAACCGGGAACGGGAGCTCCTTGCCGCCATCCGCACATCCGCCACCCGGATTTTCGACACCTCGGGTTTGACCGTCCACGAGCTGAGGCGCAAGGTTATGGAGTGCGTACGCCAGCAGGGCATCCTTCACATCCCGATGTCGGTCCATTTGAAGTCCTTCGGCTACCGGTTCGGCATCCCTCTCGAGACCGATATGGTTCTCGACGTCCGTTTCCTTCAAAATCCCTATTTTGTCGATGCCTTGAGGCCATTGACCGGGCTTGACCCCGCCGTCCGTGATTATGTGGTCACTCTGGAAGGATTTAGCCGCTTTTTCGACTACCTGGTTCCCATGCTGCGCTTCCTGCTGCCTGAATTCGAAAAGGAAAACAAGAGTTATTGCACCATTTCAATCGGCTGCACCGCCGGCCGCCACCGCAGCGTGGCGGTGGTGGAGGAACTGTTCCGGCGTCTGACCGCAGAAGGGGTGATCGCGGAGGTGATTCACAGAGATCTGAACCGGGGGCTGACGCGATGAAGGGGCTGGTGATTGTCACCCATTCGGTTCTGGCCAAGGGGCTGCTGATGGCGGCGGAGGCGATACTCGGCGAACTTAACCGGGCCGAGGCGGTCTGCCTGCAGAAGGAGGACAGCGTCGAGCGGATCAACCATAAGGTCAGAGAGGGGATTGCCGCCGTCGGCGGGGATGGCGAGGGGGTGATGATCCTGGCCGACATGTTCGGAGGCACCCCCTGCAATATCAGCCTCGCCTATATGGAACCGGACCGCGTCGAAGTCGTGACCGGCGTCAACCTGCCGATGGTGCTCAAATTTTTTCAGAACCGCCAGGAACCTTCCTTGAGCCGCTTGGCTTTGTTGCTGAAGGAGGCCGGGCGGGAAGGGGTGGTGGCGCCGGGGGATCTTCTCAAAAATCCGCCGCTGCCCGACCCCGCATCCGGAGAGTGAATGGCACCGGCAGTGCCCGGGCGCGGTTGAGGCCACGGAGTGTTTTTTTTCGATAAGGAAGCGTGCCGATGGCGGTGGTGCTGTCCAGAATTGACGATCGACTGATTCACGGGCAGATTCTCGAAGTCTGGGTTCCCTTCCTCAACGTGGATTGCATTGTGGTCGCCAACGATGAAGTGGCCTCGATGACTCTCCGGCAGACCATCATGCGGGCCGCTATCCCCAAGGGAACGCGGGTCTTTTTCGAGAAGGTGGCCGGCCTCGGGGAACTCTTCTCGCGGCCGGAATTGCGGGAGCGCCGGGTGCTGATGCTGTTTGCCGGTTCCGGGGATGCCCTCAAGGCCTTTCGGCTTGGAGTCGGCTTTTCCGAGGTCAACCTCGGCAACCTGCATGCCGATGGCGACGCCGATCGCGTCAGTTGCACCGTCTGGCTTTATCCGGAAGATATCGACAACCTCAACGCCCTCGAAAAAGAAGGGGTGAAGGTTGTCTCTCAGTGCGTTCCCAGCGATCGGCGGCAAAGCTGGAAGGAACTGATCGGGGAGCGGGGCCGAAAAGATGTACCTGGTTGAATTCTTTCTCGCCGCCCTGATTTCGGTGGCCGCCGGCATCGACCGGACGGCCGGACCCCAGATCATGTTGTCCAGGCCGTTGGTGGTCGCTCCCCTGACCGGCCTGGCGCTGGGGGATCCCCTGGCAGGGCTGCAGGTGGGTGTGCTGCTGGAACTGTTGTGGTTGTGCCGGGTTCCCGCCGGCTCCGCGATCCCTCCCGACGACACTCAGATCGGAGTCGGGGCGACCTTCCTTTCCATCGTCTTTGCAAAGGTTCTTAACGCCGACCCTCTGGCGGTGATGCTGTTTGCCGTTCTGGTTTCCTGCCTGGCGGGGAGGGTGGGAGTATTTTTTGATCGCCGCGCCCGGCAGGGGAACGGAAGGGGCATCGCCCGGATTCAGCAGGCAGTCCGAGAGGGGATTCTGGAGGAGACGGAAGGGGTGCATCTCCTCGGACTGCTCTATTTCGCCCTCTCTTCGCTGGCGACCTTTCTGGTTATTGTTCTGGTGGGCGCTGTCTGTCTGTGGTGGTTTTTCCCGCTCCTGGAAAAACTGCTGCTGATGGGAGGCGGTTACCTCAAAACGGCGTTTCCCCTGGTGGGGGCGGTGGCGATTCTCGGGACCCTGAGAATCCGTTACACCGTGACCCTTTTCCTGGCCTCCTTCACATCCACCTTGCTGCTGCTCTGGTATTTCTGACATGAACGACAGCGGTAAAATACCCAGAAGGATCCTGCTCCGAGTGATGCTCCGCGCCTTTCTGCTTCAGGCCAGCTGGAACTATGAAAAGCTGCAGAATCTCGGCTTCCTCTTTGTCATGGCCCCCGCCCTGCGATGGCTGTTCCGGGAGGATGAACTGACCAGGGCTTTCGCCCGCCATCTGGAGAAATTCAACACCCATCCCTATCTCGCCGGTCCGATCCTGGGAGTGAGTTTGGCGCTGGAGGAGAAGGAAAAACGGGGGGAGGAAGACCTGGTGGGGGTGGAAGGGTTCAAGGAAATGACCATGGCCCCTTATGGGGCGATGGGGGATTCCTTCTTCTGGGGGGCGCTGCGGCCCTTGGCAGCGGTGTTTTCCCTGTTCTTCGCGGTGCGCGGCTCCCTTTGGGCGCCGGTGGTATTCCTGGTCGGTTTCAATCTGCCTCACCTGTGGTGCCGGGTCGTGTGGTTCTGGCAGGGGTATCGGAAAGGCCTGGAGATGGTTCAGGTCATTCAGCGCTTTCAATTGCCCGATCTTGCCATTCGCCTTAAAGAGATGACGGTGGTGCTGTTGGGAGGGATTTCGGCCTACCTGGTTTTTCTTCTGACCAGTTGGGAAGAGATTCCGCCGGCATGGGGGTTCCTCGCCGTGCCTCTGGTTTGCGCCGGAGTCTTTCTGGTGCGCCGCGGTTTTTCCCCTTTGAGTCTCTTGGTGAGCGTCACCCTGGCGGTGTTTCTCTGCGTCGGGCTCTGATCCGAAGGGAGGGAGTGGCCATGGAAAAAGAAACCCTGACGATCAGAAACCGGCTCGGGCTTCATGCCCGGGCGGCCGCACAACTGGTTCAGGCCGCCAACCGGTTTGAATCGGAAATTCTGGTCGAGAAAGACGGCACGGCGGTGGACGGGAAAAGTATCATGAGTATTTTGATGCTGGCGGCTCAAAAAGGTTCCGTTATCTCGGTTTCTGCCGCCGGCAAGGATGAAAAAGAAGCTTTGGCGGCCATAAAAACCCTGGTGGGAGATGGTTTCGGAGAAGACTAGAATCGATGAGGACACCTGTTTCGTCGGCATCGGCGTGTCGCCGGGGATCGCCATCGGGGAGGTGTTTTTTCTGAGCCGGGCGCGGGAGCCGGGCGTCAGCCGTCCGATCCCGGCCGATCGGGTGGCGGCGGAGATCGCCCTGTTCCGGGAAGCGGTCGCCCTTTCCAAAAAACAGCTCCTGGAAGCCAAGGGACGGATCATCGACAAGAGGATGCATAAGCATCTTTTCATCATCGATGCCCATCTTCTGATCCTGGACGACAAGATGTTCCTCAACGACACCGTGGCGCGGATTCGGGATGAACAGCTGAATGCCGAGGGCGCGGTGAAGAGTACTCTCAAGAAATTCCAAAAATTGTTTGACAGCATCCAGGATGAATATCTGCGCGACCGCAAGGCCGATCTCGATTCGGTGGGGGACCGCCTGATCCGCAACCTGCGGGGAGAGGCCATCCGCTCCGTCACCGAAATCCGGGAGAAAACGATCCTGGCGGCCCATGACCTGTCCCCCGCCGACGCCATGCAGATCGACCGGGATCGGGTTTTCGGAGTCATCGCCGACCAGGGGGGCCGGACCTCCCACACCGCCATTCTGGCCCGCTCCCTGGGGATTCCGGCGGTGTTCGGGCTGGGCAATTTCAGCTCCCTGGTTCCCAACGGCGTTGCGGTGATCATCGACGGCGGCAGCGGCATGGTCATCGTCAACCCGAGCGACGCCACCTTCAAGGAATACCTGGCAAAAAAACAGGCTCTGGAATATTCCGAGATCCAACTGGCCCGGTTCCGCGATCTCCCGACCGTGACCACGGACGGGCAGCGGATTCGGCTGCGGGCCAATATCGAGTTTCCTTTGGAGACCGCCGCCGCTCTCAGGCAAGGGGCCGAAGGGGTGGGGCTGTACCGCACCGAGATTATGTTTCTGGGGCGGAACACCCTCCCCGATGAGGAAGATCAGTTGCGGGAGCTGCGGGAGGTGGTGGCCGGCATGGCGCCGCATCCCGTCATCATCCGCACTCTGGATATCGGCGGCGAGAAGATTCTACCGGAGCTCAGTCCCCATCGGGAGGCCAACCCGGCCATGGGTTTGCGGGCCGTCCGTTTTTCTCTCCGTGAAACGGCCCTGTTCAAATGCCAGCTGCGGGCCATCCTGCGCGCCTCCCATTATGGCCGGGCGGCGGTCATGTTTCCCATGATCTCCAGCTTGCCCGAGGTGCGGGCCTGCCGGTCCTGTCTGGAAGAGGCGATGGCGGAGTTGCGGCAGGAGGGGATTCCCTTTGACCCCGGTATTCCGGTGGGGGTCATGGTGGAAATCCCGGCGGCGGTGATGATCGCCGATCTGTTGGCCGCTGAGGCCGATTTCTTTTCCGTCGGCACCAATGACCTGATCCAATACGGCCTGGCGGTTGACCGCGGGAACCAGAGCGTGGCCTATCTCTACCAGCCGCTTCACCCCGCCGTGTTGCGGATGTTACGGCAGATCGCCCGCTGTTCCCGGCAGGCCGGGATTGCGGCGGCGGTTTGCGGGGAGATGGCCGGGGATCCCCTATATGCGCCGGTGCTGATCGGGCTGGGTTTCGAGGAACTCTCCATGAACGCCCATTCCATCCCCGTCGTCAAGCGGGTGATCCGGGATTTCAGCCTGCGGGAGGTTCAGGAACTGGCGGCAGCCCTGGAACGCTTCGAAACCGCTGAGAAATCACGGGAATTTTTGGAACAGGAGATGCGGCGCCGCTTTCCCGATCTTTTTGAAATTTTTCGGATGTGAGGCGTTCCATTGAGTGCTTGTTTTTATGGCTCATAAATAATATCCTTCAGCGCGGAGTGCGATGGCCGCCACCAAGCGCGGGCGGCCTCCATGATTTGGGGAGCGGTGTGGTTTTCTGGTATTTTTCAAGCGGAAAGGAGATGTTTCGCCCATGGGGATGACGGAGTTTATTTTTTCTTCCGAATCCGTGACCGAAGGTCACCCGGACAAGATCGCCGATCAGATTTCCGACGCGGTGCTGGATGCCATGATCACACAGGATCCGTTTTCCAGGGTCGCCTGCGAAACCCTGGTAACGACGGGGATGGCCCTGGTTGCCGGCGAGGTGACCACCAAGGGGTATGTGGAAATTCCCGATCTGGTGCGGAGTGTCGTTCGTGACATCGGTTATGACGACGCCGCCATGGGGTTTGATTGCGACACCTGCGCCGTGATGGTGGCCTTGGGAAGGCAATCCCCCGACATCTCCCAAGGGGTCACCGAGGGGCAGGGGTTGTTCAAGGAGCAGGGCGCGGGGGACCAGGGAATCATGTTCGGCTATGCCTGCCGGGAGACCCCCCAACTGATGCCGATGCCGATCATGTTCGCCCATCAGCTGACCAAGCGCCTCTCTGATGTGCGCCGGGACCAAACCCTTTCTTTCCTGCGCCCCGACGGCAAATCCCAGGTCTCCATCGAATACCGTCTGGGGCAACCGGTGCGGGTCGATACGGTGGTCGTTTCCTCCCAGCACGGGCCCGAAGTCTCCTATGACACGATCCGGGAAGGGATCATCGAAGAGGTTATCAAAAAAATCATCCCGGCTCATTTGATCGACAGCAAAACCCGCTATTTCATCAACCCTACCGGCCGCTTTGTGATCGGCGGGCCGATGGGGGATTGCGGGCTGACCGGCCGCAAGATCATCGTCGACACCTACGGCGGCCTCGGCTCCCATGGCGGCGGCGCCTTTTCCGGCAAAGATCCGAGCAAGGTCGATCGCAGCGCTTCCTACATGGGGCGCTACATCGCCAAAAACGTCGTGGCGGCCGGCCTTGCCGACAAGTGTGAGGTGCAGATCGCCTATGCCATCGGCATCGCCGAGCCGGTGTCGGTCATGGTGCAGACCTTCGGCACCGGCAAAATCGCTCCCGACCGCATTGCCGCGGTGATCCGGGAGGAGTTCGACCTGCGCCCGGCGGCCATTATCCGGACTTTGGACCTGCTCCGGCCCATCTTTCGCAAGACGGCCGCCTATGGTCATTTCGGAAGGGAACTGCCGGAATTCACCTGGGAGCGGACCGACCGGGTGGAATCGCTCCGAAAGAAAGCCGGTTTCTGATCGAACCCGGCTTACGGCACGGGAAGAAAAAAAGACGGACTCCAGTTCGTCTTTTTTTCTGTTTTTATTTTTGGCGAGGGATGCGGCCGTTTTCGGCCGCAGTCCAGAGAAGGGAGGGGGCGATGAAAAAAACCTACGTTCTCGACACCAATGTTCTTCTGCACGATCCCCAGTCCTTGCTCCGTTTCGAGGACAACGATCTGATATTGCCCATTACCGTGATCGAGGAGATCGACGGCTTCAAGAAGGATCAGAACGAAACGGGGCGCAACGCCCGCCATGTCTCCCGGCTGCTGGATGCGCTGCGGAAGAAGAACCCTTTGATGGAAGGGGTTCCCCTGGACGGAGGGGGGATGCTCAAGGTGGAAAAATGCACCGAGGAGTCGCTCCACCGCCTGCCCCCGGATCTGAGGTCCGATCGGGCCGACAACCGGATTCTGGCGGTGGCCATGAAGATGCAGAGCCTCTCCCGGTATCCGGTCGTTTTCGTCACCAAGGACACCAACCTCCGCATCAAGGCCGACGCCCTCGGTCTGAAGGCGGAGGATTACGAATCGGACAAGGTCGCCATCGAGGATCTCTACACGGGAACCGCCGAGATGCAGGTGGATAGTAACGAGGTGGACCGCTTCTTCGGGCAGGGCTTTCTGGAAGTGGCTGCCGACAGCAACCTTTCCCCCAACCAGTGCGTCACCCTGATCGATTCCGGCAACCCCCGCCACACCGCTCTGACCCGCTACCACGCCCCGGTCGGCAAGCTGCTGCCGCTGGCCACGTTTCCCAAGGACGGGATCTGGGGGATCCAGCCCCGCAACCGGGAGCAGCGTTTCGCTTTCGATCTGCTGCTCGACGACAACATCCAGCTGGTGACCTTGAACGGCAAGGCCGGTACCGGCAAGACCCTGCTCGCCATCGCGGCGGGGCTTCTCAAGGTGGCCGATGAAAACCGTTTCAGCCGCCTGCTGGTGTCGCGCCCGGTTTTTCCCATGGGGCGGGATCTCGGGTTCCTCCCTGGCGACATCGAGGAAAAACTGGCCCCCTGGATGCAGCCGATCTTCGACAACGTTGATCTGCTGCTGGAAAGTGTCGATAACCAGGGCAAGCGGAAACGGGGCTACAAAGAGCTGGTGGACATGGGGATTCTTCAGATCGAGGCCCTGACCTACATCCGCGGCCGCTCCATCCCCAAACAGTATCTGATCGTGGATGAGGCCCAGAACCTCACCCCCCACGAAATCAAGACCATCATCACCCGCGCCGGGGAAGGAACCAAGATCGTTCTCACCGGCGACCCCTACCAGATCGACAACCCTTACGTCGATTCGTCCAGCAACGGCCTCAACTACGTGGTCGTCCGGTTCCGCAACGAGCCGATCTCCGGGCATGTCACCTTGGCCAAGGGGGAGCGCTCGCCGCTGGCGGAATTGGCCGCCAATCTGCTGTGATGAAAACGGTTTTCTGACTATGCTGCTGCTGGCTTTGGAAACCTCCTGCGACGAGACCAGCGCCGCCGTGGTGCGGCATGGGCGGGAAGTACTCTCCAACGTGGTGGCCTCCCAGGTCGATCTCCATGCTCGTTACGGCGGTGTGGTGCCGGAGCTGGCCTCCCGCAAGCATCTGGAGGGGATCGGTCCGGCCATCGAGGAAGCTCTGGACGGCGCGGGCGTAGCGGCATCCGAGTTGGAAGGGATCTGCGTGACCCGCGGCCCCGGGCTCATCGGCGCTCTTTTGGTGGGGCTCTCCACCGCCAAGGCGATGGCCTTTGCCCTCGGCATCCCTTGGGTCGGGCTCCATCACATGGAGGGGCACATCCTGGCGGCGCTGCTGGAACGGGAGCTGCCGTTCCCGTTCCTGGCCCTGGCCGTTTCCGGCGCTCACAGCCACATTTACCGGGTGGACGGCATCGGACGCTACCGGACGCTGGGGCGCACATGGGATGACGCCGCCGGCGAGGCCTACGACAAGGTGTCAAAACTGCTGGGCTTGGGCTACCCCGGCGGCGCCGTCATCGACCGTCTGGCCGCTGAAGGGGAGTCCGATGGACTCGTATTTCCGCGGCCGCTGCTGCACCAGGACAACCTCGATTTCAGTTTCAGCGGCATCAAGACGGCGGTGCTCAACCATGTCCGCCGCCTTTCCGCTCCCCCCGGAGAGGATGAGATGCGCCGCATCGCCGCGGCTTTTCAGGAAGCGGTGGTCGAGGTCCTGACCCGAAAGGCGTTGCGGGCGCTGGACGAGAGCGGTCTGCGGCATCTGGTGGTCGCCGGCGGCGTGGCCTGCAACAGCGGGTTGCGGGAACGTTTCAGACAGCTTGCGGCCGGCTCCGGCTATGAGGTACACTTCCCTTCCCCGAAGCTGTGCGCCGACAACGCGGCCATGCTGGCGGTGGCCGGCGATTTCTATCTGAGGCAGGGATTCAAGGATGGGCTCGACGCCAATGCCCTGGCCCATTGGCAGTTGGATGCGGCGGCTTTTCATGGTTAACGGTTCTCATCGGTAGATTCCGGGTCTATGTGGCGAAGATGGTCCTTTTCCAGGCAGCTTAAACTGTTCTACATCCGTTTTATCCGGATTCGGGGCGCCCCCGAGGAAATCGCCGAGGGGATGGCGCTGGGCATCTTCATCGGCATGACTCCGACCATGGGGGCGCAGATCCTCATCGCCGTTTTTTTCGCCGCCCTGCTCAGGAAAAACAAGATCGCGGCCGCACTCGGCGTCTTCATCACCAACCCTGTGACCGCTCCGCTAATCTACGGTCTCCAATATGAGCTGGGGCGCTATCTGCTGGGCTGGAAACGGCTGCGGCTTCCCACCGAGCTGAGCTGGGAGATCATCCGCAACCTGAGCTGGGGGGTGATCGTGCCCCTCTGCGTGGGGAGTCTGATCTTCGCGGTCGTTTTCGGTCTGCTGGCCTATTTCCTCACCCTCAAGGCGATCCCCGTGGTGAAACGGTACAAGATCTCCCGCTGGCCCCGGCGTCGTCGCCGGATCGGGCCATCCGACAACGGAGCCTGATGGTGGCGATTCAACCCAAGCGCTGTTTCAGCCAGAATTTCCTGCGGGATGCCAGGGTGGCGGAGAGAATTGTTGCCGCGGCCGGATTGCGGGAAGGGGAGCGGGTCTTCGAAATCGGCCCCGGCCTCGGGGTGCTGACCCGGCGTCTGCTCCCGTTGTGCCAGGAGCTTCAAGCCGTCGAGATCGACCCGGAACTGGCCGCCCGACTGGAGGCTCTCGGAGCGTCCAACCTGGTCGTCCACCAGGGGGATGCCCTGCGTCTCTCATGGCCGGAGCTGCTTTCCCATCCTCCTTATATCCTGGTGGCCAATCTCCCCTACCACATTTCCAGTCCGATTTTTTTCAAGATTCTGGAGGAACGGCACCTGTTCCGGAGGCTGGTGCTGATGTTCCAGCGGGAATTCGGAGCCCGCCTTTGCGCCTTTCCCGGCACCAAGGATTACGGTATCCCATCGGTATTCTGCCGACAGTATTTCGATGCCGAGGTGGTTTTCGAGGTGGCTCCCCAGGCGTTTTCCCCGATCCCCAAGGTGGCCTCGGCGGTTCTGGCCCTGACGCCGCTCGCCGCACCCAGGGTCGCTGTCGGCGAGGAACGGTTTTTCGCCAGGGTGGTGCGGGCTTCTTTTGCCCAGCGCCGCAAGACCCTTTTCAACTCCCTCAGGGGGGCCGGTTTCGACCTCCCCCACCTTGCGGACCGGATTCACGCTGCCGGCATCGATCCGCAGCGCCGCGGCGAGACCCTCGATCTCGATGAATTCGCCAAGCTGTCACGGGCCTTGGAGGGCTGAAGATCTTCGGGGCGCCGCCATCGTCTCGCCGGCGGCTTTTTCCGACGATACGAACCAACCAAAGAGCAAAGGGGCTTGATTGAATCCCCTTTTTGAAGGAGAATCCGGGAAATCCGGTTCCTGTTCTGTTGCTTCTATGGAGAGGTTGATCATGCCTGATCGCGTTTATCGGAATCTGGGAATGGAACTGGTCCGGGTGACCGAAGCCGCGGCTCTGTCGGCGGCCCGATACATGGGCACCGGGAACAAGGAGGCGGGAGACGGCGCCGCCGTCGACGCCATGCGGGCGGTGCTGAAGAACGTCGAAATGGACGGCGTCGTGGTGATCGGCGAGGGGGAGAAGGACGAGGCGCCGATGCTCTACAACGGGGAGCGGGTGGGAAGCGGCGGCGGCCCCCCGGTCGATGTGGCCGTCGATCCGGTGGAAGGGACGCGGCTGCTCGCCTTGGGGCGCCCCAACTCCATCGCGGTGATCGCGGCCGCTCCCAGGGGAAGCTTCTGGCGGCCGGGGCCGTCGCTGTACATGGATAAGATCGTGGTGGAGAAAGGGGCTCGCGAGGCCATCGACATCACCTGCTCCGCCACTGAGAATCTGTACCGCATCGCCGAGGTTCTGCGGCGTCCCGTTTCGGATCTGACTGTTTTCGTCCTTGACAAACCGCGCCACCAGGGTTTGATTAATGAGATTCGCCAAACCGGCGCCCGCATCTCGCTGCAAACCGACGGCGATGTCATGGGGGCGTTGATGGCGGCCATTCCCGGCACCGGTGTCGATGTTCTGATGGGAATCGGCGGCACCCCCGAAGGGGTCATCGCGGCTGCGGCGGTCAAGGCCATCGGCGGCGGCATGCAGGGACGGAGAGCTCCCCAGAAGGATTATGAGCGGGAGGCGCTGGCCGCCCTTGAAGGGGAAACGGTGGACCGGGTGCTGTCCCTGGACGATCTGGTCCGTTCGGAAGATGCTTTCTTCGCCGCCACCGGCATCACCGACGGTCCGTTTCTGGAAGGGGTTCACTTCGACCGCCAGGGAGGGGTGACGACGCACAGCATCATCATCCGCGCCCTCACCGGCTCGATCCGGTTCGTGAAAGGGGTCCATCAGCTCAATCCGGAACACATCTTCGGGGAGATCGATACCCCCGGCGCGGTGCGGACTGCGGTCCGGTAAAATCGTCATTGGTCATTGGTCATTGGTGGAAAACAAAGGACGAATGACAAAGGACGAATGACAATGGACCATGGACCAATGACCATCGACCAGGAACCCATATGACCAGAGAAATCAAGATCGCCCCTTCCATCCTGTCGGCCGATTTCGCCCGCCTGGGGGAGGAGGTTCGGAAAGTCGAAGAGGGGGGCGCCGACTGGATCCATGTCGATGTCATGGACGGCCATTTCGTCCCCAACCTCACCATCGGCCCGGTGGTGGTGGCGGCGCTGCGGCCGGTAACCCGGCTGCCCCTCGATGTCCACCTCATGATCGAGAAGCCGGAGCGCTACCTGGAAGAGTTCGTCAAGGCCGGCGCCGATTATCTGACCGTTCAGGCCGAGGCCTGCGTCCATCTGCACCGCACGCTGCAGGCGATCCGCGATCTCGGCGCCAAGGCCGGGGTTTCCCTCAACCCCCACACTCCACTCTGTCTGATCGAGGAAGTCCTGGAGGAGACCGATCTGATTCTGATCATGTCGGTCAACCCTGGTTTCGGGGGACAGAAGTTCATTCCCCGAGCCCTCGATAAGATTTGGAGATTATCTCGTCAGCTGGGTGAACGCGGCCTGTCGGACCGGATTGAGCTGCAGGTTGACGGCGGCATCAAGCTGGAGAACTGCCGGGAGGTGGCGGCGGCCGGGGCCGGGGTGCTGGTGGCGGGGTCGGCAATATTCGGAACCGGCGATCCGGCCCAGGCGGTACGGGAGATGAAAGCTTCCTTGCGGGGATGACAGGGGCGCTGGGGTTTCAAAAGGGGTGGGTCTTTTTTTCAACTTTCCGGGCCGTGTCGGTGCCTCGGGTTTTTTTTGAGGTCAGGGTGGCCGGGAAAAGGAGTGCTGTTGTGGCCGGAACTGCGGAACGGAGAATGAAAGCCGGAATGGAGGATAAGTCCGCTTTATGGACAAAATGAATGGATTGGGAGATTGGTATTCATGGCGCCGGCGGGCGGCGATCTTTTTTCAGGGTTTTCTGCGCCATCCCGATTTGGTCGGCTCGGTGATCCCCAGCTCCCGCTTTCTTGAGAGGAAACTGGTCGAAACCGGAGAGGTTGCCAAGGCGCGCCTGGTTGTGGAACTCGGTCCCGGCACCGGCGGCACCACCAAGGCCTTTCTGAAGGCGATGCCGAAGGACGGGCGTCTGCTGGCCATTGAGATCAACCCCGATTTCATCGAGGTGGTGAGAGCCGCCGCCGATCCACGCCTCATCGTCCATCACGGCAGCGCCGAGCATATCCGGGAGATTCTGGAACACTATTCGTTGCCTGCTCCCGATGTGGTGCTTTCCGGGATCCCTTTTTCCACCATGCCTCCCGCCGTGGGGCGGCGGATCATCCAGGAAGTCTGGGCGTGTCTGGCGCCGGGGGGGCGCTTCGTCCCCTATCAGGTGCGCGGCAAGGTGGCCGATCTGGGACAGGAATTTCTGGGTGCCCCGAAGGTGCGGACCGAGGTACTCAACATCCCGCCGGTACGGATTTTTTCCTGGCGCAAACCTTCGGGCAACGGCGGCGAGGGCTGAAACAGATGGGGGATGGCGCGTTCCTAGCGCTGGCGAGGAATCGGCACAGCGTTCGCGGCTATTTTCCCGATCCGGTGCCGGAGGAGAAACTGGAGCGGTGCCTGGAAGCGGCCCGTCTGGCCCCTTCGGCCTGCAATTCCCAGCCCTGGACCTTTATCGTCGTCGACGATCCTGAACTGAAGGGCCTTCTTGCCGACCTGACCTCCGAGCGGCTGCTGCCCCTCAACCATTTCGTCAAACAGGCGCCGGTCCTGATCGTAATCGTGGTGGAACCGGCCAATCTCACTTCGCGGCTCGGCAGCTGGATCAAAAATCGCGATTTTCCGCTCATCGATATCGGCATCGCCGCCGAGCATTTCTGCCTGCAGGCCGTGGAAGAGGGCCTCGGCACCTGCATGATCGGCTGGTTCCGGGAGGCGGAAGTGAAAGAGCTGCTGGGGGTTCCCGCCGCCAAACGGATCGGCCTCCTCATCGCTCTGGGCTATCCTCAATTCGATGCCGCGCCAACGAAACATCGCAAGCCGCTGGAAGAAACGGTTTGCCATAACCGCTATCGGCTGCAGCCGGGCAAGGATGTTTGAGGTTTTTTAAATCATCCGCCAAAAGGAGGAAAAACGTGGAAATGGGGCCGATCTGGAAATGGAGTGCCATTGCCGGCGGTTTGGTGCCGCTCCTGTTGCTCGGGCAGGGGCCGTCTTGGGCTGGCAAGATCACCGATGCCAATTACAATCCCTGCTTTTTGGTGGAAGTCAAGGCCCAGCGAACCCTGGCGGAGGAGAACCGGGATCGCAGGGATCTCTACGACAGCAAACGGAAGGAACTGGACCGCCAGGCTTACAATGATTGGTACAACTGCGAACAGGTTGAAGTCTACGGGAAGGTTCTGGAAACCATTGATGAATATGAGGGAGGCTGCCTCCGTTCCTGCTCCAGCGGCGACAAGAGGTGTGAACAACGGGTAGAGGGGGTCAGAAGGCGCTACGAGGCGCTCCGGGAACAGCACAGTAAAAAGTGCCCCGACCGCTGACGGCGGGGTGGGAAGACTCCGGGTATTTTTCTTTGCCCGGAGAAATTCGTTGTGCTAATGTGAAAAAAAATGAGTGGGGAGCTGAGATGGGCCCGGAACCCGTGCCGGAGCCTCAAAACCCCCTTTCAGCCTGAAAAAAACATCGCGCAGTGCCGCCTGGATCCGAAGGACCGGGACGGAAGGACGATGGATGGGGAGGCCGGTTGCTATTTCCGGCCGCCGGCATCTTATTGGAAGCCTTTCGGAGCCGTTCCGGAAGGCTTTTTCGTTTTTAGGGCGGCTCTTGAGGAGGAGAGATGAAAAAGCCCAGGACCGTTCTCGACATCCGCCGCATGTACGAACTTGGCGAGAAGATCGCCATGCTGACCGCCTACGACTATCCGCTGGCCCGGCTGCTCGATCGCTCCGGAATCGACATCATCCTGATCGGCGATTCCCTGGGGACGGTGGTGGCCGGGCACGACACCACCCTGCCGGTGACGCTGGAGGAGATGATCTACCACACCCGGATGGTGGCGCGGGGCACGGAGCAAGCCCTGGTGGTGGCTGACATGCCGTTCCTCTCCTATCAGATCGATATCCCCACGGCGCGCCTCAACGCCGGGCGCCTGGTCAAGGAGGGGTTCGCCCAGGCGGTCAAACTGGAAGGGGGCGTAACGATGCGCGAAACGATCCGCGCCCTCGTCGATATGGATATCCCGGTCATGGGGCATGTCGGCCTGACCCCCCAGTCGGTGCACCGGATGGGCGGCTACCGGGTGCAGGGGCGGAAAGAGGAGGAAGCCCAGCGGCTGTTGGAGGATGCCAGGGCCGTGGAGGCGGCCGGGGCTTTCTCCATCGTGCTGGAAGGGGTGCCGGCG
>JAFGOW010000144.1 GCA_016926265.1 Deltaproteobacteria bacterium | reverse complement strand
CTTGGCCGGGTAGCAGAGCCAGTCCTCGGGCTTGACCTCGAACAGGCCCGCCGGGTTTTTCGAGATCTTCTCGAAGCCGCCGGTGCGCTTGTTCATCGGAGGATTGAGAATCAGCGGCGGCGCCACGATCGCCTGCCGGATCACCGGCACCGCGGCCAGCCCGGCGTAGACCCCGGACAGGGGAAAGGCCGGATGCCGTTGGGTGATGACCGTCATCTCGGCGCCGGCCCGGACCTGGCGGAAGGTGCGCACCGAAAACTCCACCAGATGGTCGCGGATGTCCCGATAGGCGTTGATGATCAAGGTGTTGAGCTTTTCGATGTTCTCCTTGATGACGGTCCGCGGCCGCAGCCGGTGGAGATCGTTGGCCACCACAAGAAAGCGGTCGAGGCGCCGCCAGTACTCATAAAAGGCATCGACAAATTCCATGAACAGCCCCGGATCGGCCAGGACCTTCTGTGATTCCTTGAGCACCCCCGGCACCTCGGAGGCCTGGAGCTTGAGCAGCAGAACCAGGATGTGGATCAGCAGCTCGCGCTGCGCCACGCTGACCTCCCGCTTCTCCCGGATGACCCCCTGATTGGGGCCGCCCATTTTCAGGTTTTCCCAGAACTGGCGGATCCGCGACGGGAAATCGCCCTCCTCCTGGCCGAAGATGCCGAGCAGCATGGAGTGGCGCTCGCAGAGCAGATCGAGATAGCGGTCGAGAAGCTGGCGGGACAGCGGGCTTCTGAGGAGATCCTCGGCTGTCTCGCAGACCCGGCCCTCGCTCCGCAGCACCGCGTTGTTGCCGATAAATTCCAGGGTTGTCCCGTTCATGGATTCTCCTTGTCAAAAAGAGAAAAAAGGAAGGTGGCCGGTCGAATCGGTAGCGCTTCGGCGGCCGCCTCCTATTCCTGAATACTAATCAGCCAACAGCCGCCGTCAAGCCTTTCCACGGATCTCCGCTGCGCCGCTCACCCCGTTTGAATAAATAAAAAAAAACGGGAAGGACCGACATCCTTCCCGCTGTGCAAACCGGATTTTTCGAACCGCAAGCTCAGGCCCGGCTTTCGTCGAGCAGCCGGCACCCCTCCATCAGCACCGATTCGAGAGACATGGCGATGTTCGGCTCGGGAAATTCCGTTGCCGGTTCCACCGTGAATTCCCCGTCGTCCCCCCAGGCGATGATCTGATAGATGGCCTCGGGTCCTTTCGATTCTTGGCAATGAGCGTAATGAAGGCGCCCGTTTTCGAGGAAAATCTCGGCCTTTTCGCCTTTGCTCCGGTTCAGGACGATGCGAACCGATTTGAAACCCTGGCTGAGCCCCTGCAGCAGATCGGTGAAAGCAAAAGCGGCGAAACTGGCACGGAAACCGCCGGCGGGGGGGGGCTTGGGAATCTCCTTGAGGGATTTCCGCAGCCGCGCGGCGATCAGTTCCGAGTCGCGGGGCAGAGAAAAGACATCGTCGAAGCCGGCATCGAGCAGATCGAGCATCCGGGACGGCTCGGGCTCCGCGGTGAAGGCATAAAGGTAAACCGGATTTTTTTCCTTGAAGGAGGAACCGCCCGAAGGTACGGGGTCGGGTACGGCGTCGACGTCGATGAAAACGGCGGCAGGCGGTTCCCGCTCGCAGAGCTTTTTGGCCTCCTCGACATCGCGAACCGGGAGGGGATGGTATCCGAGGTGCCGCAAGCGGGTGGCCAGTTGCGTTCGGGCTGGTTTCTCCGGACCGACCAGCAACAACTGGTGATAGGCGGTGGCGCTGAGGTCCTCGGATTGGCGTTCGAGAAGAAGGAGATAGGCTTCAATGACTTCGGGGCGGGCCAGTCGGAGGCTTTTTTTCCGCAGTCCGGTCTTGACGGCCCCCAGCCGGTCCATGGAACGGTCGGACTGCCGGCTCAGTCCATAATGGCGGTACCACACCACCGCCAGAATCTGACCGGCCAGGGCCAATTCGGGATCGCCGGTGTGAAATTCGTCCAGGTTCACCCGCTCGGAAAGCAGTTCCCTGAAGGAGCGGAGGGCCGCTTCCAGGGGCCAGGGGTAGCGCAAAACACGGGCCTGCTCCAGGGTGCGCTGCCAATCGATGCCGTGGGGCTCAGGTTCCTCCAGGGGCCGAAGGGGAGGATCGCCGGGCGCCAGCCGAGCCGGGGCAACAAGCAGCACCGCCAGCTGGAGCGCCTCACAGGGAAAACGGCCCAGTTCCAGAATCCGGGCCAGTTCCCCCACCTCGTTCCGCAACAGATCGTAGGGAGGAACCCAGACGGCATGGGCGGCGTGAGTTTCGGCCACCAGTTTGAGCGCCTGGGTCAGGCTCTGATAAAGCCGGGAATAAGGGGCGGGGTTTTCGAGCAATGCACCGCTGACCGAAGCAAATTCAACCAGTTCGCCTTTTACGGCAGGCAATTCCCCGCGCCGGAGCCATTTGCGCAGTTCGGAGACCATCCCCTCGGAAACGAGGATCTTTTCGGCACCTCCCTCCGCCAGCAGTTGGCGGATCTCGCCAAGATCGACGGCGGCCCGGAGCTGCCACCCTTCCCGCTCGAAGACGGGACCGAGATAGTTCTTGAGGAAGAGCTGTTTGGTCACCAACAGAACGCCAGGGGCGCGGCGTTCTTCCTTGGCCGCTGTTGGGGCCGCCATCGCTTCCTGGGTTTCGGTCCGTCCCCTATCCTCGAAAAGATCGGGAAGCCGGACCCCCGAATCCTCTTCGGCACCCGTATTTTCATGAATCCCGTACTGGGCGAGCAGCTTGGCGAAAACGGCTTCCGGCGTCACCAGAATCCGCAGCTCGGTACCGCCCATGGCCCGCCGCATCTCGGCCACGCCACGGACGTTGCGGGGATCGACCGCCACCAGGGTCAGGAGACCGCTGCCAGCATCATACTCGGCGGGAAGCATTTCGTGTTTGAGAATCAATGCGGCCGGGGCTTTTTTGAGGCAGGCCGGGGAAATACGCTGCTGCGCCGGTTTGAAGGCCGGCACCTGGAGCTGGATGGAAAGCGCCTCGGCCAGTTCCTCCTCGGTGACATCCCCGTTTTTCAGCAACTGGGTGCCGATCCTGCCTCCCAGCAGCCGCTGCTTGCGCACCGCATTTTTGATCTGCTCCTCGGTCACGTAACCGAGGCCGATCAATATCTGGTCGATACGATTTTCATTATTCATGGCGTGATTATGGTTGATCCATCAGGAAACCGGCGCCCCTTTTTCCGCTTGCAGAAACCCCTGGGACTCCCCGGCGAAACGGAGCGCTTCGTCATTGGTCACAACCCCATCGGCAACCAGTTGCTTCAGGTGTTGATCCATCAATTGCATTCCCTCCTTGCGGTTGGTAAGGATGGCGTTGTTGATGAGATGGCTCTTCTGCTCCCGGATCAGAGTCCGGATGGCGGGGTTCCCGACCAGGATTTCCAGGGCCGCGACCCGCCCCTTCTTGTCGGCTCTCCGCAGCAGTTGCTGGGAGCAGATCCCGACCAGCACCTCCGCCAGCATGTGCCTGACCTGGGTCTGCTGAGTGGCGGGAAAGGGATCGACGACCCGGCTGATGGTCTGAGCGGCGGAGCGGGTGTGCAGCGTCCCGAGCACCAGCTGCCCGACCTCAGCGGCGGACAACGCCAGGCTGATCGTTTCCAGGTCGCGCATTTCCCCCACCAGGATCACATTGGGATCTTCACGCAGGGAGGCCCGCAGGGCGCCGGCAAAAGATTCGCAATGTTCGCCGATCTGGCGCTGGTTGATGAGGCAGTTTTTGTTGGGGTGGATGAATTCGAGGGGGTCCTCCAGGGTGATGATGTGATAGTTCATCTTCTCGTTGAGGTGGTTGACCATGGCCGCCAGGGTGGTCGATTTCCCTGAATTGGTGGGCCCCGTCACCAGAATGAGCCCGGAGCGGTACCCCAGCATCTTTTTCAACACCTCGGGGAACCCCAGGGAATCGAGGGTCGGCACCTGGTTGGGGATCATCCGGAAAGCCGCCGCCAGGCCGGGGTGTTTCTTGTAGACGTTGATCCGAAAACGGGCCACCCCGGGCAGCGTGTAGGCGCAGTCGAGATCGCCCTTGGTTTCGAGATGTTTGATCTGGGTTTCGGTCAGAAGCTCGTAGATGATGATCCTGAGCTCCTCGTCGGAAAGGGGCCGGTGCCCGCCGCGCTGCAGGATGCCGTTGATGCGCAGCATCGGTTCGGCGTTGGCGGAAAGATGCAGGTCGGAAACATTATTTTCCTGCATGATCTTGAGAAAGGTATCGATACGCGCCATAACCTCCCCCTACTTTGGCGAAGCCTAAAGACATCCAGGAAAAACGTCATTAATAAAGCAAATTTCGTTCCCAAACAAGGATCGCTGCCACCTGGCCGCCCTTGCCGCAAAAAAGACCGGGCCGGATCGGCGAGGAGCGATCCGGCCCGGATTTTTCCTGCACCGGCGAGCCCGCTACTTCCCAGCCTCCCGGCTCAGCAGTTCAAGTACCCTGTTGCTGCGCTCCAGGAAGGCCTCCATGCGCTCCTTGTCGAAGGATTTGTGAGCCAGGCAGGCGAGATCGTAGATCTGGTCGATAAGCAGTTGGGCCTGGTCATTCTTCCCCGCCTCCCGGATCCTGAGCAGATTCTTCACCAGGGGATTAGCGGAATTGACCAGGAAGGTGCTTTCCTTGAAGGGATCGAGCCCCTTTTTCCCCATCATCCGCGTCAGTTCCTGGAAACGGCGGCTCTCCTCGGGAAGCAGGATCATGGCCGGCACCGAATCGTCCTTGAGGCTTTGCACCTGGACCTTATGTTCCTTTCCCGCCAAAGCCTCCTTGAAGATCGCTTCGATCCGCTCGTCGTCACTCTTCTGGTCGGGACCGGTAATGATTTTCTTTTCCGCTCCCGCTTCGATGAGATTTTCCGTCAGTTCCGAATCGACCCGCTTGAAGGCGACATCGGGGTTCTTCATCTCCAGAAACTGGATGAAGTGGCTGTCGATGAGGGCATCGAGCACCAGCACCTCGATCCCCTGCTTCTGGAACATCTTGAGATAGGTGGCCTGGATCGCCTCGTCGTTGGCGTAAAAGACCTTTTTGGAATGGGCGGCCTCGGCGCGGTGCAGATAATCGGGGAGCGTGGTGTATTTCTTGCCGCCGGCGATGCGGAATACGATGCGGTCCCTGACCTTGTCGTAAAACTTGTCGTCACGCATCATCCCGTATTTGACGAAGGGATGGATATCCTCCCAAATGGAAGCAAAGGCTTCGCTTTCACCCTTGGCCAGATCGTTGATCTTGGCGGCCACCCGTCCGGAGAGCACCTCGCGGATCTTGCGGACCTGGGGTTCGTTCTGGAGATGACTGCGGGAGACATTAAGCGGCAGATCGGGGGCGTCGAGGCACCCCTGGAGCGGGGTCAGGAATTCCGGAATCAGCTCCGGACAGTTGTCGGAGACGAAAACCTGGTTGCAGAACAGCTTGATGTTGCACTTGGAGACGTCGAACTCGGTGTTGAGCTTGGGGAAATAGACGATCCCCTTGAGATTGAAGGGGAAATCGATGTTGAGGTGGATCCAGAACAGCGGCTCCTCGGCAAAAGGATAGAGCTTCCGGTAAAAATTCTTGTATTCCTCCTCGCTGACCTCGGCGGCGGGCTTGGTCCATAAGGGGTTGCGGTCGTTGACCTGATCCCCGCCAAGGCGAATCGGAATGGGGAGGAAGTTGCAGTATTTCTTGAGGATCTCGCGGACACGGAAGGGGTCCAGGAACTCCTTTTCATCGTCGTTGAGGGTCAGGATGACCTCGGTGCCGCGGTCTTTGCGCTCGATCTCCTCGAGCTCGTAGGCGGTGCTGCCATCGCAGCTCCAGCGAACCCCCTTGGCTCCCTCCAGATAGGAAAGGGTACGAATCTCCACCTTTTTGGCCACCATGAAGGTGGAGTAGAACCCGAGCCCGAAGTGGCCGATGATTTGGTTCTTGTCTTCGATATCCTTAAATTTTTTAACGAATTCCTCGGCGGAGGAAAAGGCCACCTGGTTGATGTAGCGCCGCACCTCGTCGGCGGTCATGCCGAGGCCGTTGTCCTTGACGCTGAGGGTTCCCAACTCCTTGTCGATGGCGATATCGACCCCGTAATCCTCCAGCAGCTTGAGCTGCTCCACCACGTTGATGTGCTGCAGCTTGTGAATGGCGTCGATGCCGTTGGAAACCAGTTCGCGCAGGAAGATATCCTTATCGCTGTAGAGCCACTTCTTGATGATGGGAAAGATATTTTCGGTGTTGATGGAGATGGTGCCGGTTTCCCGCTGGGTTGCATCCTTGCTCATGGAATGTTGGACCTCCTTTAGAGATGTTTCGGGTTGCGGGTTAAAAAATAGTCATCCCATTTCCCGTTGTCAAGGCGCTCGAACCCCCAAAAAAAAAGGCCGCTTCCCGTTGACGCCAGGGAATCGGCCGATTTTTGTTGTTCCAAAGGCCTATTTTTCCAAGGGAGGTTCGATCTTGAGCAGTTCGACCTCGAAAATCAACGCCGCATGAGGTCCGATCATCGGGCCAGCGCCGTTTTCTCCATAGCCGAGCTTCGGGGGAATGAAAAGCTTCATCTTGCCCCCTTCCTTCATCAGCTGCAGCCCTTCCACCCAGCCGGAGATGACGCCGCCGACCGGGAAGGTCGCCGGCTGACCGCGTTTATGGGAGCTGTCGAACTCCTGCCCGTTGAGCAGGGTGCCGGTGTAATGAACCGTTACGGTATCTTCAGGGCCGGGTTTCTTGCCGGTCCCTTCCAGAAGTACCTGGTACTGCAGGCCGCTGGGAAGGGTGACCACCCCTTTCTTCTTGCCGTTGTCGGCGAAGAAAACGGCGTTGTCCTGCTGATTTTTGCGGCCGAGTTCATCCAGCCGGGCCTTCTGCTTGGCTTCCAGCTCTTGGCGCAGAGCCATCATCGCTTCCTTGAATTCCTCGTCGGTCAGCAGGGAAGGAACCCCCGCCTGGGAATCCCGGAGCCCCTGGGCGAGATAATCGGGATTGATGGGAACCCCCTGGTTGCGGAAATTTTTGCCCATTTCCACACCGATGCCGTAGCTGATGCGGTCATCCCGTGACACCGGCTTTTGGCGTTGTTCCTTGGCGGCCGCGCAGACCGCCAGCATCAGCAGCAACAGTGAAATCGCGGCCAGCAGCGTTACCGTCTTTTTCATAACGTCACCTTTCCATGGATGTGAGCGGGCCGGCATGGTCCGATTCGATGGCCAAGAAATATCACGTTTGGGGGGACAATGCCATAGGAAACCTCCCCTCTTTTGATTTAGAATGAGGGTCAGACAGCTCGCCGATTTCATCTCCCAAACTAAAAAATGCCATGAAAAATAAATTTTGTGACTGGCATCTCACGATCCTGATAGCCTCGGCGCTGCTGGTGTCCTGCGCCACGGCCCCCCAAAAGGCACTCTTTATCGATCCCGCCTACGGAGAGACTCGTTTGGAGACCCTGGCGCTGCTGCCGGTGACTTACAACGCCGATTACGACCAGCCCAAAGAAGTCAATCTCAGCCGCATGATCCGCTCACGGGTCCAGCGTACCCTTCAAAAGAAGGGCTTCCGGACGATCCTGGTCGGTCCCCATTACGGCGGCGACACCACCGACCTTTGGGCCGCCGAGCCCGCCCGTTTGGCTGCCATGGCCATAAACGGTTCCGAAGCTGTGGTATTGATCCATGTCGATTTCCATGTCGGCATCGATTTCGGAGAGTTCCGTTCGGGGGACCCCTTCTCAACGGTAGAGATCTATGGAAAAAGCCGACTGGTAAGCCGGGAAAACCCAAGAGAGTTGTGGCGCGACCAGGGACGGGGGAGCGATCGTTCCGGGTTCTTCGGTGGCGGCAGCCCCCGGCTCCGCGAAGCCGTCTCCGATCTGGCGGAAAACCTGTTTGAAACCCTGCCGTCATCATCCCGATAAGAATCCTGAGGAGAATCGATGGTTAAAAAACTGGAAATCACCGTACTCTGCGAAAACATGGTGGGACGAATCGGCAGCGGCGAACACGGGTTCGCCGCGCTGGTCCAAACCCCGATGGGCAACTTCCTGTTCGACACAGGCGGCGGCAAATTTTTGGCGGACAACGCCGCAGCCTTCGGCAAAGACCTCCGGTCCGTAACGAAAATCCTCCTCAGTCACGGCCACGACGACCATACCGGGGGCTTGGCTTTGGCACTCCGCTGTCGCGGCGGGGAGATCGAGGTCCACGCTCATCCCGAACTGTTCCGGGAACGGTGGCTGGCCTCGGAACAGGGCGGAGAAACCCACCACACCTTCAAAGGGGTGCCATTCCGCCGCGAATACCTGGAATCCTTGGGTGGACGCTTCGTTTTCAACCACGAGTTTCTGGAAGTAGCCGAAGGCATTTACCTGAGCGGCGAGGTACCCCGCCTCACTCCCTTCGAAACCCCCGATCCCCGCCAGCAAATCAAAGAGGGGGAAAGTTTCGCCACCGATCCCTTCCGCGATGATCAGTCGCTGGTGATCGTAACCGATCAGGGGCTGGTGATCCTGTTCGGCTGCGCCCACGCCGGGATCATCAACATCATCCGCCACGCCGTGGCCCGGACCGGGGAAAACCGGCTGGCGGCCCTGATCGGGGGCACCCACCTCGGTTTCTTGGGGAAGGAACGGATGGCGGCCTCCGTCGCGGAGTTGAAGAATTACCCGCTCCAATGCGTGGCCTGTTCCCACTGCACCGGACTGGAGGGAGCGCTGCTGTTGCGGGAAACCTTTGGGAATCGATTCCAGTATGGCGCCGTCGGCTTCCGCTACGCCCTTGACTGAAAAAAAACCGCCCTCCGATGGAGGGCGGTTTTTTTTGCGTTTGGTTAACGGCCTTTCCCCATATCAATCGCCGGTCTGCCCGATCAGTTCCCGGGCGATGCGCCTCACCGCCGATGCGGTGGGGCTTTCCCCATGGGAGACGATATAGGGAACACCGCTGTCCCCCGATTCGACTATGGCCGGATCGATGGGAACCTTGCCCAGAAAGGGAACCGTCATCTCGGCGGCCATGCGCTCGCCGCCGCCGCTTTTGAAGATCTCAGCCACCTCCCCGCAATGGGGACAGACAAAACCGCTCATATTCTCGATTACCCCGAGTACCGGCAGATTGAGCTGGCGGCAAAAGGTGATCGACTTCTGGACGTCGATCAGCGCCACCTCCTGGGGTGTTGTGACGATCACCGCCCGGGTGTTGGCCCCCAGCAGCTGCAAAATCGAAAGGGGCTCATCCCCGGTTCCCGGCGGGCAGTCCACCACCAGGTAATCGAGATCCCCCCATTCCACATCGCGGACGAACTGTTGGATGACCTTGGTTTTCATGGGGCCGCGCCAGATGATGGCGTCGCTCTGTTTGGGGAGCAGAAAACCGATCGACATCACCTTGAGGCCGTGACAGTCGATGGGCAGCATCGAGTCCTCGGTCCCTTTGGGGCGAACCGTTTCAGCGCCCAACATTTTGGGGACGCTGGGGCCATGGATATCGACATCGAGCAGCCCCACCTTTTTCCCTTCCTTGACCAGCGCCAGGGCCAGATTGACGGCGGTGGAACTTTTGCCGACCCCCCCCTTCCCCGACATCACCAGCACCTTGTTTTGGATGGAGCAGAGCCGCCGCTCGATCAGCAGCCGGTCACGATGCTGCTCGGGAGTTTCACCAGGGCGGGCGTCTTTGGCGGTACACGAGTTTTTTTTGGAGCATCCTTCGCAGGATTTCGGAGCATCGGACATGGGATCAATCAACCTCCTCGGAATTTCAGCGCCCCGAAACAAAGGGACGCCTCAGGGTTTCGGCCCCTGAAGATAAGCCGGTCTCCTCCGCTTTGTCAAATTTTTTTGCCCGATCCGACGCCCAGGAAAAAACTTCCGGAAACCGGGCATGGAGAAAAGAAAGGGGAATTTTCAGGAGGGGGGCAGCAGGCGCAAAATCTTCTTGCGCAGTTCGCTGAGATCGAAGGGTTTACCGATGTAATCGTCAGCCCCGGACTCGATGGCCAAGGCACGGTCGCGGTCTTCGATCTGAGCCGTCATGGTTATAATGGGACAGCCAGCAGTAACGGGGTCCTGCTTGAGAATACGGGTCACATCGAAACCGTTCATCCCCCCCGGCATCATGACATCGAGCAGAATGAGATCCGGTTTTTCCCGTCTGGCCTGGGAAATCGCCTCCTCGCCATTGCCGGCCACAAGAAATTCACGACACGGATCCTGGAGGGCGATCAACAGAAGTTTTCGGACCTCGGGGTGGTCTTCGACAATAAGAATTTTATTATGTTGGCCAGTCTCGGTCATGGCAGCGCCGTTTCCGCTGAAAACATATTAATAAAATAAATACCTTACATAGATACATTTTATACCAGTTATTTTCATCGGCAAGGCCGCCGAGACCGCAAGGGATTTGTTTATAGATTCTCCCTTCCCCAGGTACGCCCCAACTCCAGAATGCGCCGATTAAGTTCCAAAAGTTTGGGTTTTTCCTCGAAACTTTCCGCCAGCCCACCATCAATGGATAGGGCCGACAAACAGAGCCCGCCGTGGGCCAGCAGCACTCCCAGCATCACGGTATTGAGAGCCTTGGCGGACCCGGCCTCCTGAGCGACGCGCTGGGCCGGAACCGCGACGGCCCGCACTCCGGCCGGGAAATCATAGTCGCCGATGGTGCCGTCATAGAGGATCAGCCCCCCTTCCCGGACATCCTTGACAAATTTGTCCAAAGAGGGGCGGTTGAAGGCGACCAGAATGTCGCTGCGATAGACGATGGGGGACCCGATCGCCTCGTCGGAAAGAATGACGGCGCAGTTGGAGGTGCCGCCGCGCTGTTCGGGACCGTAGGAGGGATACCAGGAGACCTGCCGGCCGGCGGCGACCCCGCCGCGGGCGATGATGAGGCCGAGGCTCAACACCCCCTGGCCGCCGAAGCCGGCGATCTTGATCTGGACCTTGCCATGAAACGGCTCCCCTGTTTCAGGAACCTTGCGGCCATCCTCGAGATGAAACAGGCGGTCCAAATTGGCCTTGGCGTAATCGCTCTCCCGGCGAACGATGGCCTCGGCCTCGGCGCTGCGATCGCGGAAGTTGCCCAAGGGGAACTCCCGTTCCATCTGCTCATTGACGAATTCGGCGTTTTCCACCGGACTCATCCGGAGATTGGTAGGGCACGGCGAGAGGATCTCCACGAAAGCATAGCCCTTTTTGTCCCGCTGGATTTCCAGCGCCTTGAAGATCGCCTTTTTGGCCTTGCGAATATGAGAGATATCGGAGACCGAGACCCGCTCCACGAAAACCGGCGCCCGCAGGGTGCTGATCAGTTCGCACATGTGGATCGGGAACCCGGTTTCCAGAGGATCCCTGCCCGTGGGGGAGGTGCTGGTCTTCTCGCCGACCAGGGTGGTGGGAGCCATCTGCCCCCCGGTCATCCCGTAAACGGTGTTGTTGACAAAAAAGACCGCGATCTTCTCGCCGCGGTTAGCGGCGTGCAGGGTCTCGGCCAGCCCGATGGAAGCCAGATCGCCATCCCCCTGATAGGAAAGCACGATGGCGTCGTCCTGGGAGCGGGAAATGCCGGTGCCGACCGCCTGGGCGCGGCCGTGGGCGGATTGGAGATTGCCGGTATCGAAGTAGTAGTAGGCGAACACCGTGCAACCCACCGGGCTGATGGTAATAGCCCGGTCCTGGATGCCGAGCTGCTCCAGGGCCTCGCCGATCAGCTTATGGACGATGCCGTGGCCGCAGCCGGGGCAGTAATGGGTGGCGGTGGGAGCGGCACCCCCCTTGCGCGGAAATTCCGGATAGAGCCCCTGAGGTCGTCCGATGATCTTCTCTTTAGTCATTTCTTTCCAGCCATCTCTTCGATTTTGCGGTTGATTTCATCGAGAATGATGAGATTGCCTCCCATCCGGTGGGCCAGTTCCACCTCCCGCGAGCAGTCGATGGCCAACCGGATGTCGTCGATCATCTGGCCGTTGCTCATCTCCACCGATAAAAAGCGCCGCCTGGGGTCCTCGGCCAGTTCCCGCAGCTTCTTTTTAGGGAACGGGAACAGGGTCAGCGGCCGCAACAGGCCGGCGCGAATCCCTTTGGCGCGGGCCGCGTCCACGGCGCTGTGGGAGATGCGGCTGCTGATCCCGTAGGAAACCAGGACCAGTTCGGCATCCTCCAACCGGTACCCTTCCCAATCCTGCTCGTCGCGCTCGATGCGGGCATATTTTTCCTGAAGGCGGATGTTGAAGGCCTCCATCTGATCGAAATCAAGCATGATGGAGGAGATCAGATTGCGGCGGGTTGCGGCGGTGCCGCTCACGGCCCAGGAGGTATCGATCTCCGGGACCACGGAATCCGCCGGAAAGCGCAACGGCTCGTACATCTGCCCGAGCACGCCGTCAGCCAGCACATAAACCGGGTTGCGGTATTTGAAGGCGAGATCGAAGGCGCGCCTCGTCAGGTCGCACATCTCCTGGACCGAATTGGGAGCCAATACCATGCAGCGGTAGTTGCCGTGGCCGCCCCCCTTCACCACTTGGTTGTAGTCCCCCTGCTCCGGTCCGATGTTGCCGAGCCCCGGGCCGGCGCGGACGATATCGACGATCACCGCCGGCAGTTCCGCGCCCGCCAGGTAGGAAACCCCTTCCTGCTTGAGGCTGATGCCGGGGCCGGAGGAAGCCGTCAGCACCCTCCGGCCGGTGGCGGCGGCGCCGTAGACCATGTTGATGGCGGCCACCTCCGACTCGGCCTGGACGAAGCGCCGCCCGGCCTGGGGAAAATAGTTGGAAGCCTCCTGCAGAATCTCGCTGGCGGGGGTGATGGGATAGCCGAAATAGCAGTCGCAGCCCGCGTAGAGGGCGCCGATCACCACCGCCGTGTTGCCTTTCACCAAACGCATGACCATGGAGTGTTCTCTCCCAAAAAACTATTTCAGAGGGATGTGGACCGTCACCGCATTGGGCTCCGGACAGGTGTAGTAGCAGTTGCCGCAGCCGATGCAGCCCGAGCCGAGGTAGATGGCAAAGGGGTAGCCCCGCTGGTTGAGTTCCGTCCCCATCGCCAGCACCTGTTTGGGACAGGCCACGATACACCGCCCGCAGGCCTTGCACTCCAAGGGGTCGATGACCGGATAGGGTTCCAATTGGGTTTGCGTTTCACTCATTGCGGTCTTCACTCACGGATAAGAGGGGATCGCGCCCCCGAGGGCGCGTTTTGGATCGCGTCTTTTCTTATTCCTCCCCCTTGCCGGAATCCCGGTCGCGGATCTCGACCCGCCGGATCTTGCCGGAGATGGTCTTGGGCAGTTCCTTCACAAATTCGATCTCGCGGGGATATTTGTAGGGGGCGGTGACATTCTTGACATGGTTCTGGAGTTCTTTTTTTAGCGATTCGCCCGCTTCATAGCCCTTGGTCAGCACCACGGTGGCCTTGACGATCTGCCCCCGCTCCGGGTCGGGAACCCCGGTGATGGCGCATTCCAGGACCGCCGGATGTTCAATCAGGGCGCTCTCCACCTCGAAGGGGCCGATGCGGTAGCCGGAACTCTTGATGACGTCGTCGGCGCGCCCCACAAACCAATAGTAGCCGTCCTCGTCCCGCCACGCCATGTCGCCGGTGTGGTAATAGCCGTCATGCCAGACCTCTTGGGTACGCTCCTCCTCGCGGTAGTAGCCGGTGAACATCCCCAGGGGCTTTTCGGCGCCCACCCCGATCACGATCTCCCCTTCCTCCCCCTCGTCGCAGACGCTGCCGTCGGCGTCGAGCAGCTTGACGTCGTAAAAGGGGATCGGCTTACCCATGGAACCGGGCTTGACATCCATCCAGAGGAAATTGCCGATCTGGATGGTGGTTTCGGTCTGGCCGAAGCCTTCCATCAGGCGAATGCCGGTAAATTCCAGAAAGCGCTCATAGATCTCGGGATTGAGCGGTTCGCCGGCGATAACGCAATATTTGAGGCCGCTGAAATCGTAGCGGCTCAAGTCCTCCTTGATCAGGAACCGGTAGATCGTCGGCGGAGCGCAGAAAGTCGTGACCCCGTAACGAGTGCACATCTCCGCCATATTGACGGCGGAGAATTTGTCGTAATCGTAGACGAAGACGGCGCTGCCGCAAATCCATTGGCCGTAGATCTTCCCCCACACCACCTTGGCCCAGCCGGTGTCGGCCACGGTGTAGTGGAGCCCGTTATCCTGGCAGTTTTGCCAATATTTGGCGGTGACGATGTGGGAGAGCGGATAGGTGAAATCGTGCTGCACCATTTTGGGAAAGCCGGTGGTGCCGGATGAGAAATAAACCAGCGAGATATCCTCGTTGCGGGTCGCCGCCTCTCCGGAGGGGCGTCTGAATTCGCCCGAAGCTCTATGGATCTCAGTTTCCAGATCAAGCCATCCCTGCCGTTTGCCGCCGAGCAGCGCCTTGCAATGGAGGGAACCGGCGGTTTTCCCTTCCGCCTCGTCGATGAAATCGGGAAGCGTCCCCTGGTCGATGGCCACGATCATGCGGATGCTCGCCTTTTCGATGCGGTAGACGATGTCCTTGGTGGTCAGCATGTGGGTGGCCGGGGTGGCGATGGCGCCGATCTTGTGAAGCCCCAGGAAACAGTACCAGAAGGAGTAGTGTCCTTTGAGGGCCAGCATCACGTGGTCCCCCTTGCGGATGCCGCACTGGAGGAAAAAGTTGGCCGCCCGGTTGCTCAGATCCTTCATCTCCCCGAAAGAGAAGCTACGCAGGCCGCCGTGGTCGTCGCACCAGACCAGCGCCCTTTTGCCCGGCTCCTGCTCGGCATAGACATCCGCCACGTCAAAAGCGAAGTTGAAGTTGTCCGGCACTGTGACCCGGAAATTGGTCGCGAAGTCTTCATAGGAATCGAAATCGACGCG
>JAFGOW010000143.1 GCA_016926265.1 Deltaproteobacteria bacterium | reverse complement strand
TGTATAATAGCACAAAAGACAAACCAAATCAGCTATTTAAGTGCATTCGCGTGAAAATTTCACGATTGTATTCTCACGGATTAGGGATAGTGTCTAGGTCGCTACTTTCCGGATGGGGAACAGCTGCAAACTTTACATAGCCAAGGGCATCTGCCGGCTCCGTGCGAGAAATGCCGACCGAGTTGGAAAGGAGAATGGTTGAGGCGGCTGCGCCAGCGGCTTTTCTCAAATTATCGGGATTCGGTCTGGCTATGCCGCGAACAATGTGTTGAGGATTGGTCTCCTTAATCAATTCCGAGACACCCATCTCATATGCCTCGAACTTGTTACGGGGCCTCTTGCCGGATCCCCACGCTCGCGCCAAGAGGTCGAGAGTCTGGGGATTGCCAAGTAGATCCCCGAGCCCCGCTGCATCTGCCTCATCGAGAAAAACAAGGGGGTCCGGAACTAACCCCTGAACGGCTTTCAGAATTTCATCACGCGAAAGGGGGCATAGTCCAAGAACGACAACTCGCCCCGATGCACTGGCGATCCTGAGTACTTCTTGATCGGGGGACCCAAACCAGTCCGCCGCCCTGCATGACAGGCGAAATTTTGGCTTTTTCAATGCGCACAGTGCCTTGGCGACCTCGGCGCTGGCATCTCGGCCGCTTGCAATTGTCCTGTACTCATCAAGCGCATCGAGGAAAAGTGGGCCACTTCCTTTGATATCAGGGTCAATCAGGAAATCTCGAACGGTCATGTAATTCGATTTAGCCGCATGCTGGAAGAATGTTGACTTCCCCATTCCCGGATCGCCAAGCAAAATAATTGCGTCGTCATTTTCAAATTCAGAAAATGGAACTTTATCTTCCTTTGCCTGGCCCAGGCCGTCGTCTATGACTCGTAAACTGCGTGACAATATTTCGGTCATCACTGTCCTATAGGTGCGCGTGGGGCAGGCATGACTTATGGGTTTCCTTCTTCCCTAACCCCAACCATCCTTAACAAAAAAACCGCCGGCATCATTTCGACGTCAGGCGGTTTTCTCCTATCCCTTCAAAATTCCAGTCCGGAAAACTCATCTCATCCTCCGGGGAAATTACCGTTAAAAAGTACTCTCACATTTAAATGATGTCAACATGCCGGCTTCGCTAAAACCCAGGCTGTCCCGCTCGGTGCGGCGGCATGGCTGTGCGGCCAGTTTTTTCAAGATGCGGCCAAAAGCGACGTTTTGGGATAACCGTCCTGGCACCTGTTTATTGGGGCCGCCATTCCTTCCCCAGTTTCTGGGCCCGGGCCAATTGCTGCGGCGTCAGCTTGGCGGCAACCCGAGCCCGGGCGGCCTTGGCCTTATCCCACAGCGCTTGGTCTCCCAGACCCCGTGTCGCCAGGTGATACCACAGGTGGGCCTTAACCAGATCCTTGGGAACCCCGGCTCCCTGTTCATACTTTTGCCCCAGTGCGTATTGACAGGGGCCGTATCCCCCCTCCGCGGCCCGGCGGTACCAGTTGGTGGCCTCGGCCCGGCTGGCGGAGACGCCGAGCCCCCTCTCGTACAGAAGCCCGAGCCGGAACCTTGCCACCGCGACCCGCGCCGCCGAGGCTTCGCGATACCATTGGGCGGCCTGGCGGTAATCGCGCCCGACCCCCTGCCCCGTTTCATAGAGATAGCCGAGGCGGTATTTCGATTCGGCTTCGCCCAGCGAGGCCGCCTGTCGGTACCACTTCAGGGCCTGGCCAGGATTTTTGGGCACCCCGAGCCCCTGTTCGTGCATTTCCGCCAGGGCATGGCAGGCTTCCCCCCGGTGCCGCGGATTTTGCGACGTTGCGGCCTTTTGATACCACCGGATAGCTTCCCGGTAATCCCGGTGCCGCCCGTCCAAGTCCCCCTCCCGATACATGTCCGCAAGGGCCAGTTGCGGGCTGGAGGCCCCCTGCTCCGCCCCTTTTCTGAACCATTTTCTGGCTTCGAGGAAGTCCTCGGGGGAGGGGGAGGCGGCGTAGCTCAGGGCAAGATGGATCTGGGCGCCAAGGTGGCCGAGTTCCGCGGCCCGCAGGTACTCTCTGAAGGCGGTTTCATGATCTCCCTTTTTGGTCGCCCCTTGCGCCCTTTGATAGGCGTCCTCGGCGGGGTCGGCATGAGCCGCCACGGGGAGCAGCGCACCAAAAAAGACAAGGCAGAACAGCAGCACAGAAAGTTTCCTCACGATTTCATCTCCTTAAAGGAGGGGGGGAGTCGCCGGAGTCCGGTATGGCCAACGGATCCACTCATTCCCCTCAACCGTTCCCAACAAAAAACCGCCGGCATCCTTTCGACGCCCGGCGGTTGTTTTCAAATTTTTCAAAATTCCAGACCGGAAAACCCATCTCATCCTCCGGTTGAATAGCCACTTGAAACTACACTCACATAAAAGAGAAGTCAACATTGAGGGGAGAAGGAGGCGCTTCCGGGCAGGCGCGACGTTCCGGCTCGGTGCGCAGGGCTCCGCCGCATCAGGACGCTCACGCTAGGGGGCGTGGCCCCGTTGCTGGTTTCGATTCGCGGCACCGCTCCGGTCCGGGGTATCGCCGACCCAAGCCGGCGCGATGCCGGCTTCCTTTCGGAGCGACTCCACGTCGAGTTCCTCCAACCAATTGGGGAGGTTGCCGAAAATCGGATGGAAGCCGAACCCTCCTTCGGTCAGTTCCCGGATCGCTTCCTGCTTGGACCAGCCCTGGACCGCGACCCGGTACAGGGCGCACAGGGTGCCGGTGCGGTCGGCGCCGTGCAGGCAGTGGACCAGGACCGGGGTTCTCTTGGGGTTGGTGACGATCTGAAGGAAGCGGAGCGCCTCCTTGCGTTCCGGATGCCAGGCCTGCATGTAGAGATGCTCATAGGCGAGCCCGGTTGCTCCGATCTCGTCCCGGTCGGAGTGGAAGGAGCGCAGATTCAACACGGTCTCGATCCCGAGGCGCTTCAGGTTCGCCATCCCCGCTGCCGTGGGCTGGGCGCTGCGGTACAGATCTGCGCTGACTTGGTGCAGGTTGGGCACCCCTTCGAGGGGGACGGGCCGGGCCCAGCAGGCGGGGCGGTCCGGGGTCTTCTCAACCGCCAGGGCCGCGGCGCTCCAGAGGAACAAGAGGAACAGAACGGCGATTTTTTTCATTCCGGCAACCTCCTCGTTCACTGAACTGTAACTATTCACAATCTCGGCGGGTACCGGCGTTTATTGCATCAAGCGTTTTTGGGCGGCCGCTCTGCGCGTTTTTGGCGTCTTCGCGTGAGCCAAGACCCGGTTTTACCGCCCGCTCGCTCAAGGGCACGAAGGACGCAAAGGAAACCGCAATAAGTGAAGTTTTTTCCAAACCCCTTTTTTGGTCTTCTTTGGGCCTTCTTCGCGTCGTCGCGTCTTCGCGTGAGTCAAGGTCTTTGATCTCACGCCCGTTCGCTCAAGCTCACTCAAGTCGCCAAGGTCGCAAAGGAGACCAAACCTTTTTTTACGGTTTTTGTTTTTCTTTGCGCTCTTGCGGTAAGAGATCTCGCCGCTGGTGAATGGTTCCAATTTTTTACCAAAAGCCGGCCAGGCCTCTCTCTTCCGCCTGGAGCGAATGGCTGTTTTTCCCCGCCGGGCTCCGGATGCGGCAGCCCATT
The DNA here is from genome assembly GCA_016926265.1 of Deltaproteobacteria bacterium. GTDB lineage: Bacteria > Desulfobacterota > Desulfuromonadia > Desulfuromonadales > JAAYDE01 > JAAYDE01. The sequence goes on along the minus strand of JAFGOW010000143.1, from coordinate 16,323 downwards.
ATCCCCCGTTTCCCCCAAAATTGTCATTGCCTGATTCAAGCCCTGGGCGCTTTTCCGGCGCCGGTTTTTCTTGGCCTTTTGGCGCGGTCGCGCCAGGCGGTTGGCGGCCCGGGCACCCTGGGTCGGGCGCGGAAGGCCTGCCAAAAAGGCACGATTTTTTCAAGTTGGAGTCTAATTTGCTTTTATTAAACCGTTGCCGACGGGGATCGCTTGTCCGGTCGGGCGATCCGAGCGCCATTCTCGGGAACCGGATCCCCGATTTTCTCTTCGGAAAGAGACAATCGGAGCAACAAAGGAGGAATCAAATCATGGAACATTTCTCGATGTTGAAGGGCCTCTCCGGAGGTTCGATTCTGGTGGTGGCCGTGGTGTTCCTGGTCCTGCTTTATCTGGTGCGGAACCAGGCCCACAAGAGCATCCGGGCCTTCTGCCGGGTGATCAACAATGCCATGCGTCTCTGCGCCTCTTCGGTGCTCCAGGCCGAAAAGAGATTGGCCCAGCGCAACCGCGAGGTATTGCTGGCCGGCGGCATGAAGGAGGTCGAGGCCGAGCTGGAGCGGGAGTTCCAGCGGGTCGAGGCGGTGGTGAAGCACGACCTGCAGGCCTATCCGTCATTTCACCGCAAGATGGCCGATTTGGTGACCAAGATTGACGAGGATTATGCCAGCAGCACCGAAACCCCCCTGCTGCCCCCGGCCTGGCTCTCGGCCGTGGAGGCCTTTGCCAAGGTTCCGGCCGGCAAGGACAGCGGCGTCGCCATGATCCTGGGCGAGATCCACAAAACCCTGGAGGGACAGCAGAAGACGGCCCTCGACGAGTACCGCAAGTCGAGCGCCGTCCGCCACGGACTCCTGGAAAAGATCAGGCCCTATTGCCGCAGCCTCTCCAAAAACCTGGAAAAGGTCGGCAAAACCATCATCGGCCTCGAAGAGCGCGCCAAGATCATCGACGAGAAGATGACCGAGTACGAGCAGATCCGGGCCAAATCCGAGGCCGCGACCCGCAAGCTCTCCTCCTCGTCGCTGACCCAGTTCGTCATCGCCGGCTTCGTCATGGTCATCGCCATCGGCGGGGCGATCATCAACTTCAATCTCATCGCCCTGCCCATGTCCGAGATGGTCGGCGGCGGCAGCTACATCGGACCGTACAAAACCTCCAACGTCGCGGCCATGGTCATCATTCTCATGGAGCTTTCCATGGGCCTGTTCTTCATGGAATCGCTGCGCATCACCCGGCTTTTCCCCCTCATCTCCAACATGGACGACCGGCTCCGGACCCGGATGCTGTGGGTCTCCTTCACGCTGCTGCTGATTTTGGCCGGGGTCGAGTCGAGCCTCGCTTTCATGCGCGACCGCATCGCCTCGGACATGGAGGCGCTGCGCCAGAGCCTGGCCGGCGCCGAGGTCGCGGCCATCGCCTCCCGCAGCCTGATCCCGACGGTCGGCCAGATGGTGCTCGGCTTCGTCCTCCCCTTCGCCCTGACCTTTGTCGCCATTCCGCTGGAGACCTTCATCCACAGCTCCCGGACGGTGCTGGGGCTCTTTGTCATGTGGCTGCTCAGGATGACCGCCCTGGTCCTGCGCCTGATCGGCAACGTCGCCCACTACAGCGGCAAGGTGGTGATCAGCGTTTACGATCTCGTGGTCGCACCGTTCCTCTGGGTGGAAAAGAAGGTCGCCAAGGGGCACCCCGTCGAAATCAAGATGTCGCCGAAAGAGGAGGCCAGCCGATGAAAAAAATCATTCTGCCGCTGTTTCTGGTCGTCGGGGCCTTGCTGTGCGGCTGCACCGACACCACCAGCCATTCCCGGGCCGTCTACATGTTGATGGACACCTCCGGAACCTATACCGCCGAGCTGAAGAAGGCCCAGGCCATCATCAACTTCCTGCTCGGCACCCTGCAACCGGGGGATTCGCTGGCCGTGGCCCGGATCGACACCGGCAGCTTCAGCGAGAAGGATATCATCCAAAAGGTGACTTTCGACGGCCGGCCTTCGATGTCCAACGAGCAGAAGCGGGTGTTCCGCCAGAAGATCGATGATTTCGTCGCTTCGGTCCAGGCCAGCCCCTATACCGACATCACCGGCGGCGTGCTCCAGGCCGTGGAGTACCTCAACGAGACCGGGGCCGGAAGGAAAACCATTCTGGTCTTCTCCGACATGGAAGAGGATCTGCAGAAAGGCTACGTGCGGGATTTTCCGATCCAGATCTCGGGGATCGATGTCGTGGCCCTCAATGTCACCAAGCTGCGCCAGGATATCGTCGATCCGCGCAAATACATGTCGCGCCTCGCCGAGTGGGAGAAGCGGGTCAATGCCGGCGGCGGCCGGTGGCGGGTCATCAACGATCTGGAACGACTGGAAAGGATGCTGGAAGGATAAAAAGGTCTGGATGACTTCTGGGAGATGGCCGGCGGTCCCCGTGACTGCCGGCCCTTTTTGTGCTGGTGGAGCGACTTTGGCCTCCATGGTTAAGAAATAATCGCATTTTCCAATTAAAAAATTCCTGGCGAGGCCACGGGGCCTGTGCTAATCTTTGCGGAAATTAACCTTGCAGCCAGAGGTGACGGAATGTTACAGGGGGCTTTTTAAAAAGGGGGAGCTATGAGAAGACATCTTTTGCCGTTGATGATCGGTTGCTTATTTCTGGCGCCCGGCATCGGTTTTTGCGGAGATCTGAAAGAATGTGTATCCAGCTCGACTCTGGAGGATCTGGCCTCCTGCCTGGTCAGCCACATGCCGCCCCGAGATTCTCAGGGCTATGTCAAGCCTACCTCAACGCAATTATCCGACCTGGAAACCTTGGCCAGCCAGATGCTGGACGGCAAATGTACCGGGATCAGGCTTCCGAAAAGCCTGCGATCCCGGTACTCCGTTTCCCCATTTTTCGATGTCGAGACATCCAAAAACTATTGTGTCGCCATGGAAGTTTCGGATGCCAACAACGACTCCATCGCAGACCGTGGCTGGGGGACGCTGGTCGTCGACAATGCCGCCACGATGGAGTTGGTCGTGCAGGCGCCTCATGCCAAATACGATCTCAACACGGGGGTACAGGCGGCGGGCGTCTTCAAGCGGACCGGCGCCCGGGTTTTGGTGATGAACGGCGCCCACCGCTATGCCAATAAAAGGGCAAGCAGGTGCCAGGAGGACCACAAGGAATCGGACATGGCCCACGACAACAAGAATTTTGTTCAGGTGGCCACCGGGGTCATCAAGGATTTCTATGAACGGCAAGGGAAAAATTTCACGGTGGTGCAGTTCCACGGCATGGCGGCTTCCGCCTGTCCGGGCGTCGATGTTTACATGACCTTCGGCACCCAACAGGCGCCCTTGTCCAACGAGAGCCTGCCGCTTTTGCGAAACAGCCTGCTTTCGGAACAGCCCACCTGGTCGATTGCCGTGCCGGGCGACATGATTTCCTGCGACCTGCCGGGCACCACCAATGTACAGGGACGACTCCTGAATGACGTGCCGGAAAAACGGGTGTGTTCGGCCTCGGCATCGCTTTATTCCGGGAAGTTCATCCATATCGAGCAGAAGATGGCCCAAAGGGGTCGGGAGTTTTGTGATGATTGGGCCCGGGTTCTGGTCAAAACCTTGGGGGAAACTGTTCAATCCCAATAAATGCTCTTTTTAACTGGCCGGCTTCCCCTAATAATATAAAACCTGATGCAACAGGGGTCGCAGGGAAGGGGAACCTGAACCCTTTACCCGGCCCCTAATCACGGCGGCCACGGAGAACCAAGCGGAAAATCTTTTTGACCAGGGCAACACCAGTCCGTTTCAGGGCCGGTCCCCGGATGCTCGGGCGCTCCGTGATGACAGGTTGTTTTTGCTTTAGCCGTTATCCCTTTTATCCCCTTCATCCCTGTGGACCAGATGTCCGAGTTGTCTCGTTTTTTTTGGGCTGAATGGTAACTGCTTGTAACTATTCACCTCCCCAGCGAAGTTCAAAAGAGGCTGGATGTCCGTCTTTGGGCTTATCCCAAAAAAACGACCACTGGATTCCCGATAAGAACTTTCGGGAATGACAGGCTGTCATTTGTGCTTTGTCATCCCCGAGCGATCCTATCGGGGATCCAGATTTCAGGTTTAAATGAATAGGATTTGCCAGCCCAGTGGTATGGTTGAAGTCAAGGCATTCAATGAGCTGAATAGTTACAACTGCTTTTTGATTTTGTCGAAGAGGGGCTGAAAGGATAGAGGGGACTGAGAAAAATTCTGAGAGAAGGCCGGCGGCTCCGGGAACCGCCGGCCCTTTTTGTATTAGGAGTTTGCCGCCCCGGCTTCCCCATACCACGGCCGGCTCCCGGACACTTCCTGATGGAGAACGATGGGGTCTGAGATGAGGCCGTAACGGGCATCTTCCGGATAGGTGACGGCGATGTGGGGCGTGTCGCCGGCGAAGCGCCGGACCGATTCCCAGCCGTCCCAATAGGTGAGGAGATAGAAGTGTTCGAAATCCCCTTGCAGAATCCGTTTCCAGAAGACTCCGAGATTGCCCGGCAGGGCCTCGGCCTCGGCGACTCCCGTGTCTTTGAGGTACTGCTCGAAGGCGGCTCCGAACTCAAGGGGTACGGCGCCGTGCCAGGAACGCAGGATCATGTGTCAGCCCCGGTGAGATGTCGAATTTTTTAAAAATGGCTTCAGCCATGGTCTCGGCAGGAAAAGTTCATCTTGCCGAGAGAAGTCCCTTCCTTTTTCTTTGCCAGCCTATTTTTCCACCCTTTCGAGTTCGGCGCTGCGATCGCGGGAGAGGTCGAGGCGGTTCAACTGCTCCGATTTCTTCGGCATGATCAGCATGAAACGGTTGCCGGCCCCGATCTCGGCGCATCCCGATACCAGTTCGAAGCCCAGGATGTGGCCCCCTTTCCGGCGGTCGGCGCTGAGGAAGTGGAGGTGGTAGCCGGGGACGTTGATCCCTTTGACAAAGCTCGGGCAGCGGAAACCAACGATGGTCCCGGAGATGTCGGTCATTTCGAATTCCGGCTGCGTCTTGGCGACTTCGGCCAGCACCGGATACGGTTTTTGCTGGGCGGGGACGCTGCGGGTCCGCATCTTCGAGAACTGCCCGGTGATCCTGAAGGCGTAGAAGCGGTGCGGGTCCGGGATGTGGGTGTCGAGTACCCGCCGGAGGCCGGCGAAATCCAGTTTTTGGGTCAGGGGGACGGTCTGCTCCGGCCCGAAGCGGCACACGGTGGCAAAGGGGGTTCTGGTTGCGGCGGCGGGGCGGTAGACGCCGCCGTCCGACCGGACCTGATAGACGATGCCGTCCAGGATCACCATCTCCCCATCGAGCCGGTCGAAGGTTCCGATGCCGAGATCGCCGTAGCGCAGCAGTTCGCCGCAGGTCATTTCGCCGTCGTAAACCCCGGCCAGGAGGGCGTCGATGGTGGAGGTCTGGGTGACGGAATTCGGGGGAATGGAGGGAGCGCACCCCAAGACAAGCAGAAGGGCGAGCAGGGCGACGATAAATTTTTTCATATGGAGTCCTCGGGGAGACGGGAATTTTAGTCTATAAGGATTCAACCCCGCCAGCTATTTTCCTCTCAGTCCGTCCAGGGTGGCCTTGGCCTGCGGGGCCATCCGCAGAACCTCGTCGAGCTTGGGACAGGGGTAATCAGAACAGGCCGCGCAGGTGTCGACCGATTTTTTTACCGCGCATTTCCTGATTTCACACAGTTGCTCGCAGTAAAATGTTTTCACGCCCGCCGATTTGCATCCCGTGCAGTTGATGTGTTCCGGCTTGATGGGGGCATTGTATAGCCTGGCCCATTCCTCGGCAACCTTGACGCGCAGGGCGTCGTCATTGTTTCGGGTGGCGATGAACGCCCCGCATCCCTCGCAATCCAGCCCACAGTAACCGATCATGCAGTCTCCCCCCCCTCCGATAGCCAGCGGCGTTTATTTCACCGGATGGCAGTCATAGAAAGTCAGGCCGCCATTTTTGTTCTATATGGTGGCCACTTGGTGGTGTGATGTATTAAATTTTCAAGTTAATAATTCCGTTCTTGGAAAATTCTTCCTCCCATTTTTTTTCATGGGTCTGTGTTCTGGTAATTTTTTCTTCAGAACTTAGTTTGTTAAATTCTCCCGGGCTGATCTCTTTAAAAAAATCTCTTTCAGCCAGTCTCATAATAAGATTTTCCCAAAAATTGTTTTCGTTGTAATCCTCCAAATATTGATTTACCTCAGATTCCTCAAACTCAACTGTTTCAAAATATTCTCCAAATTCCGCATTGAATTCAATTAACTCATCACACCCAAAATCTTTTGCGTGGGAATAGATTTTTTGGGTAATTTCTTCGTATTTGCTTTTGTTCTCATCTTCCTCGGTATCGTTGGCGGTCATTACCCAATTGCCTAAATACAGGAAGTCCAGCAAATTTCTATATTCTTTGTTTGTGAAATTGATTTTCATGATACGCCTTTCGAAGCACAATGAGCTTTAAGAAAAATTACACTGCCAGAAAGCCTTCCCGGACTTACTTTTTCTTAGTTAAAAAAAATTTTTCGATTATTTACTGTCTGGAACTGTCTTCATTTGCGGGGGGAATAAATCCGTGCCCTTTATAAATATTAAAGATAGGTATACTGTCAACGGAATTAACTCCAGAACTAAAAGCGGAAACGTCAGAATTGGGAAAATTGTTTTGGTTATTTTTTCATAATTTGTGAAAGTGTTGCATGCTGTGGCAATAACTGGGTGCGTGGCTTAGGTAAAAATGGTAGTTGTTTTTCCGGGAAGAGTGCCGAGGAAATCACTTCGGTTGATCTTTTTGTTATGTGTCCGCTACAACCTGAAGCAGCATTTTACTATGTAAAACTTCGTACCCGATTTGTCGTATAATTGGTAAATGATGTTCAATGAGCTCTTTTGAAACTTGTTGGAATCCCCGCTTGATGATGAATTTACCTTGACTTGCCTTTAAGTTTTTCGTTTTCGCACTTGGCTTTGGTTCTACATGCGCTCCGCCATCCTCATTTGCTGCGACCAACACAATATCTTTTCGAGAAAATGCAGTTTGATTGATTAAAACCAATTCGTTCCACCATTTTTCGGCAACGGTCACTTCAGAGCTATCATGGTTTTCTAGTAGTGGTTTTACGCCTAGCGGCGTCAACATTAGTGGAATATGGCTCATCAAAAATAAATTTTGTGATGCCTTAATTTCCGCAAGCTCTTCGTGAGTCATTTGCGATCCAATCGTAGTAATTAAACGAATTTTTCCCTTGATATCTAGTTGAGTTAAAATTGAGGTGCTTTTTTTTGTGTCATGGAAAATTACTCGAAGTGCTACGGCTATTCGAAGCGCCTCATATATATTTCCCTTATCATATAATGCGCAGGAAGTTTCAATGAAGCTAAGTTGTTTTTTAAGTTCATTTCTTAGATTCATCATGCACATAAAAGTGGTATTAGGGGGCAAAACATGGAAAATCCGCTTTTGGATTTTCCACCTATTGCACCGGGGCCAATACTCTCCTGCCATTGGCGAGGCAACTGCCTGTTCCCTCGTCGATTTCTCGAAAACGGTAGCATATTATCCCGCCGCTTTCCAAAAAAATCTTCATTTGAATGCTTCGGAAAAAGGAACCATTTGCCATCGGCGAGATCTTTTACCGCAAGATCGCAAAGGGCGCAAAGAGGGGAAAAAAGGGGGAGGGTTTCCTTTGCGCCCTTGGCTTCTTGAGTGAGTACAGCAAACGGGCCTGAAATCAAAGACCTTGCCTCACGCGAAGGGGCGACGACGCGAAGAAGGCCCAATGAAGACAAAAATAGGGTTTAGAAAAACCTCACCTCTTTTGGTTTCCTTTGCGGCCTTTGCGGCCTTGAGCGAGCGCCGCGAGGGGGCGGTAAAGCCGGTCTTGGCAGCCGCCAAGAACGCGAAGAGAGGCCACCAAAAAACGTCTTGAAGCGATAAACGCGGGTACCTGCGTAGATTGTGAATAGTTGCCGGAAAAGGATGGTTTTCCCGCCGTTACGGCGCCCCCCCTACAGCGCCAACCGAAAGGGCAGGGCCGCGGCGCAGGCCAGGTAGCTGAAAAACATTATGTTGCCCATGGTCTGGCAGTCGCCGCCGTAGGCGCGGACCTGGAGGATGGGGGCGCGGGCGGTCAGGATGGTTGCGGAGGCGGCAACAAAGGCGCTCATTCCCGCATAGGGATTTCAGCGTTCATCGGTTTGTCCCCGTTTCCCGGGGGGCGTGTCTGGCCGCCAGGACGTCTCTTTCCTCCTGGACATCGGCGAATTGGCAAGCAATCTCCCGGAACCGTTCGTGGATCTCCAGAAAGGCGGCCACCACCTCGGGGTCGAAATGGGTTCCCCTCCCTTCCCGGATGTACTCCACGGCCACGTTGTGAGGGGAGGGCTCTTTGTAGGACCTCTTGCTGATCAGGGCATCGTAGACGTCGGCCAGCGCCATGAGCCGGCCGCTGAGGGGGATGGCTTCGCCCCGGAGCCCTTGAGGATAACCCGATCCGTCCCATTTTTCCTGGTGGGAGAGGGCGATCTCGGCGGCAATGGACAGGAACGAGTCCCGTCCGAGCTTCCGGATGGAAGCTTCGAGGACGTTACGCCCAATGACGGTGTGGGCCTTCATGACCTGGAACTCCTCGGCGGTCAAAGGGCCTGGTTTCAGAAGAATGCTGCCGGGGATGCCGACCTTGCCGATGTCGTGCAGTGGTGCTGATTTGTAGAGGAGGTCGATGGTGGCGTCATTCAGGAAGGGTTTGTATTTGGGATGGCTCCGGAGCTGCTCGGCCAGCAGCCTGACGTAGCGCCGGGTCCTTTTGATGTGGCTCCCCGTTTCCTGGCTGCGGTATTCGGCCAGGCTGGCCATGCTTTCGATGGCGGCGTCCTGGGTGATGAGAAGTTCCCGCAGGCCGGCCAGGGTCTTTGTCTCCTCCAGCCGGTATTTGAGCAGGGTCAGCAACAGATAGTTCCCAATCAGGGCGGCCATCGGGAAGGCCGTGGCGATAAAATACCCGGTCTGAAAAAAGAGCTGCTGGGTTCCCAGCCACAGCCCTGCCAAGAGCACCGCCAGGACCAGAACACCGAAAGCGGCCCCCCGGAAGGCGACCAGCAGGCTCAAAGCCGTTCCCAGGGCCAGCATGAGGAAAAGCACCGCACCGTGGGACCAGCCGGGCGCCGAGATGAAATCGCCGCTCAACAGGTTGTCGGCCACGGTGGCATGGACCTCTACCCCCGGCAGGATCGGATCGAAGGGAGTGCTCCGCAGTTCCATGAGGCCGGTGGCCGAGGTGCCGATGAAGGCGATCCTGCCCTGCAGCCGTTCCCTGGGGACGGCGCCGGCCAGGATATCCGCCGCGGAGATGTACTCGAAGCTTCTTCTCGGACCCCGGAATTTGATCAGAAGCTGGCCGTGGGGATCGACCGGGATCGAGGTTCCCTGGAAAAGAATGGCCTCCAGGCCGTTACGCCCTTTTTTCAGAAGCAGGTGATCGATTCCCTTGCTTTTCAGGACCGTGGCGAGGGCCAGGTTGGCATAAACTCGCCCCTTGTATTGAACCAGCAGCGGCAGGCGTCTCAGCATCCCGTCCCGGTCGGGGCTGTAATTGAAAAATCCGGAGGCGGTCACCCGCTCCGACAAAAGGGGCAGGTTGCAGAGTACGCCGGCGCTTTCCGGAAGCCCGCTCCCGTCTTCCGCTGTTTTTCCATCCCGCAACAGCGAGACCTTGACGGGGTGCAGGGAGCATCGCTCGGAACTTTTTTCCTGCCGCTGAAAGTGGAATTTGTTGCCCAGGACGAAAGGTCCTTTGGCCAGGGATGCGGCCAGGATCGTATCGTTGTCGCTCAAGGCGGCGGGGAGCCGATCGGCGCGGAGCTGGATTTGAAAGGTTTGCTCCAGATCGTTCAACACCCGGCCGGCGGAGCTGCCGTCGGGCTCGGGAAAAATCATGTCGAGACCGACGGCGGCCGGATGCAGGGCCGCGATTTTGTCCAGCAGCCTGGCCACCCGGTAGCGGGGCCAGGGCCATTGCCCGTAACATTGAAGGCTTTTTTCGTCCAGGTCGATGATGACCGGCCTGTCGCCGGGATGGTTGTCCGGGAAGGATCTGAGGTGCCGGTCCTGGATGATGGCATCGAGCGGCTGCGTCAGGGTGGGGTGGAAGAGAAACAGCGCTCCGGAAACGAGGGTGAAGGCCAGCCCCCAGCCAAGGATGCGGCAGCTTTGCGATCTGTTTTTGGTTAGGAAATGGCCATTGTTTTTCATGATGGACCCCGTACCGCCGGGGGGAGGGCCGCGCTTATCGGATCACCACTTCGACCCTGCGGTTCCGCGGTTCTTCGACCTCATCCGCCGTTTTTACGAGAGGATTTCCCTCGCCGTGGGAAGTGGTGGTGATGTCGGAGGCGGGCACCCCGCTGAGCGCCAGGACGGTGGAGAGTTCCTGTGCCCGTTGCAGCGAGAGCCGGTAGTTGTACTCCCTGCTGCCGACCGTATCGGTGTGCCCTGAAATGACGATGTCGGTGGAATTCCGGTCCCGGATGGTTTGGAGAATCTGGGGGAGGAGGGCTGTCGATTCCTCGGTCAGTTCGTCGGAACTCGGCAGGAAGTAAAGGATGAATTTCACCGGCGGCCGCGGCTGGGAGGCCAGGGCTTGGGAAAAGGCGGCCCGGATCTCATCCTCGCTCAAGGTTTCCGGTTGGCTCGGGGCCGTTTTGGCGTCGGCAATCCGCACCGCCTGGTTGGCCTGGCTCAAAACCTGCCTGCCCCCTTCATTGGCTACCTCCAACTGCCCGACCCGGCCGTCCGGGTCGGGGACCAGGACCACCAAACTCTTCTTGTCCGCGCATCCCGCCGTCATCCAGAATAGAGCCAAACAAAATACCAGGACGATGTAGGTCTTCATAGGGATCTCCTCCAATCGAAACCGCTGTTCCCGGAGATTGCCGCCAGGGGCCGGATCTGAAAATCGGCGCCCTTATCCGTTATCCCCCGTTGGTTTAAAATCGGTCAGAAGCGATAGCAGAGGGCGGCCCTCACGGTGCTGCCGGTCAGGTCGATCTCCGCCCGGTAGGGGTTGATGCCCGAGATCCGGTAGCTCTTGTCGCCGTAATCGTCGTAGAGGTATTCGAGCCGCAGCCGCAGGTTTTTCCCCAGCGCCTGCTCGATGCCGGCGCCGATCGTCCAGCCGGCATGGATGGCATCGCCGTTTCCCCAGCGAGGGTCGGTGTCCTTGAGCGTGACCTCCGCCAGCGCCAGCCCGCCCGCGACATAGAACTGCGTGGTATCGAAGGCGATGCCGGTCTTGAGGCGCAGATGGGCGTTCCAGCTGATTTTGAAGGCGGAATAGTCGTTGAAGGCGGTCCGGTGGGCGCTTTCCTTGAGATCGCCCAACGCTCCGTCCGCTTCCAGGCCGAAGACCAGGCGGTCGCGCTGGAAGTTGCAGCCCAGCAGCGCTCCGCCGTTGAAGCCATCGAGGGTCGGATGGCGCTGGTATCCCGGATAGTCGGGCTCATGGTAGTCGAGAGGCATCCAGGAATAGCCCAGCATGGCACCCAGGAAGGCGCCGGACCAATCGTAAGCCAGCCGCGGTTCGGGTTGTTCCACCTTGACCAGGAAATGGGTGCCGCGCAGCGCGATGGTGGCGTCGGGGGTCTGGAACCTGACCGCTTCGGGCGCCTGCTTGCCGATGACGCCCGACATATACGAGGCGGTCCCCTTGATCATCCGGGAGATCATCGACATAAGGCCTTGTTCCGGGGCGAAAACGTAGCCGTCGATGGTCAGTTCGCTGTTGGGGCCCAGGGACAAAATCGTGTCGTCCTCGAAGAGGATCCCCACCGAGCCGTTTGCTCCGGTCCGCAAGGTGTCGTTCTGATAGAGGGGATCGCCGATGCGGAGGGGAACCCTGGCTCCACCGCTGCGGAGTACGAGAACCTGCCCCTGAGCCGTTTTGGTTTTTCCGATCGGGGTTTGTCCCGCACAGGCGAGACAGGGCGCCAGGATTAGCAACAGGCAGAGGATCCATAGCTTTTTCATAGACGATTTCCTTTGCTGCAAAGCGGGAAAACGGCTGTTTTCCCTTCTTCGCCACCGGTTCGGAAGGGCGCGGAGAGGGGTGAAATTTGCTGGCTCCAATAATAACAGGCCTGAGGGGAAGGTGGCAATTAATAGGCCGATGAACGGCACGCTGGCGCCAGGTCCGGTTCGACCCAAGATCCTTGCTGCTTCAAATAATATTCCAAGGAGTGGGGAGGAAGGACGCTGATGAAACGGCCTCCAAAGTTCGGAACCCCAACAGACTGAATTTTTTAAACATTTCTCAGTGCTCCGGAATCGACGTCGGCATCGGTTTTCCCCGCGTCATTTAGGGAATGACAATTTTTGTATCCGGGTAACAAAAAAACCGTTTCCAGTGGTGGTTTTTGAAGGAATGAATTTCCGGCACCCTGTTTGCAAAAACCTCTTTTTTCATTCCGCAGCCGATTCTCCCGGAAAAGAGGGTAAACTCGGGTTTGGGAGGCTTTCCTGACCGGGAGGATTTTAGGAAAAGCGGTCCTCCAAAAGTCACAAACGAGGCGCGGGCAACGTCGCTGAAAAAGGAAAAGGGGTGTCAATGAACAAGACCTTGCGAATTGTTCTGGCGGTGTTGGGAATCGCGGCGTTGTGGGTGGTTTTGGCCTCGATCAACGCCGGTCTTCTCGGCTTCGGCGTGATTCTCCCGGTGCTGGCGCTGCTGGATATTGTGACCGGAGAGTTCGCCGGCGGCAACAAGATGGTGTGGCTGGCGGTCACCCTGGCGGCGCTGCTGTTCGCGGTCATCGGCATCGGCGCCGGGATGTTCTTCCCCCCCTCGGGGTGGGGAAATCCGGTCTGGGCGGTGGCCGCCGCGATCTCTCTGGTTCTGCCCGTGGTTTATTTCCTCATCGGGCGGCGGCAGCGGATGAGACCCGAAAAGTGAGACCGGCGCCAGATAATTTTTGAGCGGATCTCTTTAGGAAGGCAAGGAGGGGATATGAAAAAATGGGTGCGTTCCGGGTTGGGCGTTTGGTCCCTGGTTCTCTTGGCAGCGGGCGGAGTTTTCGCCGCCCAGGGCGGAGAGCAGGTCGTTTCCGGCGCTTCCGAGGCGCTGCTCTCCTATTGCCAACAGAAGAACGCCGACCCGGAGGTCATCGCCGATCTGGTCAACCGGGGGGCCGATGTCAATTTCCGGGATCCGAAGGATGGAGCCACCCCCTTGCATTGCGCGCTGCGCTACATGGACAACGCCGCGGCCAGGGCGCTGCTGGCGCTCGGCGCCGACATCCGGGCCAAAGACAGGGATGGGCGCACGCCGCTTCATGATGCTGTCAGCTATATGGTTTACGATGTCGCCCAACGGCTGGTGGAACAAGGGGCTGAGCTGAATATCAAGGATGTCGAGGGGAGGCCGCCGCTTTACAACGTTATCTTCTGGGACGCCCGGCAGCGGGCCGTCGACCTGGTCCACCTCTTCGCCAGGTACGGCTTCGATTTCCAGAAATTCACCGACGCCGATTTTCTCAATCAGGCCATCGGCCGGGGCCGAGGCGAGATCGCCCTGATCTTCCTCAAAAACGGCGTCCCTTTCAACGACGCCTCGCTTTACGAGGCGGCCAGGACCGGGCAGGAGGAACTGTTTCGGCTGTTGCTGGAAAAGGGCGCCCGGCCAAGCACCGAAAAAATCCTCCACGATGCCTGCCAGGCGGGGAATCTCACCATCATCAAGGCGTTGACGGAAAAGGGCGTTAAACCGACGGAACAGGATATCGATTTCTGTCTGTTCAACGGCCACAAGGAGGCGGCGTTGTTCCTGAATCCGATCCTGAAAAAGGAGCAAAACCGGGAGGTCGATATCCGGGGCCGCTGCCCCATGGTTCCCCAGGACGGACCCTGCAAGGCGCTGTTCTGGGTCGCCTATTACGATTCCCTTGCCGGGAAATGCCGGGAATTCGCCTACGGCGGCTGCGGCGGAGTGACTCCATTCGAAAGTCTCGATGCCTGCCGAAGGGTCTGCGAGGAATAAAAACAGCGGGAGGCGACCTCGATTTCCGAGGCGTTACCAGTCCTCTTTCAGGAGCGCCTGCCGTTTTTGAAGATACTCGGCCTCGGTGATCAGGCCGTCCTCCTTCAGAGCCTCCAGTTTTCTCAGCCGCTCGGAAAAATCGCCTTTCTCCCCCGCGGGGCCGGTGTCTGTGCCGTGCTGGAATTCCAGAAGCGAATCGGGCTTGGCTTGGCCCCCCGCCTTGATCAGGCGCCAGTAGAAAACCATCATGGCCAGGCAGGCGCCCAGGAAGCCGAGGAAAAAGAGCCCGATCAGGGCTGTCAGGCCCATTTCCGAGGGGGACATATCCTGCAGGACGAGGGCAAGGAAAATCAGCCCGAACAGAAAGAGAAATGCGGCGACCCCCATTCCGACCTTGGCCCCCGTGACGGTGATCCCGCCTGCCTTGATTTCCGTTTTACCCTTCATGGTGATGACTCCTTTCTTGCTCTTCTAAAACCTTTTTTCCCCCGAGGTGTTCGCGGCAGCGATGGTGACAGCATCGTTCCCGCCGGATTTCCCAAAGCTGGGTGTGGAACAGCTGGGCCGCGATCCAGGCCTGCTCTCATGCCGGCTCACTGGGGACGAGGATCCTCCAGCCGCCCCAGGAACACCAACGCGCCGCTTGTTCGATCGCGGATCAGAAACAGAAAGGGGTGATCGGCGCGGAACAGCGGCTCGGGCATCGCCGCCTTGAGGGCCATCTCCACGGCGGTGGCGGCGGCCGCTTCGGTCCCCTCCTCGTTGACCTCGACAAAGGCCTTGTGCCGGATCTGGTTGATGAAGAGATCCCCCTTGGGATAACCCATGCCGCGGAAATCGGCCACCCCGACGGTAAAGGCCTCCTTCATCCCCAGCTTCTGGAAAGGCGGCACCAGGTCATAGCCGGTTTCGAGCCGGAATCTCGGCAGGAAGAGCCGGACCTTGCGCGGCCGCTGCCGGTCCAGTTCCCTGAGCCACTCGCTCAGGGCCGCGCCGCTCAGCTGCTGTTCCAGTGCCCCGAGCCCGGTCGTGGTGCGGGGCAGCAGCACCACCAGGTCGAGCCCGTTCCCCCGGTAGGGGATGGAGATGGCCTGGAAATCCTCCTTCTCCAGGAGTTGGAATTCGTTCTTCTGGAACATGAGGGGGACGTTCAGGCGCTCCTGTTCCGAGACCCGAAACGGCGCCTCGGCCGTGTTTTCCTTCCGGAACCGGCGCTGCCAGATCCCTTTGAAATAGACCGCGTTGAGGATGGCGCAGACGGTGTTGGGGGAGAGCCGCTCGAGGATGGAATCGATCTTCCCATGGGTCCGGCGCCTGACCCAGGCATTGATCTGCTCCAATTTCCCGCCGAAGATTTCCGCTTCATAGTACTGCTTCACCAGTTTCTTGAAGTCGTCGCTGACGTCGCCGCCGGTCAGGACCAGGGCGTTGGCGATCTCCAGCTTCTGGCCGCCATTGTCGGCCGCGGCAACGAGCTCGCGGTTCAGATCCCGGAAGGCGGGATGCAGGGCCTCTTGGCCGGAAGCGAAGTGGAGCACTCGGGCCATCTCCTGTTCGGTAGCGCCGCGGGCCCCGGCGTAGGTCATGGCCAGGGCCGAGGAGACGCTGTAGGGGGAGAAGAAGAGATTGCCCTTTTGGGCCGCGAGTTCGCGGTACAGCTCCAGGGCCAAGGCGCTGTGGCCCGGCACCAGATTGATCCCCCGGCCATTCTCCGCCGGTTTCGGCGCGAAGGCCGTCGTCGCCAGGCCGGACAGCAGGAGCGCCAGGATTGCAATCATTCGTTTCATAGCTTTCCTCCCGTCAACGCCCCAGGTCCAATGGGGTTTGTTTGGGTGATTGAGGCTAGTCGCTATCGGGTGACCGCCCGGTTTTTCCAGTCTGCTCCTGATCCGGGGCTCCGCCCCGCGCCCGGCATCCTTTTTGCGCGCCCAAAAAGGAAGCGAAAAAGGGCGCCCCGTTGACTTCGCCCGCCCAAGGGCGGCGGGTTCCCTCCATGCCGCCGCCGGTTCTACGGAGCGGCAAAAACTCCCTGCGGTCAGACAGTTTGCCGCTCTATGAAATCCACCCGAACCGGCAGCGGCATTCCGGCTGCGTCAACAATGGGGTTAAAAACATAGGGTCTAAAGAATCTAAGGCTTTCAAACCCCATTTTTCCGCTCGCCGGAGGGACGATTTTTACGGCGGGGAATTCGAGCGCAAACTGTCTGAGGCGACCCCCAGCCGAGTTTTTGCGCTCGCCGCCGGAAAAATTGACCCGGAGGGAACCCGCCCTTTAAGGGCGAGCGGAAACGGGGCCGGTTTCTTTT
>JAFGOW010000142.1 GCA_016926265.1 Deltaproteobacteria bacterium | reverse complement strand
GGAACAGGACCAGATCCCGGATCGCGCCCATGGTGCAGAACCGGCTGCGCTGGGCCAGGAAACCGATCAGCAGCCCCACCGCCAGGGAGACCAGAAGCGGTGCGTGCATGGCGCCCGGCCCTTTCAGGCTGTAGAAGAGCACGCCGCTTTGCGCCTCGCCGGGGAGAGCCGGGAAAATAACCAGCAGGGCCAGCAGCCCCGCCATGAACAGGGGCAGCATCCAGCCCGCGGTATGATGGGTGGGCTGCGAGCGCCCCAGGTTGTAGCCGCCCCTCAGAAACAGGGTGCCGATCCAGACCCCGGCCACCAGGCCGGCCAGGCCGAGGAGGGCGTTGCCATCGCCGGCGGCCAGCCGCAGCGCGGCGCGCCACGGGCAGCCGAGGAAGACCAGGGCGCCGATCATGGCGAAGATTCCGAGCGCGAAGCGGACGATGGGCGCCGAGCCGAGTCGGGGACGGAATTCCTTGAAGAGATAGGCGCCCCCCAGGGAGCCGAACACAAAACCGATGATTTCGGGGCGGATGTACTGCACCACGGCGGCCCGATGCAGGCCGAGGGCGCCGGCGATATCGCGCTCGAAACAGGCCACGCAGACCCCCATGTTGCCGGGATTTCCCCATTTTTGCAGCAGGGCCGCCAGAATCCCGATAGCCGCCCCGACCCCGATGATCCCCCAGGGTCCCGCGAAGATGTTTTTCAACCCTTTCATTCAACCCTCCTTGTCAAGATTTTCGTAACCATTCAGCTTCATCTAAAAACATGAAACCTGATGCAACAGGGATAAAAGGGATGGAGAATGGTTACAAAAGGTACATGGTTTTTCCCAAATTCCATTCGGGTTTGGTTTGCTTTGGTCTTTCTTCGCGCCTTCGCGTCTTCGCGTGAGGCCAGGTCTATGGTTTCACGCCCGTTCCCTCAAGCTCACTCAAGACGCCAAGGACGCAAAGGGAAGCATCCCCTTTTTCTTCTCTTTGCGGCCTTTGCGATCTTTGCGGTAAAAGATCATGGCGATGGTGAATTGTTACAGATTTTCATTGCCGATCGGTTCCCCTCCCCGCTCACCCCAACGGCTCCGCCTCAAACCCATCCCCGTTGCGGCGGTAGAGGGCCTCGGCCGGGATCTCCTTCTCGGCCAGCAGCGCCAGCACCGGTTCCCGGTAAGCCCCGCGGAATTCCACCACCATGCCGCAGTCGGTGGAGATCTGGCGCGGCGTCGGAATCAGTTCAATGGGGATTCCTCGGGCCTTGGCCTCCTTCTCCACCTTCAGGACATAGTGGATGGAGGGGAGGATCAGGATATAGGCGGCCTCCTTCGTCATATCTTTTCCTCCGCGATGGCGCGCAGCGCCCGCACCGCCTCTTCTATCTCCTCTTCCGTATTGAAAAAGCCCATGGAGAGGCGCGCCGACCCCTGGGGATAGGTGCCCAAAGTCCGGTGGGCCAACGGCGCGCAGTGAAGGCTGGCGCGGCAGGCGATGCCGAACTCCCGGTCAAGGCGGCGGGCGATGTCGCCGGGGTCGCGGCCGTCGAGGGTGATGGAGACCACTCCGGTCTGGCGTTCCGGGTCGGCCGGGCCGTGGATGCGGATGCAATCGTGGCCGGCCAGGCCGTCGAGGAGCAGGCCGGTGAGGCGCTTCTCGTGGTTCCGGATGTTTTCGAGTCCCTGCTCTTCGATAAACTCCACTCCGGCCCGCAGCCCGCTCAAGCCGGGGAGGTTGGGGGTTCCCGCCTCCAGCCGATCAGGCAGGAAATCGGGCTGTTCCAAGCGCTCGGAGCGGCTGCCGGTCCCCCCTTGGAGCAGCGGGGCGAGTTGCAGCCCCGGCGCCACGTAGAGGCCGCCCGTGCCCATCGGGCCCAACAGCCCCTTGTGGCCGGAAAAGGCGAGCAGCTCGATGCCCCACTTTTGAACGTCGATGGGGAGCGCCCCGGCGGTCTGGGCCGCATCCACCAGCAGTGGAATCTCCGGCAGCAACGCCTTGACCTCGCGGATCGGCAGGATGGCACCGCAGACGTTGGAGGCGTGGGTGAGAACCACCAGCCGGGTGTCGGGGCGCACCGCCTTTTTGACATCGGCCGGATCGAGTTCGCCCCGGGGGCTGCACGAAACCATGGTCAGGGCGATTACCCCTTGCTGCTCCAGGGTATGGAGCGGCCGCATCACCGAATTGTGCTCCAGGGCCGAGGTGACGACGTGGTCCCCCTCCTTGAGAAGCCCGTAGAGGGCGGTATTCAGGGCCGAGGTGGCGTTGGCGGTGAAGATCAGCCGCGACGAGTCGGCGATGTGGAAGAAACCGGCCACGGCCTCGCGGGCCGCGAACAGCTCCCGGGCCGCGGCCGCCGCCAGCCGATGGCCGCTGCGGCCGGGGTTGCCGCATTTCTCCCGGCCGCAGGAGATCACCGCTTCCCAGACCGCATCCGGCTTGGGAAAGGTGGTGGCCGCGTTGTCGAGATAGATCATGGCCGCACCACCCGGTCGAAGCTCCACAGGGCGCTCAGAATCTCGAACATGTTGGTGGTTTTGCCGACCCCCAGCCGCTCCTTGAGGCCGAGAAAATCGAGGCAGGTACCGCAGGAGAAGATCTCGATCCCCTGTTTTTCATACTGCTGGAGGGTTTCGAGCAGCACCGAGCCTTCGGTGGTCAGCCGCACGCCGCCGTTGACAAAGACGATCCGCCGCGGCTGCGGGGCCATATCGGCCAGGGATTTGATAAAGCTCCGCATCAGCACCGCCCCGAGGGCGTCGTCCCCTTCTCCCATCCGGTCCGAAGGGCAGTAGACCAGCACCTTTTCCTCTCCGGCCGCATCGGGAGCGGCGCCATCGCAGGACTCACCGCTTCCCGGTTTCAGGGTCAGGCGGATCTCCTCCCCCTCCCGGAGGGTATTGGCGACGACCCAGCACCGTGATCGGGCAAAGCGTGCCACGTTTTCGGCGGCGATCTCATTGTCGACAAGAACCTCGATCTCCGCGCCGGGGGATTGCTCCAGCGCCTTTTTAGTTCGGACCACCGGCTGCGGGCAGGAAAGCCCCCGGCAATCGATCAGCTGTTTTGCCATGACATGCCTCTTGAAAAGGGAT
>JAFGOW010000141.1 GCA_016926265.1 Deltaproteobacteria bacterium | reverse complement strand
TATGGCTTTTCTTTCGTCATTCCTAAGCTGGGTTTAACGCCCGCAACCCAGAAAAATTTCTTGTTTTTTATGACAGACTTTCAGGAGAAAGGTACTAACAGCGCTCTCCATCCTGCCACTCCCGCTGTGCAGTTCCGTTGCATATCTCCCGAAATTTTTCATTCATAAATTTTTGACATGGCCCTGATCTCCCGTGCCACCTCGTCACGCAACCCTTGCGGTTCAAGCACCTCGACCTCGGCGCCGTAGCGCAGAATCTCCAGTTTGATTTCGCGGAAGTCCGCCACGGGGAAGGCCAGGATCAGCCCGCCGTCCGGCCGCTCGTCAACAATCTGTTGCGGATGCCAGTGCTGTTCACGGATGTAGGGGGCGCGGGAGGGGGCAAAGCGCAGCCGCACCAAGGTCAATTCCCCGCCCTGAAAGATGCCGAAGCCCCCCTCCAGCTGATGCCGCCATTCCTCCCGGTCGCGGGGCGCAAAGCCGTTTTTTTCGACCTTCAGTCCGGTGATGCGAGCCAGGGAAAACTTGCGCCATTCCCGCTTGTTCCGGCAGAAGGCGATCAGGTACCAGGTGCCCATGTAATGCTGGAGATGGTGGGGCTCGACCATGCGGCGGGTCGGTTCGTGAGGCTGCTGGGGAGAATGGTATTCCATGCTCAGCAGCAGGTTCTTGAGCAGGGCGTCGGCGGTTTTGCGAAACACCTCGGCAGGCGCCGGGGCAAAGCCGTGCCATTGACCGGAGAAGGCTTCGGCCAGGCGTTTTTCGCTGAGGCCGATCTGTTCAGTCTGGGCCAGAAGGTGTTTGCCGAAGCGGGCGATGGCGCGGCTGATGAAGCCGCCGGCGGCGTGGCTGAGAAGGTTGCCGGCAATCAGCAGGGCGAGGATCTCCTGCTGGTGAGGTTGGATGAAAGGGATCTGAAAGGCGGGGTCGCGGTAGGTATAGCCGCGTTTTTGAGGGTTGTATTCCAGGGGGAGGTCGAAGCGCTCTCGAAACCTCTCGATGCAGGTCTGGGCGGAACGTTGGCAGGTTTCGAATTTTTCCGCCAGGGTGCGGGCGTTGGGATACCGGTTGGCCCGAATCCGGGCGTCGAACCACAGCAGCCGTTCCAGATAGAGGAATTCCGACATAGGCCCCCCTCGGATGGAATGTCACATCAAAAGTCGCGAAAACCTCACGATAGAAAACAAATTTTTTCATATTAATCCCATAAATTCTTTTGTGGTCCGAAATTTTCTAAAATTGAAAAAAAGTTTTTGCAACTTTTCACCATCGCCATGATCTTTTACCGCAGATCGCAAAGGGGGATGAATAAGAAGGTGCTCCCTTTCCATCCTTCGTGACCTTGAGTGAGCTTGAGCGAACGGGCGGTGAAAGCCAAACCCTTTTCCCACGCGAAGCCACGACGCCGCGAAGAAAGCCCATAGCAAACCAAAACCGAATGGAGTGTGGGGAAAACCGTTTACTTTTTGCAACCATTCCCCATCCCTTTGATCCCTGTTGCATCCGGTTTTATGTTTTTAGATGAAGCTGAACAGTTACAAGTTTTTTATGGCTTTTTTGGGAAGGGGGCGGGACCAGAAAAAGCTGCCCACGGCGGATGTTTTGTGCTATCCAAAAGCCGTTGTTTCTCCTGAAATGGAAAGGACAATTGGCGCCATGCCGACGATCGACGAAATCCGCCATTTTCTGACGGACCGCGGCATCGAGGTCCGGGAGTTCGAGGAGCCGACCCCGACTTCGGCCACGGCGGCCCTGGCGGTGGGGTGCAGCGTGGCGGAGATCGCCAAGACCATTGTGCTGATCGTGGGCGGCCAAGCGGTGGCGGTGGTGACCTGCGGCGACTGCAAGGTCAACACCTCGCGGCTCAAGAAGGAAACCGGCCTGACCGGCAAGGCGCGGCTGCCGGGGGCCGAGGAGGTGGAGCGCTTCAGCGGCTACCGGCCCGGCGGGGTCTGCCCCTTCCTGCTGCCCGAGGGGCTGCCGGTGCTGCTCGATTCCTCGCTGCGCCGCTTTCCCAGGACCTATGCCGCGGCCGGCAACGACCACTCGGCGGTGCCGATCACCTTCGATCAACTGCTCGCGGTGACCGGCGGCCGGGAAGCGGAGGTCTGCCTGCCTCTGGAGTGAAGCTCAATCCCCCAACTTCAGCCCGAGGTTTTCCTCCCCCCAGGCGCCGAGATCGGGATAGGGGCCGATCACATCTTGGGCGCCGTCGAACTCGCCGCCGATGTCGTTGATGCCGATGAAGGGAACCCCGGACTGGCGGGCCGCGGCCAGGTCGCCGCGGCCGTCGGCCAGAAACAGGCATTCTCCGGGCTGAAACCCGGTCTCGGCCAGCAGCCGGGCCAGGGATTCGGATTTGGGCCAATCGCCGCCGCCGCGGACGATCTCGAAACAGCGCTCCAGGTTCCGCGCCTTGAGAACCTCATCCAGCTGGGCCGGCGGGGTGTTGGAAAGCGCGGCCCGGACCTTGCCGAGTTCCTTGAGCCGGGAGAGCACCTCGCGGCAGCCGCGGCCCAGGGGCGCCGTCCGCATGGAGTTGCTGGAGAGCTTGCGGAACCGCTCCCAGCGCTGTTCGAACTCCCCTTCCCGGAACGGACGGCCGATGATCCGCTCCTGGACCGTGCGGATCTTGCTCCCCCGGTCGATCCCCCCCAGGGTCCAGTAGAGGGCGATGATCCGCTCCCGGATGGCGGGGTCGTCGCTGAAGCTCTCGGCCAGGGCCTGGGCGTTGCCGACGTTGGAGAGGATCAGCACGCCGTTGACGTCAAAGATAAAGACCCGGATCGCTGCGATATCCATCCCTCATCCCTTTCGTTGATGATCCGTTGTTGGCCGGTCGGCAGGGGGCCGGGCCGCCGAAAATCCGCGATAATCGCCGTGGAACTCAGCGCAGAGCCGGTTTTCGGCATCGAAGGCCGCCACGGTCACCGCGACCTTCCAGCGCCCCTTCCCTTTCGGTTCGGGCGGCCCGTCGAAGCGCGCCACGGCACGGCAGTCGGAGGCCACGGGTCGCAGGAAGGAAACCTGGGAACCCTTGATCATGGCCTCCCAGGGTCCGTCTCCCCGGTCGGCGCAGGTCTTCATGGTCAGGCACCAGCCGGCCAGCACCAAGGCCGAATAGAGGGAGCCGGCAAAGCCGGTCCCCTTGTCGTTGCGGTTTCCATCCAGGGGCATGGAAATCACGGCCCGTTCCGAATCCAGCGCTTCCAGACGCAAACCGAGGGACGAATAAGGCTCGATCCGATTCAATATCTCCAGCATCCGCGACACCCTTTTTCGTGGTTGGGGACGGCAATCGATTCCGTTGCTATAATGCTCTGAAAAAAGCGGAAAGGAAACCTCTGTGTCGGAGCCGGACATCCCCGAGGAGAGAATCCATCTTCTCAATGACAAACCGCTTCGGGATGGCAGCTGGGTCCTCTACTGGATGCAGCAGAGCCAGCGGGCCGCGGACAACCATGCCCTGGAATATGCGGTGCGGCGGGCCAACGAGCTCGGGCTGCCGGTGCGGGTGGTGTTCGGCCTCTGGAAGGATTATCCCGAGGCCAACACGCGGCATTTCACCTTTTTGCTGGAGGGGTTGCGGGAAACACAACGGGAGCTGAGAACGCGGGGCGTCCCGCTGCTGGTCAGCGCCGGCCATCCCACGGCTGCGGCCCTGGCCCAGGCCGCGGCGGCAGCCCTTCTGGTCACTGATTGCGGCTATCTGCGCCACCAACGGGGCTGGCGCAGCCTAGTGGCGGAGCAGGCCCCCTGCCGGGTGGCGGCGGTGGAGAGCGACGCCATCGTGCCGGTGGAGACCGCCTCGAACAAGGCCGAGTACGGCGCCTATACGATCCGGCGCAAGCTGTGGCGCCAGGCGGAGCGCTTCCTGGTCCCGGTGGCCGCAACGCCGCTCCGCCACCCGCTCCGGCAAGTCCCGGAACGAGGCCTCGATCTGGAGCAGGAGCCCGAGCTCCTGTGCCGGCAGCTGGGGATCCGGGCCGGCTCGGCGCCGCCGGTGAGCCGCTTTTTCCGGGGCGGGGGCTCCCAGGCCCTGATCCGGTTCCGGCGCTTCCTCAAAGACTCCCTGGCCCGCTACCAGGCCCACCACAACCAGCCCCAATGTGGCGATGTCTCCTGCATGAGCCCCTATCTCCACTTCGGCCAGATCTCGCCGTTGCGGCTCGCCCTGGAACTCGCGGCGATCCCTCCTTCCGAAAACAGCGAAGCCTTGGAGGAACAGCTTCTGGTGCGGCGGGAGCTGGCCCTCAACCACGCTTTTTTCAACCGGGCCTACGATGCCTACGAAGGCCTCCCGGCCTGGGCCCAACAGACCCTGGAAAAACACGCCCTGGATCCCCGGCCCTATCGCTACCCTCTGCCTCAGCTCGAAGCGGCCGAAACCCACGACCCCTACTGGAACGCCTGCATGACCGAGATGAGGATCACCGGCTTTCTCCACAACTATCTGCGGATGTACTGGGGGAAAAAGATCCTCGAATGGTCGGCCTCGCCCCAAGAGGGTTTCGCCGCGGCCCTGGCGCTGAACAACGCCTATTTTCTCGACGGCCGGGACCCCAATTCCTACGCCGGGGTGGGGTGGGTCTTTGGCCTTCACGACCGCCCCTGGCCGCAGCGGCCGATCTTCGGCAAGGTCCGTTCCATGACGGCGGCGGGGTTGGAGCGCAAATGTGACATCCGAGCCTATCTCGCCTTCGTCGCTACCCTCCTGTAATAACAGGATTATTTTTTGATGGAGCGCAATTTGTCATATCCCGTCAGGATGTTGACATACTCTCCGCCGCCGTCCTTCTCTCCTAAAACCTTCCGGCAATTCCCCCTCGCCATTCCAACCAACGGCTTTTTCTGGCTTTTTCCGTCCGTTGCGGGCGTCTGGAACAAGGAAAAAAAGACTCCTGCCGCTTGGCACGACTGTCGCATTTAAAAAGAAGCAACAGGTACGGCGGTTCCCCGGAAAATTCACTAACAGCGACGAGATCACATTCCGGGTAAAAATGCGGTGAGCAGGCCCACCGGCGAGTGGGAAGCCTAAAGCGTTTTTCAGGAACCAACTTTGGCGGATTGAGTGAAAATCAAGGCGAACCGTCGTACCTCCCAACAAAAAAATCGGCTCCTTCCTCCTCCTCACTTTGGCTCCGTCTCCGAACGGAGCTTTTTTTTGCCTTTTTCCGGCCCCATCCGGCGCCGCCCTTCCTAAATGCCTTTTCTTTAGTAAACTTGATCCAAATACCCGGTCTGTTTGTGCACCCCCGATGACGAGGAGGAAAAACAATGCTCAGCAACTCCGACCTCTCCAAGGCGATCCTGGACTCCATCCAAACGGAAAAAAATGCCATGGATTTTTACCGGCTGGCCGCCCGCCAAACCCAACATAACGAGGTCCGCAGGATTTTCAACCTGTTGGCGGCGGAGGAGATGGAACATGCCCATTCTTTTTTCAGTATCTATGAGGGCACGGAGATCGAGGACCTCGATTCTTTCCTGGATCAACCGCCTCACCTGGAATCCAACTGGACTGAGGATCTGAAAAAACTGATTTCCCAACCGGAATTCGACGAACGCCGCGCCATGGAGCTGGCCATGGAAAAAGAACAGGCGCTGGAACAGCAGCTCCTGAAACTGTGCGACCGGATCAGCAATCCCAAGGTTCAGGAAATCTTCCGCCAGAACGCCGAGTGGACCCACAACCACTATCTGCTCATCGAGTCGGAATACGCCCGGCTGATGCGCATGGTCCATGAATCGGAAATGGACACCTTTGTGCGGGAATAGAGAGCGCTCCGTTCCCCTCGCCACCTGAAAATCCCCCGGGAGCGTGGTATAATAGTTATGAAATGGTTGTGTCGCCTCCTCAAGTGTGACCGGGTCCCACGCCAGAAGCCCTGTCTTCTCATCCGAGGAACCGGAACCGAACGAGAGGAAATCCCATCAGGTCCCCTAAGGAGCTGAGCGGATTTCCCTCCAGTAGTTTCCAGGCCGAGGATTGGCACAAAGCGGATTCCGGTCACGCTTTTTTTTGTTTCTCAAAAAAGAGGAGGGGAGCTTTCGGCTCCCCTCCTCTTTTTCATTTTTCCAAAGCTGTTATGAATTCGGCCTTTCTATTCCTCCAAAGTGCTCAGGTTGCCGGGATCGATCCCCAAGGCCTTGGCCTTCAACACCCGCCGCATGATCTTGCCGCTGCGGGTCTTGGGGAGGGACTTCACGAAATCGATATGCTCGGGCTTGGCGATGGGCCCGACCTCGTGACCGACATGTTTGCGAAGGTCATCCGCCAGTTGGGGGGTTCCTTCCACCCCTTCCTTGAGGATGACGAAACAATGAATGGCATTCCCCTTCAATTCATGAGGCAGACCGATGGCGGCCGCTTCGGCTACGGAGGTATGGCTGACCAGGGCGCTTTCAATCTCGGCGGTGCCGAGCCGGTAGCCGGATACTTTGATGACATCGTCGACGCGGCCGATGATCCAGTAGTAACCGTCTTCGTCGCGGCGCGCCGAATCCCCGGTCAGATAATAGCCGGGATAGCGGCTCCAGTACTGGTTGACATAGCGTTCCGGGTCGTTGTAGATGGTCCGCATCATCGCCGGCCAGGGCCGCTTGATGATCAGGAAACCCTCTTCGTTGGGTTTCACCGTCTCGCCGTCCTCATTGACGACATCCATGATCAGGCCGGGGAAAGGCCGGGTTCCGGACCCCGGTTTCAGGGGCACGCACGGCATCGGGGTGATCATGAACATGCCGGTTTCGGTCTGCCACCAGGTGTCCATGATGGGGCATTTGCCGCGCCCGATGACCCGGTGATACCACTTCCAGGCTTCGGGATTGATCGGCTCACCGACGGTTCCCAAAAGACGGAGGGAAGAAAGGTCGTGCCGCTGGGGCCAGGCATCCCCATACTTCATGAGGCCGCGGATGGCGGTGGGGGCGGTGTAGAGGATGTTGATCCCGTATTTTTCAATGAGCTGCCACCAGCGGTTGGGATAGGGATGGGTCGGCGCCCCTTCGTACATGAAGGAGGTGACGCCGGTCAGCAGCGGCCCGTAGACGATGTAGCTGTGCCCGGTGATCCAGCCCGGATCGGCGGCGCACCAGTAGCGGTCTTCCTCGCGAATGTCGAAAACATATTTGAGCGAGGCATAGGTCCCCACCATATAGCCGCCATGGGTGTGCAGAATCGCCTTGGGCTTGCCGGTGGTTCCCGAGGTGTAGAGTAAAAACAGCGGGGTTTCAGCATCCAGTTGCTCAACCTCGCACCCCATATTTCCCATCGGCAGGGCGCAGAGTTCATGGTACCAGTAATCCCGTCCCGGCTCCATGTTGACGGCGTGTCCGGTCCTCTTCACCACCACCACATGCTCCACCGTGGCGGCCCGGGCCAGGGCCTCGTCGGCAATCCCCTTGAGGTCGACGACCTTCCCCCGGACATAGGAACCGTCGGAGACGATCAGAACCTTCGATTTGCTGTCCTCCAGCCGCTCATGGAGCGCCTCGACGGAGAAGCCGCCGAAAACCACGGAATGGATGGCGCCCAAACGGGCGCAGGCCAGCATGGCGAAAGCCAGTTCAGGAACCCTCCCCATGTAAATGGTAACCCGATCCCCCTTGCCTACCCCCATGCTCTTCAGAATATTGGCAAACCGGCAGACATATTTATGCAAATAGTAATACGAGTAGGATTTGAAATCCCCGTTTTCTCCTTCCCAGAACAGAGCCAGCTTGTTGCGCCGCCAGGTGGTGAGATGGACATCGAGGCAGTTGTAGGCGATGTTGGTGGTGCCTCCGACAAACCACTTGTAGAAAGGCTTGTTGGATTCATCGAGAACCTTGTCCCATTTCTTGAACCAGTGGAGCTTTTCGGCTTCCGCCGCCCAAAACCCCTCGTAATCCTCCTGGGCCCGCTTGTTGAGTTCGTCCCAGTTTTTGACGTGGGCCTTTTCGATCACTTCCTTCGATGGCAGAAAAACTTCCCCGGACATCTTCTTTTGCGCCATAGTCGGCCTCCTTGGATAACTGTGAGCTTGAAAAAAACAAAACTACAACGGCGTTAAAATTCCGGATAATTTTTTTAAACTTTTGTTTTTACTATTTTTTTTATTCATTTTTAGGCTATTGACTTTTTCAAATTTTGAATTTTTGGCGTTTGTTTTTGAAAATTTAAAATACTATTTTATTTTTGTCAATATCTCATGTCCCAAAAATTACCTTGCTTTAAAAAAAATAACCGCCCCAGGGGCAAATGCCATGGGGCGGCCGAATTTTTTCACAAAATTAGAAATACTATTTTACGATGAAGACTATTCCCAGCTCTGGAGCAGGGGCCCGGTGATAACCGCCTTGTCGATGAGGCCGTATTGGGCCGCAAAATCGGCGAACCGTTGCCAGCGCTGGGGATCGTGTTTTTGGTGGTGAGCGTAATAAGGGAGGGTCAGCTTGAAAGCCCGGCTCTCCAGGGCGCGGTCGGCATCGGGCACCCCCTTGAAAAAAGCCTCCAGAGCGCGTCCAGAGTCTTTTCTGGCCAGCTCGATGCCGCGCTGAACCGCCATTACAAACCCCTTGATGGCCTCCCGCTTGCGGCTCATGGCCTGCGGGCCGGCTATGAAGATCAATTCGTCATAATCGGGCACCCCCCAATCCTGCAGCTGAAAATAGGCGGAGGGGTGTCCGGCATCCTCCAGGGCGATGGTTTCGTAATTTTTGTAGGGACCCATGATGGCATCGACCTTGTCCGCGGTCAGCGAGGGAACGATGGCGAACCCGACGTTGATGAGGGTGTAATCCTTGACACCGTTGATCTTGGCAAAGGCGCCGATCAGCACCTCCTCGGTGCCGGGAACGGTGTAACCGATCCGTTTGCCGTTGAGATCCTGGGGAACCGTGAACCCTTTATCCTTGAGAAAGAGCAGAACGCCCAGGGGATGTTCGACCAGACGTCCGACCACCTTGAGGTCGAGTCCGCGGGCGGCGCCGATCACCGCCTGAGGCTGGTAGGAAACCGCCAGATCGACGTTGTCGGAGGCCGCCAGCTTAAGGGCGTCGGTGGTTTCCGAGGGGCTCATGATCTTGACCTCCAGCCCCTGCTCCTTGAAATAACCCTCCTGCTGAGCCACATAGATCGGCAGGTGGTCGATGTTGGGGAACCAGTCGAGCATCAATGTCAGTTTTTCCCCGAAACAGGTTGCGGGCAGCCACATGGCCCCGGCCAACAGCAAAACCAGCAATTTGTGTCTCATTTTCCCCTCCTTGATTGAATTATTTCCAGCGGATCACTTTTCGTTCCAGAATGTTGACCAGCTTCCACATCCCCAGTCCCATCAGCGACAGCCAGAGGATGGCGGCGAAGACCATATCGACCCGCAGCCGGGCATTGGACTGGATCATCAGATAGCCGAGCCCCTGCTGGGAGCCGACCCATTCCCCGATGACGGCGCCAATGGTGGCCACCGTCACCCCCACCTTGAGCCCGGCGAAAAAATAGGGGAGCGCCCAGGGCCAGTAGAGGAGGCGCAGCCGGGTCCAGAACCCGGCTCCCATCAAGCGGAACAGCACCACGTATTCGGCACCGCAGTTTTTAAAGCCTTCCAGCAGACTGACGGTAATGGGAAAGAAGATGATGATGGCGGCCATCAGCACCTTGCTGGCGATCCCATAGCCGAGCCAGATCACCAGTAGCGGCGCCAGGGCGAAGACCGGGATCGACTGGGAGGCGACCAGAAACGGAGAGAGCGCCTCCTCGACGCTGGGATGGGAAAACATCATCACCGCCAGGGGGATCGCCACCAGCAGCGACAGAACGATCCCCAGCACGATTTCCAGCGCGGTGACCGCGGCATGGGGGGCCAGCAGCCCGGTCCGGGTCACCGTGGTCAGCAGAATCTCGGATGGGGTCGGGAGAATGAAATCGGGAATCCGGAAGACCCGGCAGTATCCCTCCCAGACAGCCAGCATGCCCAGGATCAGCGCCAGCGACACCAGCCTCGAACGTTTCATAGGCTTGATTCCTCCTGCAGCTCTTCCAGGATGTGCTCTTTCATCCGCATCAGATCCGGATCGGTGATCTTCCGCGGCTTTATCGAGGAGAGCCGGAACCGTTCCCGGATCCGCATCGGCGCCTGGGTCAGCACCACGATCTCGTCGGCGAGCAGCAGCGCCTCTTCGACGTCGTGGGTGATCATCAGCAGGGTTTTCTTGAACTCGCTCTGCAACAGCAGCAGCACCGCATGGAGACTGCGGCGGGTAATGGCGTCCAGCGCCGATAGCGGTTCATCGAGCAGCACCAGTTCCCGTTCAAACATCAGGGTCCGGACCAGGGCGCAACGCTGCCGCATGCCCCCCGAAACCTTGCCGGGAATGTAGTCCTCGAACCCTTCCAGGCCCAGACGCCGAAACAGGGCCAGGGCCTTCTCTGCTCCCGCCCCTTGCCGCTTGCCGCCCCTCCCGACCCGCACCGGCAGCAAGGCGTTGTCCAGGAGGGGCAGCCACGGCAGCAACAGGTCCTTCTGCTGCATGTAGGCCGCCACCCCCCCGAGGTGGTCCAGGGCTTCCCCCAGCCACTGGATACGGCCCCCATCCTTGGGCACCACCCCCGTCAACAGATCGAAGAAGGTGCTTTTGCCGCAGCCGGAGGGGCCGACCAGGGCGGTAAACCCATTTCTGGGCACCGTGAGGGAAAAGCCGCTCAGCACCTCCAGACCGGGGAATTTTTTGGAAAGCTCGGAAACGGCCAACAAGGCGATGACCTCCCGCCAATGGCGGCATGGAATGCGGCCTGTTTGAAGGGCCGCGAAAACGTCGGCACTCCGGGAAGCTATCATCAGGGGACTCCCACTTCAATCAAAAAAGACGCCTCTTTCCGGTTCCGGCCCCCGACCACGCCGTCTCGTAAAGAGAACGCCCTCAGGTATAATGAAAACATCGGAGCAAAGCGGCTTTCGATTTCGCAAAAGGGGTGCTCGTCGCCATGCCTCAAACCCCCATGCAGAGGATGCTGGAGAGCATCCGCCTCACCTACCGTTTTTCCTTCGACTCGTCCCGTGGTCAAATCCCGCCGGAAAAAGTCCTGGCAGCCATGGCGGCGGTGCCTCGCGAGGAATTCGTGCCCAACGACATGCGCCCCTTTGCCTACGATAACAACGCCCTTCCCATCCAGCACGGCCAGACCATCTCCCAACCCTTCATCGTCGCCTTGATGACCGAGCTGTTGCAGCCGACCCCGGAAAGCATCCTGCTCGAAATCGGCACCGGCTCCGGGTATCAGGCCGCCGTCCTCTCCGGACTCGTCGCCAAGGTCTATTCCCTTGAAATCATACCGGAAATGGCCGAGGAAGCGCGCCATCGGCTGAGTCGTCTCGGTTACCGCAATGTCGAGGTCCTGGCTCGGGACGGCTATTCCGGGCTGCCGGAGCATGCCCCTTATGACGGCATCATCGTCACCGCCGCCTCGGCCAGCGTCCCCCCCCCGCTGATACGCCAGCTCAAACCGGGGGGCCGCCTGATCCTCCCGCTGGGGGAGCCCTATCACTATCAGGAGCTTACCCTGATCCGCAAGGAATTGAATGGGGAGATCCAGTGGCGGGAGATCCTGGGCGTCGCTTTCGTCCCCTTGACCCGCAAACGAACCTGACTTGGCAGGGGAGCCGGGACCTGGATTGGGGGAACGGGAAAGGAGAAATCGCTATGAAAGTGGGAGAAGTCTGCAACCGCGAGGTGGTGGTGGCCGGGAAGGAGATCACGGTCCAGGAGGCCGCCCGGCTGATGCGCCGCCACCATGTCGGCGACATCGTGGTGGTGGAGGAGAAAAACAGCGGGGCGCCGAAACCGGTCGGCATCCTCACCGACCGCGATATCGTCGTGGAGCTGCTGGCACAGGATGTCGATGTCCATCTGCTCTCCCTGGGGGAGGTGATGACCTTCGAGTTGATCACCGCCGGCGAGGAGGATGACGTGCTCGCAACCCTGAAAAAGATGAAAAACCACGGGGTGCGCCGCATCCCGGTGGTCGAAAAGGGAGGAGGGCTGGCGGGGATTTTGGCGGTGGACGATCTGATCGAACTGATCGCGGAGCAGCTGGGGGATCTGATCGTACTGTTCCGCCGCCAGGAAACCCGCGAGAAGGAACACCGCGGCTGAAAAGCGGAAGGGACTGATCCCCCTTCCGCTCCCCAGCGCGCGGCAACTAAAGCCAAGGGTTACTGGCAGCCAGGGCCGGGGCCGGGGCCGCGGCCGGCGCCCTTCCCATGGCCGCGCCCTGCCCACTCCTTGCCGCGCGCTTCCATGCGGGCCCGCCGCTCCTCGTTCATCTTCGTGAACTCTTCCTTCTGCTCCGGAGTCAGGATACCGTCAAGACGCTCCCCGAGGCGGCCTCGCCGCGACTCCATGGCCTTGCGGAATTCATTCCGGGCTTCCGCCATCTTTTTGTGGTGCTCCGCTTTCAGGGCCTGGCGCTGGGCGATCTCCTCCTGAACCACCGGGCGCACTTTCTCCATCTGCTCCGGGGTCAGCTTGAGCCGGTACTGGAGATGACCCAGCATCCGCTCCTCGGAAGGCCCTTCGCCATGAGGTCCGCGGGCCTCCGATATCGAGGGAGCCAAAGCGACCATCAGCAGAGCGCCAAGGGATACAGCGGTGGGGACCAAACGCCTGAGAGCCTTTTTCGATTGGGAAATGGTTTTCGTCATTTTTGTCTCCTTGCAGGAAAAGAGGGATGGTTTTCTGTCGCGCGACCTGCCGGACATCCGGCCCGAGTGATGAATTCAATCGGATAATGGCCGGCCCAAGGCAAAGGGTTACAAAAAAAGCGGCCTTTCGGCCGCTCCGTTGTTTTCACCCTTTTTTCCGGGGAGCCCCCCCCGCTGTATCCGTCAAACCACCCGGATCAGAAAATTGGGGCAGGCCGCCGCGCAATAGCCGCAAAGAATGCAATCCTGCTCCCGCAGCCGGGCTTTCCCTCCCTCCACATAAAGCGCCCGGTTGGTGCAGGCCGTCACGCAGGCGCCGCAACCGGTGCAGAACAGTTCCATGATATGCAGCCGCCGCTGCCGCTGTTCCAGACGCTTCCAGTCGGGTTCCAACTCCGGGCCGCCCCCGAACAGAGCGACATTGGCATCGATCTCCGCCGTGGAAAGCATCCCCACCGCCACCGCGGCCACACCGGGGAGTTCTTTCACAAAGCGGAGACTGTCGCGGGCCTGGGAAATCAGATTGCCGCCGGCCAGCGCCTTCATGGCATAGATCCCCTTGCCCGCTTGGGCGCAGGCGCGAATGGCGCCGGCCATCTCCTCGACGGAGCCGCCGATGATCCCCAGTCCGGCGCGGTTGATGAGGGGGTGAATCACCTCGACCTCGGCTGCCTGCGCCAAACGCCGGACCACCGGCGCCACATGGGAGGAGACCCCGAGGTGGCACGCTTTTCCCTCCTCCTTGAGGCGCAGCAGCTGCTCCCAGACCCCCTTGCGGTTTTCAAGGGGATCCTCCAGACGCGGGGCATGGAGGTGGAGGAGATCGACATAATCCCGTTTCATCTCCCGCAGCGCCCGCTCCAGATGGGAACGAGCCGTGGCCGGATCGGCGGCATGGGTCTTGGAAGCGATCAGCACCTCCCCGGAAAACCCCTCAACTCCGGCGCGGATGTGGTCATAGGTGCCATACAGCTCCGCCGTGTCGAGCAGGTTGATCCCCCGCTCCAGACCGTGGCGGATCAGGCGCCCCCCTTCCCGGACGGAGAGCCCCGCCTGCAGCGGCCCCAACGGCAGGGTACCGAAAACCAGCGGGGAAACCTGGAGGCCGGTGCGGCCTAACTCAACCTTTGGAATCATGTCTTTCCTCCCCGATAAGATTTCCTGGGCAAAATCGCCGCGCCGGCAATTCTAGCATTCTCCCCAGAACGTTTCACCAGAAACATCCCCGCTTCAGTTTTTCAAAAAGGTTGTTAAGCGGCGGTGAAATCA
This sequence comes from Deltaproteobacteria bacterium, assembly GCA_016926265.1. Classification (GTDB taxonomy): domain Bacteria; phylum Desulfobacterota; class Desulfuromonadia; order Desulfuromonadales; family JAAYDE01; genus JAAYDE01. The sequence continues at coordinate 7,563 of JAFGOW010000141.1, read as the reverse complement.
GGTAAAGTCCCTTTTTAAAGCGGATGGCCAAAATGAACCGAATCCTGATTGTGGACGACGACATCGAATTGTGCGAACTGCTGACCGAGTACCTCGGTCAGGAGGGCTTCGAGGTAAGCTCCGTCCATGGCGCCGACGACGGCATTGCGCAATCGGCGGCGGGCGGCTATTCGCTGCTGGTCCTCGATGTCATGCTGCCGGGGAAAAGCGGCTTCGAGGTGCTGCGGGAGATCCGCCAGCATTCCCGAATTCCGGTCATCATGCTGACAGCCAGAGGGGATGAGGTGGACCGCATCGTCGGCCTCGAAATGGGCGCCGACGACTACATGCCCAAGCCCTTCAACCCCAGGGAACTGGTGGCCCGCATCCGCGCCATCCAGCGACGCACCGTCTCTCCGCCGAGAACCGACCGGGAGGATCTGAATGCCGCTCTCAAAATCGGCGATATCGAGCTCGACCCCGGCGCCCGCACCGTCCACCGTTCCGGCGCGGAGGTGATTTTGACGGCCGTGGAATTCTCCTTCCTGGAGATGCTGCTGCGCCATGCCGGGCAGGTGGTGAGCCGCGAGAATCTGGCCCGCGAGGTCCTGGGCCGGCCCCTTTCCCCCTACGACCGCAGCATCGATGTCCACATCAGCAGCTTGAGACGCAAGATCGCCCCGGAAGGCAACGGCTGCGATCAGATCAAAACCATCCGCGGCGTCGGCTACCAGTTCATCCTGCCGCCGGCAAAGGGCGCCCCGTGATTCCCGAAACATTCAAAGTTTGGCGGTTCCTGCGCCAGATCCTGAGCAGCATCTTCGCCAAAATCTTCTTCTGGTTCTGGCTCGGCACCATCCTCTCGGGGGTCACCTTCTATATTCTGACCGCGGTGACCGAGTCGTCCCCCATCTCCGAACACCGCCAGAACCTTCTCATTCACCGCCGCCATCTGACCGGCCAGAGCATGGCCCTGTACGGCGAGGCGGCCATCGAAATCTTCGAGCGCAAAGGGCTCAAGGCTCTCAACAACTACACCGAGCGGATGGAAAAGACCACCGGCATCCATACCTATCTGTTTCCCAACGGCCTCCATTCCCTGGCCGGCCAGGACCCTTCCCCCCAGGTCCAGATCATGGCCGAACGTTCCCTGCGGAGCGGCAAAGTCGAATTCGGGGTCCACCGCGACACCTTCCTGGTCGCCCAGCCGATGTTCAACGCCCAGGGACTGCTCTACATCATCGTCGGGGAGGTTCCCGGCGCCCCGCCCCAGCCGGTGGAGCCCTTTTACAAGCTCCCCGCCCATTTCGGGATGCGGATGCTGGTCACCTTCATCATCGGCGGCCTCATCTGCTCCTGGCTGGCCTGGCATCTGACCTCTCCGATCCGCAAGCTGCGCCACGCCACCCAGGAATTCGCCCAGGGCAACCTCGCCACCAGGGTGCGCCCCACCCTCGGCACCCGCCGGGATGAAATCGGGGTTCTGGCGCGGGAATTCGACCAGATGGCGGAACAGATCGAAGGCCTGATGACCTCCCAGAAACGGCTGCTGCGGGATATCTCTCACGAACTCCGCTCGCCGCTGGCGCGGCTCAACGTCGCCATGGAACTGCTCCGGCAAAAAACCGGCCCGGAGGCGGAAAGTTCCCTGGAGCGGATCCGGCGGGAGGCCGATCGCCTCAACGAGATGATCGGCCAGATTCTCTCCCTCAACGCCATCGACGCTTCGGTGGAAGCAGGCCGCCAGCAGACCGTGGCTCTGGATGCCCTGCTGCGGGAGGTCGTCGCCGACGCCGATTTCGAAGCCAAAAGCCGCCACTGCCGGGTCTCGCTGACCGTTTCGGAGCAGGTCCGCCTGGAGGGAAATCCGGAACTGCTGATGCGGGGCATCGAAAACGTGATCCGCAACGGCGTCCGCTACGGCGCCCCCGGCACCGAGGTGGAGGTCGGCCTGGAATGCGCCCACGACGGCAGCCAGGCCTGGTCCGTTCTCACGGTGCGGGATCATGGCCCCGGGGTGCCGGAGGAGGATCTGGAAAAGATCTTTCAGCCTTTTTACCGGGTGGCCGACGCCCGCGACCGCCAGTCCGGCGGCACCGGCATCGGACTGGCCATCACCGAGCGCGCCGTCCGCCTCCACGGCGGCAGCGTCAAGGCCGCCAACCATCCCGAAGGGGGCCTGGTCGTCAAGATCCGGCTGCCGATCCCCCCTTCGCCCTGATGAGGGGCTGCCGGAACAGAATGGCCTTCGTCCTTGAGGACTTTTAATGCTCCCGGCCATTGATCCAATCGCTCGCCATCGTCTAAAATAGGGAGTTTTCCAACCCTGGCGCCCAAACACAACTTTTTTGCCGGGCAGGTTTTTACAAAAGATCTCCGGCTGTACGAGATGATGAGAAAAATCCCCGCCTCCCGCTTCCAGGAGAAATTCTTCCTCGAAGAACGGATCCTCTCCGGAAGGCCCTACAACAACATCTCCATCGCCTACGAAATCCGCGGCGACCTTCACGGCGGACTGCTTGAAGCGGCCTGGGGTCATGTGATGGGCGCCCACGACTCGCTGCGCGCCTCCTTCCGCGAGGAGCAGGGGCGGCTCTTCATGCGCCTGCACGACGACTGCAGGCCGGTCTTCGAGGAGATCACCCTGGCCGACCGCGAGGCGGCCGAGCGCCTCATGGAGGATTTCGTCAAGCGGCCCTTCGATCTGGGGAGCCCGCCCCCCCACCGGGTGCTGCTGATCCATCTGGGGCCGGCCCATCATCTGTTTCTGTTCGTCTTCCACCACATCATCACCGACGGCACCACCCTGGAGCCGCTGCTCCCCCAGTGGGCCGCCGCCTACAACGCCCTGGCCGCCGGCCAGGAGCTCCCGCTGATCGCGGCCGATTGCTATGCCGATTATCTGCCGGCGGAACAGGCCTTCCTGGCGGAATACGACCAGGCGACCCAGCTCCGTTTCTGGGAAGAACTGGTGGGCGGGCGGCCGCTGAAGGTGCCGGTCCCGGTTTTCCCCGGCGCCGAACCCGGTTTCCAGGCCCGCTATTTCGAACTCGACCTCGCCTTGGCCGATGCCGCCAAATCCCTGGCCCGGCGGGGGAAGAGCACCTTTTTCTGGGCCTTTGCCGGCGCCTGGGCGGCCCTGCTGTTCCGCTACAGCGGCCAGGCCGAGATCGCCGTCGGCTACCCGGTCAACCTCCGGCCGGCGAAATTTCCGCGCCTGCTCGGCCCCTTCATCAACAATCTGCCGCTGCTGGCCCGTTTCGGCCCCGAAACCAGCTTCCGCGAGCTGCTGGCCGCCATCACCGGCCAGCGCCGGGACGTCAAGGGACACCAGCACTGCATGCTGGCCGACATCCTCGCCCATCTGCGCGATATCAAAAAACAGCCCGCCGACGCCCGCCTCAACGCGGCGGTGGCCGAAACCGCGCTGCGCACCGCCTACCCCTTGCCGCTGCAAGGGCTCGAGGTCCGGGCGCTGGAACCGGTGAATGTCGGAATGAGCAGCGATCTGCTGCTCGAATATGAGGAACAGGAGGGGAAAATCCGCTGCCGCCTCGCCTACGACGGCAACCGATTCCCCGCCTGGTTCGCGGCTCAGCTCGGCGACCAGTTCCAGACCCTGCTGAAGGCCCTGACCGCTGCCCCCGAACTCCCCATCGCCGCCATCCCGCTGCTGGAAGGGCCGCAACGGGAACGGCTGCTGCACAGCTTCAACGCCACCAGGCGCGACTTCCCACGGCAACTCCTGCACCGGATTTTCGAGGAACAGGCGGCCCGGCGAAGCCATGAGATCGCCGTCCAGGACCCTCTTCAGGAGCTGACGTGGGGGGAATTGAACGCCCGCGCCAATCGCATCGCCCACGCCCTGCTCGCCAAGGGGCTGCTCCCCGACACGCCGGTCGGCCTCCACCTGGAGCGCGGCGTCGGGCTCATGGCCGCCATCCTCGGCATCCACAAGGCTGGCGGCGCCTATCTCCCCCTCGACCCCTCCTACCCCCTGGAGCGCCGCGCCTTCATGATGGCGGACGCCGGACTGGAGTTCCTGATCGCCGGGCCGGGAACGATCCCCGACTTCAAGGGGGCACTGCTCCGGAGCGACGATCCGGAAATCGATACCTTCCCCGCCGACGATCCCGAGGTCGATAGCCACCCCGACCACGCCGCCTACGTGATCTACACCTCCGGCTCCACCGGAACGCCGAAGGGGGTGGTGGTGGAGCACCGCAACCTCGTCAACCAGATCCTCTGGTTCGAAAACCGCTTCCCTCTGGCGGCCGGGGACGTGATCCTGCAGAAAACCCCGTCCTCCTTCGACGCTTCGATCTGGGAACTGTTCTGGTGGCTGGCGGCCGGAACCCCGCTGGTCTTTCTGGAGCCCGGCGGGGAAAAGGACCCGCGCCGCATCATCGAAACCATCGAACAACACCGCGTCACGGTGGCCCAGTTCGTCCCTTCGCTGCTCCATGCCGTGGCGGAATGCGCCGAGGAGATGACGCCGGGCAAGCTCTCCTCGCTCCGGCACGTCTTCTGCGGGGGGGAGGTCCTGACCCGCCAGGCGGTCGAGCGCTTGGCCCGTCTGACCGCGCCCGGAACAGGCTTCCACAACCTCTACGGGCCGACCGAGACCACCATCGACGCATCCTGCTACACCTGTCCGGCGATCCTGCCCGATATCATCCCGATCGGATCCCCGGTGGACAACACCCAGCTCTACGTGCTGGACGAACGCCAAGCGCCCCAGCCCCTGGGGGTCGCCGGCGAACTCCATGTCGGAGGCGCGCAGGTCGCCCGCGGCTATCTCAACCGGCCCGAGCTGACCGCCGAACGGTTCATCCCCAACCCCTTCGGCCCCGGACGCCTCTACAAAACCGGCGATCTGGCCCGGTGGCTGCCGGACGGCAACCTGGAGTTTCTCGGCCGCTGCGACCAGCAGGTCAAGGTCCGCGGCCACCGCATCGAACCGGGGGAGATCGAGAGCTTGCTGCGCCGGCATCCCGGCGTTCGGGAGGCCATCGTCCATCCCGTCGGGGAGGGCCTCGAACGACGTCTGTGCGCCTGGATCGTGGGGGATTGCGACCCCTGCCGGCTGCGCGCCCACCTGGCGGCCTGGCTTCCGGCCGCCATGATCCCGGATCTGTTTTCCCCGCTTTCGGCCCTGCCCCTGACCCCCAGCGGCAAGGTCGACCGCCAGGCGCTCCCCGCTCCTGAGTCCACCCCCACATCCCGCTACGCCCCGCCCGAAAATCCGCGGCAGGAGGCCCTGTGCGCCATTTTCGCGGAACTGTTGAAGGTAGACAGGGTCGGCATTCACGACGATTTCTTCGCCCTCGGCGGCCACAGCCTGCTGGCCACCCGGCTGGTCAATGCCGTCAACCGGACCTTCCGCACCGAACTGCCGCTGCGGACGGTGTTCGACGGCCCGACCCCGGCCGCCCTCGCCACGGAGCTGGAAGGAAGCGGCGCGATAGCCCCTCCCATCGCCAGGAGCGGCCGCACCGAGGGCCCGCTCTCCTTCGCCCAGGCCCGGCTCTGGTTCCTCGACCGTTTCGAGGAAGGCTCCGCCGCCTACAATATCCCCAGCGCGATCCGCATCCGGGGCGCGCTGCAGGTTCCGATTCTGGAGCAGGCGCTCGCCGTCCTGATCCGGCGCCACTTAAGCCTCAGGACCATCTTCCGGGAGGATGCCGGCGGCGGGGTTTCCCAGCGGGTCGCCCCCTTCGAAAGCTTCTCGCTGCCGGCGGAGCCGGTCCCGGAACAGGAGCTGCGGGAGCTGCTGGCCGCCGAGGCCCGCCACCGCTTCGACCTGCGCCGCGGCCCGCTGTTCCGGTTCCGGCTGCTGTGCCTGGCCCCTGATGACTTCGTGCTGGCCGCCAACATCCACCACATCGTCTTTGACGGCTGGAGTTTCGGCATCCTCTTCCGGGAGCTGGCCGCCTGCTACCGCGCCGGCCTGGAGGGAAAGGACCCGGAGCTGCCCGAAATCCAGGCGGAATACCTCGATTTCGCCATCTGGCAGCGGGAACGGCTGAACGCCGCGCACTTGGAGCGCCAGAGCGCTTACTGGAAAGAGCGGCTCAGGGGGATTCCGGAACTGCTCCAGCTCCCCGCCGACCGCCCCCGGCCGGACATCCAGAGCACCCGCGGCGGCCTGACGCCGCTGGCGCTCGACACGGCCACGGCCCAAGCCCTGCGCGGGCTCGCCCAAGAGCGCAACGCCACCCTGTTCATGGTGCTGGAGAGTTTGTGGGCGGTCTTCCTCGGCAAGTACAGCGGCAGCGACGACCTCGTAATCGGCGTTCCCCTGGCCGGCCGCACCCGGCCCGAGATCGAGCAGACCGCCGGCTTTTTCGTCAACACCCTGCCGCTGCGCCATGATCTCAATGGAAATCCTTTTTTCACCGAGGTTTTGGCCGCGACCCGGCAGGCCACCCTCGAGGCCGATACCCACCAGGAGATCCCCTTCGAAAAGCTGGTGGACGAACTGGCCCCCCGGAGAAGCACCAGCCACGCCCCCCTGTTCCAGACCCTGTTCGTGCTGGGGGACGCCTCCTTCGACAACGTCGCCCTCCCTGGGCTTGAGACCGCTCCTCTGTTCCCGGAATTCGACTGCGCCAAATACGATCTGACCTTGAGCCTCGGCGAACTGAACGGCCGCCTGGAGGGGCATCTCGAGTTCAGCAGCGATCTCTTCGACCGCGCCACGGCGGAGCGGATGGGCCGCCATTTCATCCAGCTGTGCCGCTCCCTGGCGGCCGATCCCGAAGCGCGGCTCTCCCAACTTTCCCTTCTCTCCCCGGCGGAGCGGGATCGGGTGGTCGAGGGTTTCAACACCACGGCGGCGGCGTTCCCGGCCGACCAGACCCTGCACCGGCTGTTCGAGGAGCAGGTCCGCAGAGACCCGGGGCGGATCGCCCTGGCCTGCGGCGCCAAGACCCTCGGCTATCGGGAGCTCAACGCCCGCGCCAACCGCATCGCCCATGCCCTGATCGCAGCCGGTATCGGACCGGAGGACCGGGTCGGGCTCTGCCTGGAGCGCGGCCCTGATCTGGTCGCGGCCCTGCTCGGCATCCTCAAGGCCGGCGCCGCCTACGTCCCCCTCGACCCCCGCTATCCAGAGCCCCGCCTGGCCTTCCTGGAGGCCGACGCCAAGCTCCAGTCGATTGTCACGGTTAAGGATTTAAGTGACCGTTTCAAAGGGGATTTTTTGCTTATCGACGGACCGGGCCTCGAGGCCTTTCCCGACACCGATCCGGAGGTCGGGGTCGGCCCCGGTAACCTCGCCTGCGTCATCTACACCTCCGGCTCCACCGGGGCTCCCAAAGGGGTGGCGGTGGAACACCTCCCGCTGGTCAGCAAGATCGCGACCCTGCCCCAACTGCTGGCGGAGACGCTCGACTCCCCGGCACTGGTCTGCTCCAGCGTCAGTTTCGACCCCTTCATCGAGCAGCTGATGCTCGGCCTGGCCTACGGCCAGACCGCCATTCTGCTCGACGAGGAGCTGTCCGACCCCGGTCGGTTCTGGGAAACCGTCGAAGCCCATGGGGTGCGGCGCGCCGATCTGGTCCCTTCCATCGCCGCCCAGCT
>JAFGOW010000140.1 GCA_016926265.1 Deltaproteobacteria bacterium | reverse complement strand
GGCGCGGGTCATGCCGACATAGCAGAGGCGGCGCTCTTCTTCGATCTCGGCGCCGTTATCGGCGGAACGGCTGTGGGGGAAGAGGCCCTCCTCCATGCCAGTCATGAACACGAAAAGGAATTCGAGTCCCTTGGCCGAGTGCAGCGTCATCAGGCTGACCCGGCCCTGGCTGCTGTCCCAGGAATCGAGGTCGCTCGCCAGGGCCACCTGTTCCAGGTAGCTTGCCAAGGTGCCGTTGGCTGACAGGTGTTCTTCCATGCCGTGCAGAAGTTCCTGTAGGTTTTGCAGCCGATCCTGGGCTTCCGAGGTCTTTTCCTCCCGCAGCATGGCTTCATAGCCGCTCTCTTTGATCAGTTCGGCGGTAAGCTGGGGGAAGGGGAGCCGCTCGCGGAGCCCGGCGTATTTGTCGATCAGGGTCAGAAAAGTTTCCAGACCCCGGGCCGCGGCTCCCTTCAGGAGCCCTTCGGCCAGTACTTGGCGGCAGGCGGGGAGAAAACCGCCGGCGTCTTCCGCGAGGTCCGTGATTCGCTGGACGGTGACGGCGCCGATCCCCCGCGGCGGGACGTTGAGGATGCGGAGCAGGGAGAGGTGGTCTTTGGGGTTCACCAGCACCCTCAGATAGGCGAGGACATCCTTGATTTCCTGCCGGGCGAAAAATTTGATCCCGCCCACCACCTGGTAGGGGATGTCGGCTCGCAGCAGCGCCTCCTCCAGGGATCTCGACTGGGCGTTGGTGCGGAAGAAAACCGCCATGTCGCGCGGCGAGCGCCCCGCCTTCCGGAGCCGGTCGATTTCCGCGGCAACGAAGCGCGCTTCCTCGAAATCGTCCGGGAGTACGTACACGCCGATGGCCTCTCCGTCCGGGTTCTCCGTCCACAGGGTTTTCCCTTTGCGGCCTCGGTTATGGGAAATCATCTCTCCGGAGGCGGCGAGGATGGTCTTGGTGGAGCGGTAGTTCTGCTCCAGCCGGATCACTTCGGCGCCGGAAAAGTCGAGATCGAACTTGAGGATGTTCTCGATGCGGGCGCCGCGCCAGGAATAAATCGACTGGTCGTCGTCCCCCACCACGCAGAGTTCCGTTTGCGGGGTATGGAGAAGCCTGATGAGACGGTACTGGATGCGGTTGGTGTCCTGAAACTCATCCACCAGGAGATGGGTGAAGCGTTCCCGGTAGCGGGCCGCGATCTCCGGACGGGTCTCAAGGAGTTTGACCACCATCAGCAACAAATCACCGAAGTCGAGGGCGTTGGCCTCTTTGAGGCGCTCCTGGTAGCGGCTGTAGACGCGGGACAGCAGCCGCCCGGAATAATCGCCGACGGGGATCTCGGCGGGCCACAGCCCCTCGTTCTTGAAGCCGTCGATGGCTGCCGCCGCGGCCCGGGGTTTGAGGATTTTCTCGGCGATATCCAACTGTTTGAGACAGTCTTTGAGGAGGCGCTGCTGATCGGCGTCGTCGTAGATGCTAAAGTCGGAGGAAAAGCCCAAGGGCCCGATCTCCCGCCGCAGAATGCGTCCGCAGGCGGCGTGAAAGGTGTTGACCCAGGGCAGCTCGCCCTCCCCGAGCAGATTCTGGAGACGTTTCTTCATCTCGTTGGCGGCCCTGTTGGTGAAGGTCACGGCCAGAATCCGCCATGGGGCGACCTTCCGTTCCCGGATCAGCCAGGCGATGCGGTGGGTCAGGGTGCGGGTTTTCCCGGAACCGGCCCCGGCCAAAATCAGCAACGGCCCCCCCTGGTGGAGCACGGCGCGGCGCTGAGGAGGGTTGAGGGCAGTCAACAAATCGCTCATGACGGGGTCTCTTCTCCCAAGGAGCGCCGCATCAGGGCGCGGTTGTAAGCGGCGACGATGTCGCGGCGGCTGATGACGCCGAGGATGCGGCGGCCGGTTTCCGGATCGACCACCGGCAGCTGGTTCAAATCGCGGGCCCCGAGCTTGCGCAGCGCGGTGTCGAGGTCCTCCTCCTCGGTGGTGGTGATGACATTGAGGGTGGCCAGTTCCTTGACGACCACCAGATCGGAGAGTTCCTTCTCCAGCACCAGCCCCAGAAAATCCTGGACGGCGATGATCCCGGTCAGCTCTCCGGCGCTGTTGACGAGCGGGAAGGAGTTGTTTTTGGCGCGGCTGACAAAGTGCGTGAACTGCCCCAACGTCATCTCCTCGGAAACGGTTTCCGGGTCGCGCTCCATGACATCGCGGACCTTAAGCGATTTCATGATGTTGCGCTCCTTCCCAGCTTCCAGGCTGATGCCGGCCTGGGTCAGCTCCACGGTGTCGAAACAGTCGCTGTTGCGCCAGCGGGCGACCGCGGTGGCTACCACGCAGGAGAGCATGATGGGCAGGATCGCCTCGTAGGAGCCGGTGATTTCGAAGACCAGGAAAATGGCCGTGGCCGGGGCGTGCATGGCGCCGGCCAGAAAGGCCCCCATGCCGACCACGGCGAAGGCTCCCGGCAGGATCGCCAGGCCGGGGAAGAGGAGCGTCAGCAGCTTCCCGAAGGCGCCGCCGGCAAAGGAGCCGGCGACCAGCACCGGGGCGAAAAGACCGCCCGGCAGGCCGGAGCCGTGGGTGACGGCGGTGGCCAGAACCTTGAGAAAACAGAGCAGGGCGAGCAGCAGAAAAGTCCCCTCGCCGTTGAGGGCACGGCTCATGAACTCGTAGCCGTTTCCCATCACCTGAGGGAAGCCGATGGCGATGACGCCGACCAGCGCCCCGCCCAGGATCGGTTTGGCCAGGGAGGGGATTTTCAGCCGGTTGAAAAGATCCTGGATTTTGAAGTGCAGATCGACCTGAGAGGTGCTCAAAAAACCGATGACGATCCCCAGCAGCAGGTAGAAAACCAGTTCCAGCGGGGAACTGAGGAATCGCTCCGGGGTATGAAACGGCTCGGAATAAAGCAGCATCCGGGTGATGGCGGTGCTCAGGGTGCTGGCGATGACGATGGGGGTGAAGCTGGCCAGGGCGAAGGTGGAAACCAGGATGATCTCGGTGCCGAAGAAGACGCCGGCGATGGGGGCGTTGAAGGTGGCCGCGACCGCCGCCGAGGCGCCGCAGGCGACCAGAATCTTGAGGCGGTCGCCGCTCATCTTG
>JAFGOW010000139.1 GCA_016926265.1 Deltaproteobacteria bacterium | reverse complement strand
ACCTCTGCGTCAAGGGGCGCTTCGGCTATGATTTCATCTATTCCCCCGACCGCCTCACCACCCCCCTGATCCGGGAAGGGGAGACCTTCCGGCAAGCGAGCTGGGACGAGGCCCTGGACCTGGTCGCCGCCAACTTCAAGCGGATCATCCAGGAGTCGGGGCCGGACGCCGTCGCCGGCATCAGCTGCGCCCGCAGCATCAACGAAGACTCCTACAACATGCAGAAGCTGTTCCGGGCCGTCTTCAAAACCAACAACATCGACCACTGCGCCCGCGTCTGCCATGCCCCCACCGTGGCCGGCCTGGCGGCCTCCTTCGGCTCCGGCGCCAGCACCAACTCCATCGGGGAATTCCGGGACGCCAAGCTGCTGTTCTGCATCGGCACCAACATGACCGAGGCCCATCCGGTCGCTTCCTATTTCGTCAAGCAGGCCAAGATCAACGGCGCCCGCCTGATCGTTGCCGACCCCCGCAAGCATGAACTGGCCCGCCGCTCCGACATCTTCGCCCAGATCAAGGTCGGCACCGATGTCGCCTTCCTCAACGGGCTCATGAACGTCCTGCTCACCGAAAATCTCTACGACCGGAAATACGTGGATGACTGCTGCGAGGGGTTCGAGGAGCTGAAAGGGGTGGTCGCCCGCTATACTCCGGGAAAAGCCTCGGAGATCTGCAAGGTTCCCGCTGCAACGATCCGGGAGATCGCCCATGAATTGGCGGCGACGCGCCCCTCCATGCTGGTTTACACCCTGGGGATCACCGAGCACTCCTGCGGCACCAACAACGTCATGAGCTGCGCCAACCTGCAGATGCTGCTCGGCAACGTCGGGGTGCCGCTCGGCGGGGTCAACCCGCTGCGCGGCCAGAACAACGTTCAGGGCGCCTGCGACATGGGGGCGCTGCCCAATGTCTTCCCCGGCTACTACAAGGTCGGCGATGGCGCGGCCCGGGCCAAGTTCGAACAGGCCTGGGGCGTGACCGGCCTGCCCGAAAAACCAGGGCTCATGATCCCGGACATGGTCAAAGGGCTTCCGGACAAAAAAATCCGCGGTCTCTGGGTGTTCGGCGAAAACCTGGCCAACGCCGAACCCGATATCCAGCACACCGAACGATGTCTCGCCGCCGCCGAGTTCCTGGTGGTGCAGGATATCTTCCCCAACGAAACCACCCGCTTTGCCCATGTCATCCTGCCCTCGGCCTCCTGGAGTGAGGACGAAGGGACCTTCACCAGCGCCGAGCGGCGTGTCAGCATGGTCCGGAAGGTCAAGGATCCCCCCGGTGTCGCCAAGCCGAACTGGTGGATCTTCAAAGAGTTGGCGCGAAAAATGGGACACGACTGGGCATCGAACAGCGGCCGGGACATCTGCGACCGGGAACTGGCCGTCCTGTGCGAGATGTTCGGCGGCATCACCTTCGACCGCATTGAAAGGGACGGCCTGCAGTGGCCCTGCCCGACGCCGCAGCATCCCGGCACCGCCATCATGCACCTAGGGGGCAAATTCACCCGGGGCAAGGGACTGCTGAAAGGGATCGAATGGACGGCGCCGCTGGAGGTGGAGGATGCGGAATACCCGCTGATCCTCAGCACCGGCAGACGGCTTTCCCAATACCACACCCGGACCCAGACCGGTCGCAGCGGCATGGATGCCATTTTCAAGCGCGAGACCGCGGACATCTCGCTGGCCGATGCCGCCAGCCTGGGAGTCAAGGATGGCGAGCTGGTGCGGGTGAAATCGAGGCGCGGGGAAATCAAAGTGCCGGCCCGGGTCACCGAGGAGGTTCCCAAGGGAATGGTCTGGATGACCTTCCACTACCGCGATGGGAACTGCAACTGGCTGACCAACAGCGCCGCTTCCGACACCGTCACCAAAACCCCGGAGTTCAAGGCCTGCGCGGTACGGATCGAAAAGGCTTCCTGATCTATCCGGAAGGAACCGCAATCCTTGGCAACAAAAAAGACGGCCCCTCGATTTCCGCGCCGGGAACGGGGGGCCGTCCCCTCCGGCCCCTTTCCGAGCCAATGCAATTCCGCGTGGCCAAACCGACGAGGATGTCGACGCGGTGGGGCGCCGCGCCAGATCTCCACCGACTGCGGCATGGCGGTGGAATGCCAAAACTCTAATCGGGGAGGATTCCGCCGGACCCGCCGCGAACTCATGGTTCAGACCGACCAGTCGGCGACCTCCAGGCCGGGGACGCGGTCGAGCTCGCGGGTGTTGTTGGTGACCAGGGTCATCTTGAGGGATACGGCATGGGATACGATCAGCAGATCCATGGCGCCGATCGGGGTTCCGGCCCGCTCCAGGTGGGCGCGGATGGCGCCGTAGCCTCGGGCCGCCTCGTCGTCGAAGGGAAAGATCTCCAGCGGGAGGAGGAATTTCTCGAGAGCGGCGGCGTTTTTCTCGGGATAACGGCTCTTGGCGACGCCATAGCGCAGTTCCGCCAGGGCTGGAGCGTCGCGGATGTCCGCGAGGAGGCCGGCGAATACACCATTACCATCAGAAAAGGGTGATCAACAATGGCGGGAACGTCGGTCCCCGCCGAGGCGCTCGCTCTGTGCCGAAAGGAGGAATTCGAGGCCCTGCCGCTGAAGCCATAACAAGCAGCGGTATTACTATTCACCACATCTCATTTCCAGACGCGAATTTTTCAGAACCCATACGCACCTGGGTAATCAAAATTCCTGGATTCCCGATAAAAGATTTCGGGAATGACAGCCCGGCATTTGTCTTTTGTCATCCCCGAGCGATCCTGTCGGGGATCCAGATTTCGGGTTTAAAGGATAGAATTGGCCAGCCCAGCGGTATGGTTGAGGTCAAGGCGTTCGATGAGCTGAGTAGTTACCGGGAATGCCAACCAAACCCAGGTTCAATCCCAGTCCAGGCGTCGTTTCTAGTCGGTGCTCCGCTCCATTCAGGGGTGAATATCGGCTTTTCCCGCGGGCTGAACAGCTACGGTTCCGGTTTTATGGGGCGAGAGCGGTTATGTCTTTCGGGAAATGCTTTCAATCTCTTGGCGGCTTGGGGTCGGGTTTACTTCCAAACCTTCAATTGCCCAACCCGTAGGCTAGAAATTCCCCTGGGGACAGAACCGCCACGGTAGCTCGGGAAAAGTCGCGGCTGTTGCGACTGATGATGTAATCGCATTGCTGTTGCTCGGCGCAGGCGCAGACCACAGCATCCTCAAAGTCGGAAAATTCCAGAAGACGGGCGCGCAGGAAGGTTTCCTTGTCGGCTGAGGCAACCGCAAAGTCCTTCAGCAACCAGTCGATCAGTTCATCGGCCAGCTTTCGGCCGGCGTACTTGCCGACCAGGTAATGCAGCGTGGTGACGGCATGGGAGGCAATACAGCCCTTGCCGTTATTTTGGGCATAGTGGAGAACCTGGGCCGAAGCGGCATAATGGGGCTGCCGCTGTTGCACCACATCCAGGAGAATGTTCAGATCCAGCATCAGTTTCATTTGTGCTTTTCCTCCACGGCGGCATAATAACCTTCCCGTGGTTCCGGGGTTTCCGGAATGATGCCGCTGAAGTGAAGAATTTCCGGGCTGAGATCCCTTTCCGGCAGTTTCTGCAATTTTTTCAGATAGCGGTCAATCAGTTCCGTCATGGTCATGTTGTGGCGGGTGGCGAATTCCTTGGCAAAATCGATGTCTTCCTCCGGCAGGCGGATGGTCAGTTTCCGTGTCGCCATAGTCGGCTCCTGGGCAAAAGGTGATACGGCCATTTTATTGGCACTGTACGGCAAAGTCAATCCGGCCCGGATCCAGTCCCCTCCGAAGGCCCCTCCAAGTGGGAAAATGGGGGCGCGGGGCGGAGCCCCGGAGCAGGAGCAGAAAGGAATAATTCAGCTGCCAGCCGATAGCAGCGTTCTGCTGAATTGAAGCCTTTGGTTTCGCCTTGTACGGCGACCTCCTTTTCTTTATACCGATAAAGAAAAGGAGGCAAAAGAAACCGGCCCCGTTTCCGCTCGCCCTGCGGGTTCCCTCCGGGACGGTTTCTACGGCGGCGAGCGCAAAAACTCGGCAAAAAACGCCTCAGACAGTTTGCGCTCGACCTCCCCGCCGTAAAAACCGTCCCTCCGGCAAGCGGAAAAATGGGGTTTAAGGTCTTTTGAACTTCAGATTCTTAACCCCATTGTTGACGCAGCCGGAATGCCGCCGCCGGTTCGGGTGGATTTCATAGAGCGGCAAACTGTCTGACCGCAGGGAGTTTT
>JAFGOW010000138.1 GCA_016926265.1 Deltaproteobacteria bacterium | reverse complement strand
GGGGTTTAACCCAAAAAGAGGTTTGCCTTGGATTTGCTTTGGTTTCCTCCGCGTTCTCCGCGTCTCCGCGTGATCATAACGCCCCTCGGAAGGCATCGTGCAGCAGGGACTTTTTTAGCGCCTCCAAAGATTCGAGTTTCCGCCGGTAGATGGATTCTAGATTTTCCACTTTTTCCGAGAGTGCCTTAAATTTCACCACAGCTCGGCGCAAATCAGCCAATGGCGGCAGGGGAAGAATAAATCTTGCCAAAGCCTCCCCAGTAAAGTGCTGGATACCAGTCCCGCTGAAATACTGCCGTAAATCACCACTCGCTTCTTTGGCATAAAGAAAATAAACAAACCACTGGTTGTGCTCAGGCTCATAAAACCGAACACGATGAAGTGCTTTTTGAAAATAGATTGGAAAATTTTCATTCCAAGTGGCGGCCCGGCCGGGATAACCACCCTCACAAACCAAAACATCGCCTTTTTGGGCTGTATATTTCTCTTCTTCACTCGGCAGAAAACGCATTTGGAGCAAGTCAGACAAGTCAAAATTAAACCAACGAACATTTAGATTTCTCAGATAATATTGTGGCTCGCCTTTGTTTTTGGTTTTATCCAGCATCTTTCCCAAAGAGCATTTTGCAATTTCGGATATTTTTTTCTCCACCCACCCCTCACCCTTCCGGGAGAAAACCTCATTCAGGTGGCTTTCAAACAGGGCGCGGGCGTTCCGGAGATTTTTTTCGGCGTTGGCCTTGGCGGTGGCGATGCCCGCAAAGGCTTCGTCGAGAATGCCAACGATGCGTTTCTGTTCGGGGAGTGACTCGGGAAATCTGACCGAAAACCGCTCCGCTAAAACCGACCGAGCCAGTTCAGTTTGTCCTCCACAGCCTTCACCAGCTTCTTTAATGCCATCCTCAATTGTGGCGAGCATGAAGCCGAAAAAATCGAGATGAAACATCCCTGGTTTTGGCCGCACGATAGTTACGTGGGAATCAACTGTTGTCGGTTCATCTGGTTCCTCGCGGACTTGTGCAACTCGTCCAAGCGTCCCTGTTCCCGTCGAGTTGATCAATACATCACCAAGCAGAATGAACCTTTCTTCAGGGACTTTTTTCGCCTTGATATCATGTCGTCTGGATGACTCGTAATTCACTTGGTGGTCTCGAATACACTTTTGATTCAAGACGCGCACGCCGCCTTTTTCCAAATATATGGGCGATATCCCGCGATTTAGTAACGAACACACGTCACCAAGCTTTTTCGTTTTCCACCCCGCCTTCATCCCTTCCCCCGCCGATTCTTTTGCTCATCCCGCGCCTGCAAGCGGGCGCGGGTCATGCGTTCGCGCAGGCCGCCATCCTGCAGAAAGGCCTGTTCCAGCCCTTTCAGTTGCCGATCGAGCAGATAGTTGGCCTGGTGAATCAGGCAGATGGCAATATTCGCCACCACTTCGGCGGGTCGGGTATCGACGAAAGGTCTAAAGGATTCATAAGAAATATGGGAATTATGGGACATTCTTCTGACATATTTTGCTTCTTTGGAATCTTTGTTCCAGATGGGGAGGTCGCGCACCTTGAGAAAATCGCGGTAATCTTCCAGCAGTTCTTCGAGGCTGGCCCGCGCCACGTTGGTCAGCTTGATCTCCATCTCCTTCGAGGTCGTCGCGGCCTTGCTCCCCTCGACGATATTCTGCTTGCCGGAGCGAGCCGCCTGCACCATCTGATCGGCCGTGCGGTCCCCTTTTTTGAGAAAGCTTTGGCAAAAGCGAAAGGTGATCTGGTAGACCACCTCGGCCTTTTGGTAAGAAAGCAGGGTCTGGTAGTCGCCCCTAGGGGGTAAGATCAAAGACTGGGAGTTATGTGAAGACGCCTTCCCCTGATTCTCATCATTCTCATGATTCCCATCGCCTGACTTCCTCATAGCAACCCCCGAATGTTCTCCAGCACTGCCGCGCTTTCGGCATCGAGGGCCGCGATCTCGTCGAGGATCTCCCGCGGGCTGCGGTGCTTGACCTCGCCGCCGTTGTTGGGGTTTTTCACCGAGAGATCGAAGCCGTTGTTTTTGGGCAGGGTCGCGACATCGACGCTCCAGCTTTTCGGGGAGTCGGCGCAGGTTTTCCGCAGCTCAATGAATTCGGCCAGGTCGTTGTCGTTCAAGGGGTTGGTCTTGCCGAGGCTGCGGCCGGGGTCGAGCTGGTAGTACCAGATCTTCTTGGTCGGCGCCCCCTTCTCGAAGAAGAGCACCACGGTCTTGACCCCGGCGCCCTGGAAGGTGCCGCCGGGGCAGTCGAGGACGGTGTGCAGGTCGCAGCTCTCCAACAGCAGTTTGCGCAACGAGACGGAGGCGTTGTCGGTGTTGGAGAGGAAGGTGTTCTTGATCACCACCCCGGCCCGTCCTCCGGCCTTGAGCATCTTGATGAAGTGCTGGAGAAACAGGAAAGCGGTTTCGCCGGTGCGGATCGGGAAGTTCTGCTGGACCTCCTTGCGCTCCTTGCCGCCGAAGGGGGGATTGGCCAGGATCACGTCGAAGCGATTCTTGTCCTGGATGTCGGCGAGGTTTTCGGTGAGGGTGTTGGTGTGAATGACGTTGGGCGCCTCGATGCCGTGCAGGATCAGGTTCATGATGGCAATGACGTAGGCCAGCGACTTCTTCTCCTTGCCGAAGAAGGTCCGCTCCTGGAGTATCCGGTCCTGGGCCGTGGTGCGTTTCGAATTCTCCCGTTTCAGGTAATCAAAGGATTCACACAAAAAGCCCGCCGAGCCGCAGGCGCCGTCGTAGATTTTCTCGCCGATCTTAGGCTGAACCACCGCCACGATGGCGCGGATCAGGGGCCGCGGGGTGTAATACTCGCCGCCGTTGCGCCCGGCGTTGCCCATGTTGCGGATCTTGGCTTCGTAAAGATGGGACAATTCGTGCTTTTCGGACTGGGAGCGGAACCGCAGATCATCGATCTGCTCAATGATCTCGCGCAGGTTGTAACCGCTGCTGATCTTGTTTTTGATCTCGCCGAAAATCTCGCCGATCTTGTATTCGATGGTGTTGGGGCCGCTGGCCTTGAGCTTGAAGCCTTGCAGGTAGGGGAACAGCTTGCGGTTGACGAACTCCACCAGGTCGTCGCCGGTCATGGCGTTGTTGTGGTCGAATTGGCCGTCCTTCCCCTTGGGAGCGGCCCAGCTTTCCCAGCGGTAGGGGCGGTCAAGGATGTAGGAGTACTTTTTCCGCTCCAGGGCGGCCATCATCTCCTGGTCCCGTTCCAGCCCGTCGAGGTATTTCAAAAACAGCAGCCAGGAGGTCTGCTCGGTGTAATCCAGCTCGGTGGTGCAGCCGGCCTCTTTCCAGAGCACGTCATCGATGTTTCTGAAGGCTTGTTCAAACACGAATTTCCGTTTCCTTTGCTGATTTCAAACAAGGTTTTTGAAATCAATCCGTTTCGCAACAAAAAAAACCGCCGGCGTTCCAACGAAACCGGGCGGTTTTTTTGCTCATCCATTTTTCCCATCCGGAACGGCATTCCATCCTCCGGCTATCGTCAAACGCAACGGCTCAAAACTACTCTCGGATTCGCCCTCTGTCAACAGCCGGGGCAAATCCTGGCCAAGGGTCTCAGGGATCAACCCTGCCGCTGACCGAGGGGCTGCCACAGCTTCACCATCGGCCCAAACCCCTGGATTCCCGATAAAAAATTTCGAGAATGACAGCTTGGGGCCTTTCGGTGTCATCCCCGAATGGCGTTGTCGGGGATCCAGGTTTTTGGAATGGTTTGGCCTGCTCCCCACCCCCTTACCTCCGGTAAAGCTCCGTCGAGAAAAACCCGTTGACGAAAAAAATGGGAGCTGTTAGCTTTGCCCATCATGAGAACCCAAACAGCTCAAACGACGAATATTTTCTGGTGGTGCTGGCGTTCGATCCCCCCGGCGGTTGCGGGGCGCTGACCGGTGGTCGCGCCTCGGGCCGCAAACTCCGCGGCCCTTGAAAACGAAAAACCATCTCAAAAGCCGTGGAGACGGGCAAGTTTCCACGGCTTTTTTATTATTTTTCCGCTTCGATGCGGCATCCAAAACATCCCATAAGAGAGGTCATCCATGAGAGTCCTGTCCGGCATCCAACCCTCCGGCTCCCTGCACTTGGGCAACTACTTCGGCATGATGAAGAAGATGATCGCCTACCAGGAACAGGCGGAGCTGTTCTGCTTCATCGCCAACTACCACGCCATGACCAGCGTTTCCGATGGCAAGGCGCTGGCCCAGGGCACCCTGGAGGCAGCGGCCAACTTCCTGGCGCTGGGCATGGACCCGGAAAAATCGGTCTTCTGGGTGCAGTCGGACCTGCCGGAGGTCCAGGAGCTGACCTGGGCGCTCTCCAACTTCACTCCGATGGGACTGCTGGAACGCTGCCACAGCTACAAGGACAAGGTGGCCAAGGGGATCGCCCCCAACCACGGCCTCTTCGCCTACCCGGTGCTGATGGCCGCCGACATCCTGATGTTCCAGAGCGAGGTGGTGCCGGTCGGCAAGGATCAGAAGCAGCACGTGGAGGTGACCCGCGACATCGCCATCAAGTTCAACAACGAATACGGCGAGGTCTTTACCCTGCCGGCGCCGGAGATCGACGAGGAGGTCGCGGTCGTCCCCGGTCTCGACGGCCAGAAGATGAGCAAGAGCTACGGCAACACCATCGACCTCTTTCTGGAGGAGAAGGCGCTGCGGAAGCAGATCATGCGCATCGTCACCGACTCGACCCCGGTCGAGGAGCCGAAGGACCCGGACAAGTGCAATCTGTTCCAGATCTACCGGCTCTTTCTCGACAAGGAGCGCCAGGAGGATTTGCGCCGCCGTTACCTGAAGGGCGGCATGGGCTACGGCGAGGTCAAGGAGGAGCTGTTCGTCACCATCCGCGATTTCTTCGCCCCCTTCACCGAAAAACGGAAAGCGTTGATGGCCGACAAGGACGGCATCCGCGCGGTCCTCGCCCAAGGGGCCGAAAAGGCCCGCTGCGTGGCTCGCAAGACGATGGGGAAGGTGCGGAAAAAGGTGGGGTTGAACTACTGACGGCTTACGCCGCCAAGGGCGGGGAGGCTAAGGCGCTTTCCAGAAGTTTTCGAGGATGTCGTCAACCTCCTCGACCAGATACTCTTCCTGCCGGAGCGCCGCCTCGTACCTTTTGAGAAGATGGGCGGCCTTGACCGGCAGCCCCTGGTCCACATAGCATTTATAGAGAACGCGGACCAGCGGTTCATTGGTCGGATCCTCCTTCAGGGCGCTCCAGGCGATGGTCTCGGCGTCGCCGCAATGGCCGGAGCGGGAAAAGATATCGGCCCATTTGGAACAGACATCGAGGAAGCAATTGAGGAGCCCGTTGCGATGCGCCTCTTCCCTCGGCTCCAAGGGGGTGTTGGCCATGAATTTCCCCCGCCACAGGGAATGGGCGTTGCCGAAGAACTGGCAGGCCTGCCAGTATTCCCCGTTTTGATAGTGCCGCTGCCCCCGCTGCGCCTTCTCCACGAATTCCTCGGTATCGAGACGGCAATTCCGCAGCGAAAGAATGCCCGACTGCATCTGGATGTATTCCTGGAAGGGAAAGGCCCCGAGCCTCTCGTCCAGGATCTTGCGCAACCGGAACAGCGCCGTGTCGAATCGCTTCCGCCCCTTTCCCGAATCGCATTCCTGCCATAATTGATCCTGCAGGCTCTCCTGGCTGACCTGGCGCCCCGGCGACATCAGGATGATGGCCAGTAGCCGCCGCTGAATCTCGCTCAGGTCGGGGGCGGTGACCACGGGGCCGTCCCCGAAGGTAATCTCCAGGGGGCCGAGGGCCTTGATGAAAAGGCAGGGGATGCTGGTCCCATCCGGCCGGATGACGCGGTTGAGGCGCTCGCGGGCCAGCCATCTGCAATAATCGGGCTCCACCTTGTGGGCCACTCCCGTTTCCAGCAGGGTCCTCATCACCCGCGGGTTCCACCCGAAAAAATTCCGGTACTGGTGGCGCCGCAGATGGCGGAGCGCCTCGCTCAGATCCCTCAACCCTTCGTTGGTGCGGCTCTGCCCCAGCCGGTGATGGGCGCGGTGGAACAGCACCGCCGCCAGCATCCAGGGGTCGGGGTTCCGATAAAACCGGGTCAGGGCTTCGTCGAAATGGTATTCGGCCCGCTCCGGCTCTCCCAGCAGACTGAAGGTCGCCCCCAAAAACATCTGGTTGACCTCGGAATAGTAACGGCCGCCGGCGATTTGGCGGTGGGCAGCCGACCGTTCCGCCCACTCCAGGGCCCGTTCCCGTTCCCCTTTCAACGCCGCCAGATAGGCGCCGTATTGGAGATATTGGCTGCGCATATGGTCGCTGGCGGCGGCGGAATCCTTGGCCAGCGCCTTCCCCACCAGGTTCCAGGCCTCATCGAAGCGGCCCTCCGAAAGCGCCTGGTCGATATCCCACAACATCAGACAGGGGCCGGCGACACTGTTGGCGATGAGGTCCTTGTTGAAATAGCGGCGGAAGCGGTTTTTGAGCCGTTCGTAGTTGATGAAGTCGCCCGCGGCCTCGGCAAAATTGATCCGGAACAGAAACAGATAGAGTTTGAAAAACTGGCTGATCAAGGGGCTTTTCAGCAACTCCACCGATTTTTCGATCTCGTCCAGGCAACCCTGGGTGTTTCCCGCGAAGAACTGGATGTAGGCCCCCAGCATCCGGTTGGCGGCCTGATATTTGTGCGATCCGTGCCGTAACGCCAGGCCCATGGAAAGGTCGGAATAGCGCCGCGCCGCCCCCAGATCGCAATCGAAAAAGCAGAAGCCGAGCCCGAGGGCGAAGGTGATCTGCATGGCGGCAAAGGGATCGAGCTCCGCGGCCAGCTGCCTGAAGAGGCCGTCGGTCCTCGGCAGCAGCCGGCTGCCGGCCCCATAGCGGCCGTCCACGGCCACATGGTAGGTCAGGCGCAGCGCCAGAGAATAGAGTTCCCCCGCCAGATCCTTTACCCGGCCCAACCGCTCGCTGGCCGATTCCAGAAAGGGATAGGCGGAGGCCGGCTCGATTTCCACCGTCGCCATGCCGTACACCAAAGCCAGCCAGGGGTATTCTTTCAGGACCGGAGCCGGAAGGCGGCCCAACAACTGCCAGAGGGTGATATGCAGGCCCTGGGAAAGCATGCGGATGCCCGATTCCCGGACGATCCCCTGGACCCTGGCCAGGTCGCCGGCCAGAAGCAGGTATTGCAGCCCCAGAAGCGGTTTGTCCTGGCGCAGAAACCATTCCGCGACCGTTTTGAGAAACCGGTTGATTTCGGGCTTTTCAAACTGTTCGTGGGCGATGGAGCGGAGCGTCTCCCGGAACAGCTGATGAAAGCGGAAGGCGCCGGGCGCCTTTTCCTCCTCGGCCAGATACTGCACAAAGAGGTTCTTGGCGACCATCTCCTCCAGCGCTTTGCGGACGGCGCCCTCCGAACCCAGATAATCGGCCAGGCTGGAGGGAACCTCGTCCAGGAGCGCCAGCAACAGCAGCATCCGCCGGATCTTGGGGGTAAAAGCCTCCAGCAGGTCCCTGACGAAAAATCCGATCAGCTCGGCGGGTTTTTTGCCGCTTTCCCATTCGAGGGGAGAACCGGTACCGGCGGAGGCCCGGTACTTGAGGAGGAACAGAATCCCCATGATCCACCCTTCGGTGAGCTGGTGAATCTCCGCCACGTCCTTCAACGGCAGCGGCGTTCGGAAGATTTCATTGCCGAGAGCGCAGGTTTCCCGGCGGGTGAAGGCCAGCTCCCGGCCGGAAAGAACCACCGTGTCGCGGTCCTGGTAGAGGGTTTCGGAAAGGACCGGGACCTTGTGTCTGGAAAGAAGCAGGAAGCGGACTTTTTCCACCGGGGTGCGGACCAGATGGGCGAGGATGGCGCCGCTCAAAGGGGCCTTGTCGAGGCAGTGCAGATCGTCGAAAACCAGAAAGCAGCCGGCGGGGAGCAAGTCGCTCACCGCCATCAGCAACTGGGAGCCCAGTTCCGGCGCTTCGGCGGGAAAAACCACCCCGAGCAGAATCCGTTCTTCAAACTCGGGAGCCGCAAAGCCGGGGAAGGATTCCTGGAAGAAGACATAGAGCGAAGAGAGAAAAAAGATCGGATCGCAATCCTCCCTCCCCACCTGATACCAGAAGGAGAGGGTTTGAGCTTTGTGCAACAGCTGGGCGGCCAGGGTGGTTTTGCCCTGGCCGGCCTGGGCCTCCAGCACGATATGGCGCTTCTTGGCCCATTTCCCTTCGGTGATTTCCAGAATGAGGGATTCCCGGAAAATCTGGCGGGACGGATCGAAACGGGGGGGATGAAACTTGTTGGCAGGCAGAATCCGTTTTATCTGGCTGGCCAGTTCACTCATCAAACCTCCCCGCGGATTACGCGCTGTCTTGCATTCCGCGTCGCTGGCATTGCCCCGGTTTCCGGATGGAAACCGTCCTCAATGCCGGGAGCTCCGTAAAACGGCTGAACGGGGCATCAAGCCGCCTTCTGCTTATAACAGTTGAAAATTTAAAAATCAAGGACCATGCGGGGCCGCTCCGAAACCGGGCGGACTCGAAAACCCCTTCAATAACCTGGAACAATTCGGGTTTATGTGTCAGAAGCCGCGGCGGCCAAAAACGGGGGGGGGAAGGCGCAAGGCCCTTGATTTTTCCGGAACCGGGTTTTTGTGGATGGGGATATGGGAGGGCTTTTCAGCGAGGAGGGGGCGGTCCGGCTCCGCAACCGGATCCGGAAAAACCTGGCGCTGGAATCGATCCTCGCATCCCGAGGGCGGGGGCGATCACTTCCCGGTCATTGAATTCGACCGTAGCGGCGCCGATCTCCCTCGGCTGGGCCGGGATCGGGCCCTTGCCTTGCCGTTGGAGCGGCGGCAGGGTCCATCGGTTCCCCGCCGCCGGCCTCTTTCGCGGCCCGGTGTTGCGACCGGTGCCGCCTTACCCCTTTGGAACCTCAGCAGCTTTCGGTCGCGACCCCGCGGCAGAATTCGAGATCGCGCTTGAGATCGTGCAGGGTCCGGTCGAAGCGGGTCAGGGTTCGGGTGAACCATTGGCGCGGAGGGATGCCCGCCGGCAGGGAATGATCGAAGGAGAGCAGCGCCTGCCAGGAATCGTCTCCGAACTGGTTGTTGTCAAGAAAGACTTTGAGCCCCAGCTTGCCGCTTTTCATCAAGAAATAGACCGCCTCTTCATCCCGCTCCAGATTCTTGATGAGGCCGAGAATGCGGGCAAAGGCCATGCCCAGTTCATCGCGATGGAGATACGCCGAAATCCGGTTCCCCAGCGCGGTGACGAATTCCATTTTCAGGGAGCCCGGTTCGGAATAGCTTTTCAGCTCCTCGCATCCACACCCGGTGGCCGCTTCTTTCAAACTGGAGAAAAAATCGAGCCATTGACTATCCGCTTTTTCCTCAAAACAACTCAAATCCTGAACCAGCATATTTTCCCCCTCCTGTGATCTGTCGCCACCTGGTGTTCAAAAAGTAAAGAGCCTCCCTTTTTATTGTTGAGGCAGTGTAACAAAGGCTTCTTACATTTTTCTTACAGGCCAGATGAAGGCATGTTAATCGCTGGGGGAGTTCGGGGACGGACCGGAAAAGGCGGGGAAGCCGGCGGCCTCCGGAAAGAAGGAACCGCCGTATTGTGGCAAGATTTTGCTCCCGTTTTTGGCGAGGAAAGGTTACCTCTTTTTCAGCTCGGCGGCTTTTTTGGCGGCCATCTGGGCCTCCGGAGATTTTGGAAAGGACGCCGCCACCTGGTCAAAAAGAATCAGGGCATTCTTGACCTCCCCCATGGCCTGAAAGGCCAGTCCTTGTTTCAGGAGGGAGGCCGGGGCCTTGGGATGCTGGGGGTATTTCTGAAGGACCTCCTGAAACTGAAGGACGGCGCTCTCATAGTCCTTCTCTCCGTAATAGGCCTCCCCGATCCAGTACATGGCGTTGGGCGCCAGGGGGTGCTGGGGGCTGGCCGCCAAAAAGCGTTTGAACAGTTGGCGCCCTTCCCCAAAATCCCCTTTTTCCCGGACCAGTTCCAGCCCCTTTTTATAGAGTTCCTCGGGGGAAGCGGTTTCCGGCGCCGGGGAAGCCGCCGGAAGGAGCGCCTTGGCGGAGGAAGTCCCGCCCGCCGCCTGCTTGAGTTTGGTCTCCAGGTCGGAGGTTTTGAGCACCATTTGATCCCGCAGCAGGGCCAGTTCCTCGCGAAGCCGGGCGTTCTGCTGGGAAACATCTTCCACCCTCCCTTTGAGGGACTGCATCTCCACCCGCAGGTTGTCGATATCGGCCTGAAGGTTGGCCTGCTTCTGGATCACGGTCGTCAGGTTACGGCCGGTTTCGTCCTTGATGTCGAGGCTCTCCGAGGTGACCCGGCGCTCCAGATAGGCAAGCCGGCGCTTGGTTTCATCCATGTCGCGCTGCAGATTGGCCCCCTGCTGGACGGGAAGGCACCCCGAGCAGAGCATTGCCAGGACCAAGCCGGCCATCCGAAAAAAAGAACCTTTCACCTGTCGCGGCCTCCTGTTGGAAATCAAATCCTGCCTTTAGCGCCGACCGCTTGGTAGCCGTCAGCGGTCTTCCTTGAATTCGACCCGGCGGTTTTTGGCCCAGGCCGCGTCGGTGCCGCTCCGGTCGAGGGGAATCTCCTCGCCGTAGGAGATCACCCGCAACCGCGACGCCGGGACTCCCAGAGAGGCCAGATAGCCCTGCACCGCGCGGGCCCGCTTTTCGCCCAGGGCCAGGTTGTATTCATCGGAACCCCGTTCGTCGCAATGCCCCTCGACGATGATCTTGAGATCGGGACGGGCCAGAATAAAGGCGCCATTTCGGGACAGGATCCGCCGGGCCTCATCGCTTAAGGTGTAGCGGTCGTAATCAAAATGGACCCGTTCCAGATTGCGGACTTCCACTCCCATGCCCTGGAAACCCTGGCGCGGGGCGGTCATATCCTGCTCCCGGACATTCTGTTCCCCGATCCCGCCGGGGCCGGTCGGGGCGCCCTGGGAGTAACCCGGACCCGGCGCTACGTCCGAAGCGCCGGCGGCCCCTTGGCCGTAATCGGGCTGTTTGGCGCAGGCCACCGCCAACAGCATTGCCGGCAACAGGATGACAAAACACCTCAGGCCACTGTTCCCCTTCATAATTTCCCCCCTTAGCGATAAACTCTCGATTTTTTCATCTTGCAAAAACCGGATAATTATACCTCACCCTTCGCTAAAAACAACCGTCCCGCTACCAGCGCGGCGACCAGGCCGGATGGTAGCCGTTGCCGACGCCGTCGGAGATGCGGCGACCGCCGCTGCCGTCGGCCCGCATCACATAGATGCCGCGCTTTTCCCCTTGCGTGGAGGAATAGACCAGGAAGCGCCCGTCGGGGCTCCAGCGGGGATGCTCCTTGTTGCCAGGCCCGAAGGTCAGCCGCCGTTCGTCGCTGCCGTCGGGGCGGATGGTGTAGATGTCGAAGCGGCCGTTTTCCAGACGGCTGAAGGCGATGCGCTCCCCGTCCGGGCTCCAGGCCGGGGTGACGTTGTAATTGCCGGCCTGGGTGATCCGTTTTTCCTGACCGCCCGCCACCTCCAGCACGAACAGATGGGGATTGCCCAGGCGGTCGGAAACGAAGGCGATGCGCTCCCCGTCCGGGCTCCAGGAAGGATCGACGTCGATGCCCCAGTTGCTGGTGAGGCGGCGCCGCAACCGGCCGTCGGTGCCGATGATGAAGATGTCGGAGTTGCCGTCCTCGGACAGCGTCAGGGCGATCTCGCGCCCCTCCGGGGGGCGGAAGCGCCCGCCGATGTTGAGGCCTTTGCGGGCCGAGACGCGGGCTTCGCGCCCGGTGTAGACCTCCATCCGCACCAGATCGGGATTGCCCCCCCGGTAGGAGGTGAAAATCAGCTCCTTGCCGAGGGGGGAGAAATCGGGGTTGAGAACCAGGGTGCGATGGTCGGTGAGACGGAGGGGCGAGGTGCCGTCCACGTCCATGAGGTAGAGTTCCTTGAAGCCGGTCCGGTCGTCGATAAAGGCGATCTTGGCTTTGAAGGCGCCGATGGTTCCGGTCAGGGCCTTGAGCACCTGGTCGGCGAAGGCATGGGCCATGGCGCGAACATCCTCCCGGCGCCCCGAATAGCGCTGCCCGGAAAGCAGCCGGCGGCGCAGCACGTCGAAGAGGCGGGCCTCCACCACCAGGCTCTCCCCTTCC
>JAFGOW010000137.1 GCA_016926265.1 Deltaproteobacteria bacterium | reverse complement strand
TTTACCTGGAACCAGTTCTGCGACTGGTACATCGAACTGGCCAAGGAGACCCTCTACGGCTCCGATCCGGCGGCTCGGCAGAGAACCCAGACGGTTCTTTTCTTCGTGCTGGAAAACCTGCTGCGCCTGCTTCACCCCTTCATTCCCTTCATAACCGAGGAGATCTGGCAGGCCCTGCCGGGCGAACGCCCGCTCCCTTCCCTGATGCTCGCTTCCTATCCCGATGGCGACAAGATCCCGACGGCGGAAGCGGAGGCGGCCAAGATGGAGCTGCTCATGGAGGTGATCAAGGGGATCCGCAACATCCGGGGCGAGATGAACGTCCCGCCAGCCAAAAAGATCGCTGCCGTTCTCGACTGCCGGACGGAAGCCGTCTGCGCCGTCATCGCCGCGGGCGAGCCCTGGATCCGCGCCCTGGCCCGCCTCGAACACCTCGCCTGGGGGTGCGCCGTTGAGCGCCCCCGGCAGGCGGCCACCCAGGTCACCGGCGAGGTGGAGATCCTGCTGCCGCTGGCGGGCATGATCGATCTCGATGAGGAGGAGAAGCGGCTGCGCAAGGAACTGGCCAAGGCCGAAAAGGATGTCAGGATTTTCGATGGGAAACTGGCCAACGCCGATTTTGTCGCCAAGGCGCCGCCGGAGGTGCTGGAAAAAAACCGGGAGAAGCTCAAGGAAGCCAGGGATAAAATGGCGGTTCTCGAAGCGGGGCTGGAAAAAATCCTGGCCCTGAAATAGAACGCTGGGCGCCGGTTTGGAGTCACTCGAGGTTTTTGGCCAGCGCGGCGCGGGCCAGGCGGGTGACGTAAAAAGCGACTGCCACCGTCGCTGCCAGCCCGGCGGCGTAGAAGGCCCATTCCAGGGGCGTCCGGAAACGGGTGCCGACACCGGCCAGGGCCAGTTCTTCGGCCAGGGAGCCGAGGTAGACGAACAGCAGGGTGGCCGGCGCCATTCCCAGCCAGGAAGCCAGAGCATAATCCCGCAGCCCGATGCGGGTCAGGCCGAAGGCGTAGTTGACCAGGATGAAGGGAAACAGCGGCGACAACCGGACCATGGCCACGATCTTCCAGCCCTGTCTGGCCACGGCCCGGTCCAGGGCGTCGAATCGCGGGTCGCTCCCGAGCCAGGAGGCGACCCGGCCGCGGGCCAGATAGCGGCCCACCAGAAAGGCGGCCACCGCCCCCGCGGTGGAGGAGGCCGAGACCAGCAGCGATCCTCGGACCACCCCGAAGACGAATCCGGCGCCGAGGGTAAGGATCGATGCCGGGATCAAAAAGACGCTGGCCCCGACGTACAGCAGGAAAAAAGCCAGATAGCCGAGCAGCCCCTGGCCGGAGATCCAGTCCAGGACGGTGTGGATGAGCTCCCGCCCTGGGATAAATCTCACCGCCAAAACGATGGCGAAAACAGCTCCGATCCGCAGCAGATTTTTCCCGCCGGGCGTTCTCGCCGCCGGCGTTTTTTCGCCGGGCGTTTTGGCGGGGGGATTAAAAAAGCCTTCGGGATTGTTCGGCATTATGTTATATATAACCCGTTTTTATTCCGTCACCCTGAAGAATCGATTTTGCGAGGACGACCATGCCGATCATAACCGTCTCCAGGGAAATGGGAAGCGGCGGTTTTCTGGTTTCCGAACGGGTGGCCGAAAAACTCGGCTACCAGTTTCTGGACGGGGAAGCCATCCGTGGGATGGCTGAAAGCTACGGCCTTTCCGTCGATTCGGTCCGCAAGGCCGATGAAAAACCCCCGCCTTTCGACGCCCAGCTTGACCAACTGGTCGAGCTCGACCTCCGACAGATCGAACTGCTGATCCTGGAAGCCGCCCACAAGGGGAACGTGCTGATTTACGGCCGCGGCGCCCATTTCATCCTCAACCAGATCAAGGCGATCTTCCGGGTTCGTTTCATCGCCCCCTTTGAGGAGCGGGTCGAACGCTGGGCCGAGCGCGAATGGCTCGATCCCGATCTGGCCAAAGAGATGGTGCGCAAGAGCGACCAGCAGCGGGCCGGTTTCATCAAATACTATTTCGACCGCGACTGGACCGATCCGCTGGAATACGATCTGGTCATCAATACCTCCCGGATCACGCTCGACACCGCCGTGGACCTGATCTGCAAGGGGGTCAAAGACAAAAACCTGGCCAAGAACCTCGAAGACAGCCGGAAAACCATTTCCGATCTGATCATCCAGAAACGGCTGCGGATCGCCATCCTGGCCCAGTCCGACCTCGACGGCTATCATGTGGAGATCGCCTGCGACGACGGGGTCGTCACCCTGGGCGGACACGTCCACAGCCGTAAGGAGCATAAACTGGTGATGGATCTGGCGAAGGCGGTCGAGGGGGTCAGGGATGTCTGGGACGGCATTCGGATCAAGCATTATAGAACCACCTCGCGCTACCCGGCCAAGCCGTTCGATCGTTGAACCTCGATGAAAAGACCGGGACCTTGATCCGTCAAAAAGGAGGCAGGCTGTGGAGATCCGGCGTCTGGAGGTGTTCAGCAAGGTGGTTGAAATGCAAAGCTTCACCAAGGCGGCGGAAGCGTGTGGTTTCTCCCAGCCGACTGTCAGTGAACATATCCGCCTTCTTGAGGAGACTTTCGGGGGGCGGCTGCTGGAGCGGCACGGGCGGCGGGTGTTCCCCACCGCGGTGGGGAAGATCCTCTACCAGTATGCCCGGCGCCTGATCCAGCTGGAGCAGGATACCTTCCAGGCTGTCCAGCAGTTCAAGGGGGACATGTCCGGAACGCTGATGATCGGGGCCAGCAACATCCCCGGCACCTATCTCATCCCGCCGCTGATCGGGTCCTTCAAGGCCAAGCATCCCGCCATCAAGCTGATCATGAAGATTTCCGACAGCAACGACATCTTCAAAAAGCTGATCGAAAATTATGTGGAGATCGCCATCCTGGGGGCCGATTTCCCCGAGGACAATCGTCTGGAGCTGACGGAGGTCTTCACCGACCGGCTGCTGCTGGTGGTGCACCCGGAACACCGGCTGGCCAAGCGCCCTTCCGTGCGGCTGGAAGAGATCGTGGGCGAGCCCTTCATCTTCCGGGACAAGGGTTCCGGAACCCGCAACGTCATGACCCAGATTCTCGAGAAGATGGGATACGACCCGCTCTCCCTCGATGTGGTGGCCGAGTTCGGCAACATGGAGGCGATCCGCCAGGGGATCAAGGCGGGAATCGGGGTTTCCATTCTCTCCACGCTGGCCGTTGAAGAGGATATCCGGCAGGGGAGCATCGTCGGCGTTCCGGTGTCGGACGCCCCCTTCCACCGCCCCTTTTTCCTGACCCGGCGGCGGCACCACATCCTGTCGCCCATCGCCGAGGAGTTCCAGAAACACCTTCTCACGGAGTTCGAGGGGCTGAAGCGGAAGCCTCTGCCGACCCGCCCGGAAACCCCTTCCGACCCGTACCTGTTTTCGAGGCCCTGAGCCCGCCGGAGCGATCCGGCGGGTTTCCGCCATTTTTCCGCCCGCCGGATTTATTGCAGCGTTTCCCCGATCCCCTCGCGGCTCTGATAGAGGTGGACGTCCCGCTGCGGGAAGGGGATGGTGATCCCTTCCTGGTCAAAACGGCGCTTGATCTTCTCGATCAGATCGAAGTGGACATCCCAGTAATCCCCGGTCCTGACCCAGGGACGCACCACCAGATTGACGCTGCTTTCCCCCAGCTCCAGCACGCCCACCATCGCCGCCGGCTCCTTGAGGATCCGGGGGTCTTCGCCCAGGATCTGATTCAACACCGCCTTGACCTTTTTGAGGTCGTCCTGGTAGCCGACCCCGATTTGCAGATCGAGGCGCCGCTCGGACTTGGCCGAATAGTTGGTGATGTTGTCTCCCGAGAGTTTGGCGTTGGGGACGATGATGGCTCGGTTGTCGGGGGTTCTCATCTTGGTGGTGAAGATTTCGATCTCCTCCACGATGCCGGCGATGCCGGCCCCTTCGATGTAGTCCCCGGCCCTGAAAGGGCGGAAAATGATCAGCAGCACCCCGGCGGCGAAATTGGCCAGCGATCCCTGCAGGGCCAGGCCGATGGCGAGACCGGCGGCGCCGATGACGGCGATCAGGGAGGTGGTCTGGATGCCGATCTGGTTGAGGGCGGCAATGACCACAAAGGTCATCAGCGCGAAATAGGTCATACTCCCCACGAAGGAGACCAGAGTGGCATCCACCTCGTTGCGGGTCATCAGTTTCTGGAACAGTCTTTTTATGGCGCGGGCCACCCAGCGTCCGATGATGAAAATAGCGAGGGCGGACAGGATTCTGAGTCCGTAGAGAGTCAGCCATTCCTGCGCTTGAGCGGCAAGTTTTTCAATTTCCATGGGAAAAAGCTCCTTTCAATCCATAATGTAACTTTTCAGCTTCACCTAAAAACATAAAACCTGATGCAACAGGGATAAAAGGGATGGCGTGCCTGAACCTTTATCCCAGCCCCTAGCCACAGTGGGCACGGAGAGGCCAATGGAAAATCTTTTTGGACCAGGACAAAACCAACCGGTTTAAAATTCGTGCTCCGACTCCCCGGGCGTTCTGTTATGTCAGCTTTTGATTTTGGCTTTACCCGTTACCTTTCGTCCCCTCCATCCCTGTTGATCGGATGTCTTCAGTTGTCTCGTTTTTGGGCTGAATGGTTACTCCACAATAAGGGCAATCAATAGATTACGGCAGGTCTAAAATAGCGCCTTGCTTCGGGAATGAAGGCCTGGATGTTGCGGATGCGGGTGGCGTCGGAAGGGTGGGTGCTTAAAAATTCAGGCGTCGAAGCCCCTTTCTGGGCCGCCATGCGCTGCCAGACGACCACCGCCTTTTGGGGATCGTAGCCGGCCATGGCCATGAAGATCAGACCCAGCCGGTCCGCCTCTTCCTCGTGCAGGCGGCTGAAAGGGAGCATCACCCCCAGTTGGGAGCCGAGGCCGAAAACCTGCATCCCCAGTTCCCGGGTGGCGCCGGGCTGAGTGGCGAGCGCCGTGGAGAGGGCGATACCCCCCATCTGCCGCATCAGTTCCTGGCTCATGCGCTCGTTACCGTGGCGGGCGATGACATGGGCCACCTCGTGGCCGATGACCACCGCAAGCCCCGCCTCGTCCTCGACGATGGGGAGCAGGCCGGAGTAGACGACCACCTTGCCGCCGGGCATCGCCCAGGCGTTGATCTGCTGGTCCTCCACCAGATTGAATTCCCACTGGTAACCCTGGATCTGCTCGGCCATCCCATTTTGGGTCAGGTATTGCTCGACGGCGCCCCGGATCCGGTTCCCCACCTTCTTGACCGCAGCGGTCCGGGCCGGATCGCTGCTCACCTTGGCCTGGCCCAAAAACTCCTGGTATTGCTGGAGGCTCAACGAGGTGATGCTGGCGTCGGAAACAATGTTGAATTGGCTCCGGCCGGTAATGGGAACGGTGGTGCAGGACGCCAGCCACAGCAGCGCCATGAGCAAGAGAAATCTGCCGGGGATTCCCGTTCGGTTCATGTCCGAGCTCCTTTCGGTCCCTCACCAACAGGGGTCTGAACGGACAAGCGGTTCTTCCGAAAGGTTACCCGATTTTTCCCGAGCCGTCATCCGTGTCCGGCTTCTTTCCCCTGGGTCGCAGAGAAACTTCCCGGTCGCGGCCGGGAATGGTATGCGGTGGTTGCCCTGGACTAAAGGCCATCAAGACTCCGGGAACCGCCCGTCACCCCCCGCAACTGCTGCAATCCCCGCCGCAGCTGAAGCCGCCGCTGGAGGTGATGCGAAAACCCTCCCCTTCGTCGGTTTTCAGATAGTCGATGGTTTGATCGTCGCTGAAGACGGTCGTCTCCTCGTCCAGAACCACGGCAATGCCGTTGACGTCGACGATGGTCTCATGTGCTTCAGGGGCTGCCAAGGACAGCTTCAGGACCGGGCCGCTGCATTCCAGCCCGGCGAACCGGATTTTGACGACCTGGCCGGGGTTTTGGGCCAGATAGCCGTCGAGCGCTTTGCGGGCGCTGGCGGTAATTTCAATCATGGTTTTGTCACCTCTTCGTCTGCTGGGGAGTTTGCATTCCCAAACTCCCGATGAAAACTAGGGAAGACCAGTCTCGATCCGGCCCCAGCGGGAATCGCCATATCCCCGCTGGATGAAATCCGCCAGACCGGCCATGGGCAGTGGCGGCGAAAAATAAAAGCCCTGCATACTCAAGCAATTCTGCTGCACCAGGAAGTCGAACTGGCTCCGGGTTTCCACCCCTTCGGCGACTACTTGGCGCTTGAGACTGTGGCCCAGGCCGATGATGGATTCCACCACGGCGCCTTGGCTGGGAATCCCGCGGACCAGGGAGGAGGCGATCTTGAGCCGGTCTATGGGGGAATTGCCCAGGAATTTCAGGGAGGAATAGCCGACTCCGAAATCATCGACGGCCAACTGGACCCCTTGGTCCTTGAGACCTTTCAGAACGCTGAGGTTGTTGTCGCTTCCCGCCAAAAGGGCGTTTTCGGACATTTCCAGCTCCAGATAGGCCGGATCGAGGCCGGTTTCGCGGAGGATTCCGGCCACCAGGTCGGGAAAACCGCTGGCCCGGAACTGGCGCCCCGACAGGTTGACGGTGACCCGGAAGGGGGGGTAGCCCTTCTCCTGGAGATGTTTGTTCTGGCGGCAGGCGGTGCGTAGCACCCATTCCCCGAGGGGATGAATCAGGCCGGTTTCCTCGGCCAGCGGGATGAAGGCGGCGGGGAAAAGAACCCCTTTTTGGGGATTCCGCCAGCGGATCAGGGCTTCGCAGGAGCAGATGGAACCGTCCCGGAGGTCGAGTTGGGGTTGAAAGAGCAGGAAAAACTCCCCCTTTTCCAGGGCCTGGCTCAGGCTTCCCTCAAGGTCGCGGCGCAGCTCCGCCTGCCGGTTCATCTCGGCGGAGAAATATTGGAAGTTGTTGCGTTCCCGGTCCTTGGCGGAATACATGGCCAAGTCGGCGTTTTTCAGCAGGGTTTCCGGATCCTCTCCATCCTGGGGAAAAAAAACGATGCCGATGCTGGAGGAGGTCTGGACCCGCTTCCCGTCCAGATCGAAGGGCGCCGACATCAGGTTCAGAATCTTTTCCGCCACGGCCGTCACGCTCTGTTCGATGGTGACCCCGTTGAGCAGAATGACGAACTCGTCGCCGCCGATGCGGGCCAGGGTATCGCTTTTGCGCAGGATCTTCCCCAGCCTCTCGGCCACTTTTTGAAGCAGTTGGTCGCCCAGGGCATGTCCCAGGGTGTCGTTGATCCACTTGAAGCGGTCCAGATCGAAGAACAGGAGCGCCAGCTTCCCCTTTTCGCGCCGCGCCTGGCAGAGAGCATGATCGAGGCGGTCGAAAAACAGGGAACGGTTGGGCAGCCCCGTCAGCTGGTCGTAATAGGCCAGTTGACGGATGCGCTGCTCGCTTTTCTTGATGCTTTCGATGTTGCGGATGGTGGAGAGGATATGAGGCTCCCCCTGGTGAAAAAAGAGGCTGGCCGACACCAGGCCGGTGATCATGGCGCCGTCCCTGAGTCGGAAACGGGCCTCGAAATTGTTGAGAAAACGCTGTTTTTCCACCGTTTCGTGGAAGGCCAGCTCCTGTTTCGGATTATCCCAGAACAGCAGATCCCGCCACGATTTGCCGATCACCTCCCCTTTTTCATAACCGGACAGATAGCAGAAACCGTTGTTGACATCGGTGAAGATGCCGTCCCGCAGGCGACTGATAATGACCGCGTCGGGGGTAATCTGGAAAGCCTGGCGGAATCGCTCCTCGCTTTCCCGGAGCGCCTCCTCGGCCTGACGGCGGCGGCTGGTGGCGCGGGCCAGAAAGCCGATGATGAAGGATTGCAGCAGGATGAAAAGGCAGAAACCCAGGATGAGGAGCCGGTCGGTGGCGGGGGAGTCCCAGGACAGCATCCGGGCCAGAGGGGTTGCCGCCGTCGCGTCGGCCGCGGGTGCCGTCAGCAGGATGGCAATGGCCGGGCCCCACCATGCAAACCGGCGCGGACTGATGATTTCCCGTCTTCTCGACACGATTGGGCCTTATGGGAACGGATCGCAAGGGAAAATAAATTTCGATTATATTAAAACAACGGCGAGCCAAGATAAAAGCCAAAAATCGGTATGGCAAGACAGGGCGCGCCCCAGCGGGCTCTCAGGTTCAAAATTTCAGCCCGCAAGCCGTCCTTATCACCCCTGAACCGCAGACGGACCAGGGGGGTCTCAGCAGTTTTGGTCATTGATAAACAGAGACGGGGATGCCGGAGGGGGCGCGGAGGCCTTGAGCGAGGTGAAAAGTTGCTTGCGCAAGTTTCCGAAGTTGCTACAGATTTCATCAAATGGGAGGGGGCGGCAGAAATAGAAGCCCTGCATTTCATGACAATTCTGGCGTCGCAGATAGTTGAGCTGCTCCCAGGTTTCGACCCCTTCGGCGATGACCTCCAACCCGAGGCTGCGGGTCATGGAAATGATGGCGTCCACAATGGCGGCATCGTCTTTTTCCGAGACGATGTCGCGCACGAAGGACTGATCGATCTTGAGGCGGTCGATGGGGAAATGCTTGAGATAATGGAGGGAGGAATAACCGGTGCCGAAGTCGTCGATGGCCAGCCCGATGCCGCGTTTTTTGAGCGCCATCAGGGTTTTCATGGTGAGTTCCTTGGGGGCCATCAGAATGCTTTCGGTCAGCTCCAGTTCCAGCCCGTGTGGAGCGAGATCCGCCTCGGCCAGGGCATTGTCGACGATTTCCATCAGGTCCGGCTGCTTGAGCTGGGTGCCCGAGAGGTTGACGGAGAAGCGCAACGGCGGCAGTCCGTTCTGGAGCCACAGCCGGCGATGGTGGCAGGCGGTGCGCAACACCCATTCGCCGATGGCACGGATCAGGCCGAACTCCTCCGCTACGGGGATGAAACATTCCGGCGAGACGAAACCCTGTTCCGGATCCTTCCAGCGCAGCAGCGCTTCCACGCCGGTGATGCGGCGATTGGCCAGATTGACCTGGGGCTGGTAGAAAAGGGAAAACTCCTCGTTGCGCAGTGCCTGGCGCAGGCGAAATTCCATCTCCTTCTTTTCCCGGATCTCGACATCCATGCCGGTTGAGAAGATCAGCGCCTTGCCCATGCCCTTGTCCTTGGCGACGTTCATGGCCAGATGGGCATTCCGGAGCAGGGTTTCCCCGTCCTGGCCGTGGCCGGGGGCGATGGCGACGCCGAGATAGCAGGTGATAAACAGATCCCGGTCATCGATGTGGAAGGGGGATTCCAGGGCATTCTGCAATTGCGTGATCTGGTTCACCATCTCGCCGCTGCGGATACCGGTGGAAAGGACCGCGAAATCATCCCCCTGCAGCCGCCCCACCATCTGGCGGGGGGAGGGAAAGACCTCCCGGAGCCGCTTCGCCAACTGGACCAGAACCCGGTCGCCATGGAGCAGGCCGACGGTATTGCAGATGTCCTTGAAACGGTGGACGTCCAGATAGAGGAGGGCGACTTCGGTGCAGCTTTTTTCCCGTTCCTGGAGCGCCTTGCGGAGGTGGTGCAGAAACAGGGAACGGTTGGGAAGGCCGGTCAGGGTATCGATGAAGGCCATCTCCCAGATTTCCTTCTCCCGTTCCTTGAGATGGCGGATATCCTCGACCATCCCTTCGAAGATCCTGGG
Source organism: Deltaproteobacteria bacterium (assembly GCA_016926265.1). Classification (GTDB taxonomy): domain Bacteria; phylum Desulfobacterota; class Desulfuromonadia; order Desulfuromonadales; family JAAYDE01; genus JAAYDE01. The sequence continues at coordinate 21,287 of JAFGOW010000137.1, read as the reverse complement.
CTTGTTCCCCTTCTCCTGCCCTGGGAGGGCATGGAGCCGGACCGGCAGGGCACTGCCGTCGCGGCGCCGGAACAGGGTTTCCACGGGCTGGGGCTGGCCCCCGTTCCGAAGCATCTGCAGCAGCTGGGTTCCCTGGGCCCGGTCGGCTGCCAGGTCGTCGACGAATTTTACGACCTGGGTCAGCAGCTCATGGGGGGAGTCGTAGCCGAGCATGGTCGCCAGCCTGGGGTTGACATCCAGCATGGTGCCTTGGGGCGAAAGACGGAAAAAACCGATAGGGGCGTCCTTCATCAGCTGCTGATAACCGTGGGGGAGGGGCGTTTCCTCCTTTACAATCCGGTCCCCAGGCTTGGCCGCCGTTTTGCCCGCACTGAAGGTGCGCCGCAGCAGACGCAGGGTCATGGTCAGCATGGCGCCCCCGGTCAGCCACAAAATCGGATTTCCGATGGATGAAAAGAGGGCCATGTCCGCGCCAGGAGCGGCAATCGCGGAAAAATTCTGGGAAATTTCCCCGCCCCCGGCTAACGGGGTGAATTCCATCAGGAGGAAGAAGGGGAGCAGGGAAAAAAGAGAGAAGGGGTTTTCGAGGGGGGTGGGCCGCTGGCGGCGCCAAGGCCGAAGAAAGCCGGAAAGCGGGCAAACGGGGCCTCCCGCATCGCATTGCCGTGGTTTTTTCGATGTCGTCACAGGCTGGTTCACGGCCGGGCAATTCCTCTCCACGAAAAGTTCCGGCCTCCAATCCCAACGGCAGGGTCTGAAATCATGGAACTGTTTCCCCGTTTTTGCGGGAGACCGGAAATAACACCCGTCACACTGCCAATAGCTTCGGCGAATAACCCCCCTGTCCTATCTTTCCCGGTTCAAGGCCGCGGCGCTGGCAATCCCAACCGAGAGGCGGCGCCGTTTTTTCTGAGACTTTTTGCACGTCACCCAATTCTCGGAATAATGCTGGAGTATTTGATTAATATCAATAGCGAAATTGTTTTTTTTTATGAATTGACGCCAATCAACGACATTTTTAAAAAATTTGTAACTATTCAGTTCGCAGGACATGCTGGTTTTTACCATTTTTTCGGCCGGGGAATCATTCTATTAAAAAAACCACCAATCCGAACCCCCGACAGAATTCATCCGGGGATGACAAAAAAAGCGGCTGGTTTTCATTCCCGAATGAATTTTTATCAGGAATCCTGAAGTCTGCATTTATCCTCAATCAGCGGATGGCGGCAAAATCCTTCTTTTGACTTTTGGGGTACAGGAAAATCGTTACAGAATAAAAATTACTTCCCAAAAACAGTGGATTCACTTACCGCAGGCTGCGTGTATTTTGTCATTCCGGTTGTCTGGCCTTTTGCAGCGCCTCGGCCGGCAAGACGATCCCCGCGTCATCTTCACGACCTCCCGGTGACAACGTCAAAATCCTCCTTTCCAACCAGCAACCGCTCGAAATACCAGATAGTAACTATCCAACTTTCCGTGATCTTTAACCGCAGAGATTGCAGCGGAGGTAAAGAGGGAAGAAACCGGTGTTTTTGATGAACGAGGGGGCCTCTTCTCCATGATTTTTTTAGGAAGACGGAGCGTTTCAAAAAGCCCTCTGGGGCATTGCCTCCGACGCCAGTGCCCAACCTTTTATGATTAATTTTTTTAAACAATAGCCCGTTATTTGAGAATTGCAATGATTTTGTCTTGGGATGCGTCTGGGCGATCCAGGGCTTTCGGAAGCGTGCGGGTTTGGTTTTATAAGGAGGCGGCAGTTGACGGGAATAGCGGGGGCGGCGATCTTTTTTTTATTGATCAAAGGGCTTTTTCATCCGAGCCGGATAGGATCGCGGCTCGGGCCAATTGGTCGCAGCGTTCGTTTTCGGGGTGCCCAGCATGCCCTTTCACCCAGGCCCATGCGACGTGATGCCTTTGGCACAGGGCGTCGAGCCGTTCCCAAAGGTCGCGATTGAGAACCTCTTCCTTGCGGGAGTTTTTCCACCCCTTTTCCTTCCAGGTTCCGAGCCATTCGGTGATGCCCCGGAACAGGTACTGGGAGTCGGTGGTGACACGCACCCGGCAGGGTCTTTTCAGGGCTTCGAGACCGGCAATGGCGGCCATCAGCTCCATGCGGTTGTTGGTGGTTTGGGGGGCGTATCCCGACAATTCCCGGACCCGTTCTCCCCAGCGCAGCACGGTTCCGTAACCCCCCGGGCCGGGATTCCCGGAGCAGGCACCGTCGCTGAAGATTTCAACGATTTTTGAGGAACCCAGGTCGTTCATGAAGAAAAACCGTGTGGCGTGAAGAAGGCGGAATCCCGTTTCGATCCGGAAATCAAAAAACCCCGCTGCCGGAAGACAGCGGGGTTTTGAGTTTGGCGTCCCCAGGGGGATTTGAACCCCCGTCGCCGGCGTGAAAGGCCGGTGTCCTAGGCCGGGCTAGACGATGGGGACCGGGATGGTGAGCCGCGTTGGAGTCGAACCAACGACCATCTGATTAAAAGTCAGATGCTCTACCTACTGAGCTAGCGGCTCCTACGCACAGAAAAGAACTTATACTGGAATCCGGAAGCCAAGTCAATATTTTTATCTGGGGCCGGCGAGTTTTTTGTTGTTGTGCCCGGCCTGAGCCCCGATATCGGGGGGCTTATCCCTTGCTCCGGAAGGGATTGCTGATCTGAATGGTCTGATCCCGCCGCGGGCCGACCGAAACCAGCACCACGGGGCAGCCGCTCATCTTTTCCACCTTGGAAATGAAGTCCCGGCTGGCTGGGGGCAGCTGCTCCAGGTCGGTGACGGCGCGGATGTCGCACTGCCACCCCGGCACCTCCTCGAAGACCGGTTCGCAGCGCTGCAGCACCCCGATCTCGGTGGGAAACTCACTCAGCAGCTTGCCGTCGCAGCGGTAGGCCGAGCAGATGCGGATCGTCGCCAGGCTGTTGAGCACATCGAGCTTGGTCAGGGCCAGTCCGGTGAGGCCGTTGAGCTGGACCGCTTTCCTGAGCGCCACCATGTCGAGCCAGCCGGTGCGGCGCGGGCGGCCGGTGGTGGCGCCGTATTCATGCCCCTCGCGGCGCAGCAGTTCGCCGGTTTCGTCTTTAAGCTCGGTGGGGAAGGGGCCTTCGCCGACCCGGGTCACGTAGGCTTTGGAGATGCCGATGACCGCGTCGATGGAGCAGGGGCCGATGCCGGTTCCGGTGCAGGCGCCGCCGGCCACGGTCGAGGAAGAGGTTACGAAGGGATAGGTGCCGTGGTCGATGTCGAGGAGCGTCCCCTGCGCCCCTTCGAGCAGGATGTTGTTGCCGGCGGCGATGCTGTCGTGGAGTACCTTGGCGGTATTGCCGAGAAATTTTCTCAGCTTTTCTCCATAGAGGCGGTATTCGTCGAAAATGGCCGCCTCGTCGAGAGGGGGTTCGCCCAGGAATTTTTCAAGCAGGAAGTTTTTTTCCGGCAACGCCTCCCGCAGTTTTTCCGCGAACCGTTCCGGGTGGATCAGATCGCCGAGGCGGATGCCGCGCCGCCCCACCTTGTCTTCGTAGGCCGGGCCGATGCCGCGCCCGGTGGTGCCGATTTTGCGCTGGCCGGCCATTTTTTCACGCGCCACGTCGATGGTGCGGTGATAGGGCATGATGATGTGAACGGCGGGATCGATCATCAACTGGGCGTCGTTCTGGAAATACCCCTTGGCCTTCAGTTTTTCGGCCTCCTGGAAAAAGACCTGGGGATCGAGAACCACGCCGTTGCCGATCAGGCAGCGCTTGCCGGGGTGGAGGATGCCGGAGGGGATGATGTGCATGACGGTGGTCTCGTTCCCCACCACCAAAGTATGGCCGGCGTTGTTGCCGCCCTGGAAACGGACCACATCCTCGGCGTATTCGGTATAGATGTCGACGATTTTGCCTTTTCCCTCGTCCCCCCACTGGGAGCCGATGATAACGACGGTGGACATGAAGTTTCTCCTGAAATAGCGTTTTAGGCGGGGGAACGGCGGACTTTGGCGGTTTTGAAAACAAAACGCCGCGGCCGCTTTCGTCAAAAGAAAACGTCATTCTTCCGGAGTCTCCCCCCGGCCCAGCCCTCAACAATGCACAAAATGAACAGGCATGGCAAGTCTTTTTCCCTTTTTCAGGGGGCTGCCGGTTGCCGCAGGAAGCGCATCAGCAGCCGCACTCCGAAACCGGTCCCCCCTTTGGGATGGCAGGGGCGGCCTTGTTCCTCCCAGGCGGTGCCGGCGATATCGATGTGGGCCCAGTGCTCTTCCGGGGCGAATTTCCGGAGGAAGGCGGCGCCGGTAATGGTGCCGGCGGGCCTGCCGGCGCTGTTCTTGACGTCGGCCACCTCGCTTTTGATCAGCTCCGAATAGTCGTCCCACAGCGGCAGCTGCCAGAGTCGCTCGCCGCTGGCCTCGCCGCAGGCGATCAGTTCCCCGATCAATTCATCGTCGTTGCCGAGCACCGCGGCGGCCTGGTGGCCGAGAGCGACGATGCAGGCCCCGGTCAGGGTCGCCAGATCGATGACGCACTCCGGCTCGAAGCGTTTGGCGTAGCTCAAGGCATCGGCCAGGATCAGGCGCCCCTCGGCATCGGTGTTCAGCACCTCGATGGTCTTTCCGGACAGCGAGGTCAGGATGTCGCCGGGGCGGATGGCGGTGCCGGAGGGGAGGTTCTCCACCACCGGGATGATGCCGACGACACGCCGCGGCAGGCGCAGGCGGGAGGCGGCCAGCAACGTTCCCAGCACGGCCGCGCCGCCGGCCATGTCCATCTTCATGGTGTCCATGTGCTCAGCCGGTTTCAGGGAGATGCCTCCCGAGTCGAACACCACCCCCTTGCCGACCAGGACCAGCGGCGCCTGATCCGGAGCGGCGCCGTCGTATTCCAGCACGATCAGGCACGGCTCCCGGCTGCTGCCCTGGGCGACGCCGAGCAGCGCCCCCATTCCCTCATGGACCAGATCGGCCTTTTCCAGGATAGTGCAGTGCAGCCCATTCTCCTCAGCCAGGGTCCGGGCCTGACCGGCCAGCCAGGCGGGGGATTTGACGTTGCCCGGCTCGTTGACCAGATTCCGCGCCAGCGCCACTCCGGCGCCGATCGCCACGGCGGCGGCGATCCCCGCCTCCACCGGCGCAAGATGACTCCCCTCCTCCAGACAGAAAAGGGCCTGCCGCAGCGGCACCGGCAGTTCCTCCCGGTTCTCGGTCAGAAACCTGGAAAAGCGGTAATCGGCCAGCAGCAGCCCTTCGGCGAGGGCTTCCGCCGTCTCCCGCTCATGATTGCCGGCGGACCGGAAAGAGCCGAAATCGACGGCCAGCGCCTCGATCCTCTTCCCCTTGAGGACCCCGGCGGCGGCGCCGATCCCCTGGCGGAGTTTTTCCAGCGAAACCTCTTCGCGCTTGCCGAGACCGACCAGCAGCAGCCGGCGGCAGGGGCAGGCCTCCCCGAGGTGGAGCAGCAGGGTCTCCAGCTTTTTGCCGGAAAATTCCTGCTGCCGGAGGGCGGCTTCCAGACCGCCGCCGGCGAGGCGGGAGATTCCGGCCAGCCGCGGGGCCGCGGTTTCGCCTTCAAAGGCGGCCGTCACCAGGCAGGGGGTTTCGATCTTCGGCATCGATGCGATTCTGACCAAGAGATTCATGCTGAGCCATCCTTTCCGGAGCGAGAGGGTGCCGATGGAGCGATAACGGTTTTATTCTATCCCCGGCCGGGCAAAAACGAGCAGAAAAAAGCGGGGGTGAAAGGGTGGCATCCCCGAAGAGGGTGGCGGGAAGAGGGAGGTCAAAGGGGTAGGCGCGCAACACTGATGAGGCGGAGCCAGCCCCTGAAAGAAGGCGTATCAAGGCATCAGGATGTTCCTTTTTCAGGGGCTGGCCCGTCGCTTTTACAGTCCGCTCCGTTACGGAGCATCGGTGCGGTGCGGTTGTTGTCGCTGAAGCTGGCGTTTCTGTTTTTTCCGCATTCCGTTCGGGATCAGGTTCCCGAAGCCGGGATGGACAGGGTTCTGGTCGGCGTGATCGGTTTTATCTGTTGCGTCGGCTTTGGCGCCGGCATCACCGTGGTGGCCGCTTTTATGGTAAAGCTGGCGTTGATGGTGGCAAAGCCGTTTTTGTGGCACGAGGAGGGATAGTCCACTCGAGCCCGGATCTGCCAGGAGCCCGCTTTGGTCGTGTTCAAGGTGGCGGTCGTGATCCCGTTCGCGGTGGTCAGATTGGTCAGCGTCACATTCTGCTGGGTCGGCGTGGCCGGCCATTGCCCCGCCGGCGTCGGCGGCGTCCAGAAGAACGTCCAGTTGTGGGGCGGGAAATCGGGATTGTGTTTGACCCGGATCTGGATAGAGGCCGGGGCGGTGAATTGCTGGCCCGAGGCCGGCGACGGCAGCAGGAGGACCGGAGCGTTGCAGGGGTTTTCTATGACCTGGCACCTGGCGTCAATTAGGGCCTGCCCCGTTTTATTGCAAAACGAGGGGTAATCGACCCTGGCTTTGATGTGCCAGGACCCGAGTTTAGCTGCGTTCAAGGCGCCGGTCGTAATCCCGTTCGCGGTGGTCAGATTGGTCAGGGCTACATTCTGCTGGGTCGGTGTGGCCGGCCACTGGCCTGCCGGCGTTGGCGGCGCCCATTTGAATGTCCAGTCATGGGGGGGGAAATCGGGATTGTGTTTGACCTGGATCTGGATAGAGGCCGGGGCGATGAATTGCTGATCCAGGGCCGGCGACGGCAGGACCAGGGTCGGAGCGGCGCAGGCCGCCTCTTTCTCCAACGCATCGAGCTCCGCCCTGAACTGCGCCTTCTGCTCGGCGGAGATCGCACTTCGGGTCAAGGGATATGCCGTGACCCCGGAAATCTGGAAATCCTCGAAGGCGTTGCCCGACATCGATTTCAACTGGCAGGTCACATCCTGGAGCCAAGGATCGGAAGGGCAGGTTGAAAGAATGATTCCGGTTTTGGTGCTGGTATCGAACTTCACGATCTCCCTGGCCAGGTTGCCATTCCAGGAGGTGGTGATCGAGTACCATTTGTTCCAGGCCGAGTCTCCTTGACTGTAGAAGCATTGGCCGTGGAACTTGAACTGGCTGTTCCCCTCGGCGGTGATGGTGTGCTGGATCAGCGAAGGCGTCTGGCAAGTGACCGTCTGACCCTGCCCTGCCGTGTCGAGGGTGGCCGCCGGGGTGGGGCACGGAACCATCAAAATGACAACAGCCAAAATCCCAATTGAAAACAGTCGTGCCATAGATCCTCCTTTTCCAAAAGGTTGAACGAAGTATAACGCTGCCCCCCGCTTCACCGCCATCCTTTCCGGCTCCGCCGGAAATTCGGAAAGCGGATCAAGAGCCAGGGGACGATACCGAGGCAGACCCAGGCGAAAAGGTCTCCCTGCCGCCTGTACAAGGTGCGCTGTCGGCCTATGGTCAGTTCCGCGGCAAGGATCCCCGGGGAAAAGCTATCCGCCAGGGAAGCGACGATCCGACCGTGGGCATCGATGAGCTGCGAGGGTCCGCAATTCGAAGCGACGATTACCGGGATGCCGTTTTCGACGGCCCGCAGAACCGAGGCCGCGTTGTGCTGCCGGGAAGCGGGGGTTTTGCCGAACCAGCCGTCATTGATCAGGTTGACCAGAATCCGGGCGCCGTTTTCGGCGGCTTCCCGGGCCATTTCCGGGAACAGGTTCTCCCAGCAGATCAGGACGCCCGCCCGCATTTCCCCATCCAGGTCAAAGAGCGTCATCTCCAGGCCGGGAACGGTCTGGAACCCCGCCTCCGCGAACCAGGAGGGCCAGGGGATGATCCCCTCCAAGGGGAGGTATTCCCCAAAAGGGACCAGCCGATTTTTCCGATAGGGGGGCGGGGCCGGCTGGCCGTGGCGGATAAGGTAAGCCGCATTGTAGGAGCGGAGCCCGTTCTCATGGGGATCGCGAAGCGGACGATCATTGAATTTCACCCGCTCTGACGCCCCGACCAGAAGCGGAACGCCCTGTTTTTCACTCAGATTGTTCAGCCTCTGGCCGAGAGCGGGCGTCGCCGGCAGATTCAGCACCGCGGTCTCGGGCCAGACCACCAGTTGCGGCGAGTCCGCCGCCGCCTTAGCGGTCAATCCCTCGAGTCTGGCCAGAGTATCCGCTTGGCCGTTTTGTTCCTGCTCACCCGGCCAGATACAGGGCTGAACCACGGCCACCCGGTACGGCTTCATCGCGCGGGGCACGGTCAGCTGGTATTTCCCGAAAACCACGGCTCCGACGAGGACGACCGCAACCACGAGCGCCGGACCCAGCCCCCGGTACAGAAGCAAAGCAGCCACGGCGGTATTGACGAGGACAATCAGAAAGGTGACGCCATACTCCCCCGTGAAGGAAGCGATCTGGAGGATGGCGGGATAATCGTGCTGGCTGTGGGCGAGCGAGGCCCAGGGGAAGGAAAGGAATCCGACGTGTGATTTTAGATAATCGAGGGCGACCCAGAGGGCGGGAGCTGAAATTAAACAGGAGCAACCCCCGCGTTTGGCGAGGGCAACTCCGGCGCACCAAAGGGCCGGATACAAACCAAGGTAAAGCAGCGCCATCCCGGCGTGAAACAGCCGCCAGCCCGGGATCTGGAACACCCACCAAAAAATCCCCACCAGGGTGACCATGCCGCTCAACAAGCCGAGCAGAAACGACGAGCCGCAACGAAGACCGTTACAGGCCATCAGGAGCGGTACCAGGGCGACCCATGCCAGCCAGCCGTGATCCGGACCAGGGAAAGAAAGGACAAAAAACCCCGCGGCGGAAAGAGCCAGGAAGAGTCTTTCCGAGGGCTTCCGGTTTACGTTGCTGCTGGACCAGCTATCGGCCACTTGCTATCGGCGGCCTGTTGCCGCCGCTCTGGAGATCAATAATTGTAATCCCGTTTTCCGGGGAGTTGAACGCCTTTTTGGTAACAAAAGGTATCGGCGGCAGGGACGGAGAGCGGCGCCCAGAACGGGCGAGCTGAAGAAACCATTGATAAGAAATGAAGTTTTCGAGATGGAAATCAGGCGCTGGGGCGCTTTGGTTCGGCCACCGCCACCAGGGCGAACCCTCCGCCCGGGGTCTGCATGTTGGTGACCTGGCCGCGGTAGAGGCGGGCCAGGACGGCGAGCACCCGATCCCGGTAGACGAAGAGCCGCAGGTCGGTCTTCATCGGTTCCTCCCCCGGGATTTCGGTCGGGGAGGGGGGCGCGTAGCGCTGGAGCAGGGTCATTTCCGGCGGGAATTCGGCGAAGCGTTTGCGGGAGATCTTTTTGCCGAGGATGACGCCGCGGCTGGCGAAACGGCTGACCGGCTTGAAGACCCACTCCGCCCGGTCCTCCCAGACCCTTTCGGGGTCGGCGTCGGCCAGCAGCGTACTGTCGGGAACGATCCGCGCCAGCAGCGCGATCTGCCGCGGCGGCAGGCCGCATTCCCGCAGCAGCTCCCGGTCGCGGAACAGGGGCAGGCGGCGCTTGTCGGCCAGCAGAGCGTAGCTGAAGGGGTTGGGAGAGAGGCAGACCTTTCCCGCCAGGTAGGCGGCCCGGATGCCCGCCAGAGCCGGGCTCTCCAGGTAGAAGTCGGTGTGGCGGTTGTAGATGAAATCGATCCGCTCCCCGGCGTAGCGGACCCCTTCGGTATCGCTCTCCAGATCCCCCGGATCGACAATCCGGACCTGGGCCCCCCGCTCCTCGAAGAGCCGGGCGAAGCCGAGCATCTCCGGATAGAGGAACTGCTGCAAAGGGGTGTCGTCGACGATGGCGATGGAGCGGGGGAAGCGCCGCTGCCCGGAGCAGCGGGCGAACTCCTGGGCGAAGCTCTCCAGCAGCCGGAACCGGCAGCGCTCAGGCGCTGGGGACCCGGCCTGGGGCAGCCAGGGCAGAAGGAGGCCGCCGGCGTTGGTGTTGACTTCGATCAGCTGGGGGCCGTCCGGGGTGAGATGGAAATCGTAGCCCATCATCACCGCGTCGTGGCCGGGATCGAAGCGGCCGCACTCGGGGAGCTGGGGCCGCAGCCGGTCCCGGTAGACGGTCCGGCGGCTGAGGCGGTAAAGCGCCCGGACGCAGCCGATCATGGCGCCCAGCTCGCGGCGCTTCACGGTGACCCGTGCGGCGCTCACCGTATTCGGGGGGGCGGGGAGGAGTTCGAAACCCATGGCAGAATCCGTCGCTGTCGATCCAGAGGAAATCGTTGGTGGCTATTATGCCAGAGGCTTCCTCATCCACCAAGCCGCTGGAGCGATTTCCGTAAGAGGCGATAAAAAGGGACTTCCAAAAATAATGAAATAAGATTAATTTTTAATGACTGCTCACCATCGCCGAGATCGTTTACCGCTCGCAAAGGACGTAAAGAGGGAGGGAAAAGGGGATGGTTTCCTTTGCGCCCTTGGCGTCTTGAGTGAGCAAAGCGAACGGGCGTGAGATCAAAGACTTTGGCTCACGCGAAGACGCGACGACGCGAAGGACGGCGGAAAGCGAATTAACAGGGATGAAGGGGATGGAAATGGATGGTCCACAGCCCCTTGTCAATCGCCACTGGTTGAGAATCCCATGTTCTTTTCGTGTCTTTTCGTGGCGAAAAACAAAGGGTTAGCCACGGAACCACACGGAAAAAAAGGCATTAACCTGGCTCACGCAAAGCCGCGAAGAACGCAAAGAAGGGCAAAAAAGAGATTGGCCACGAAAACACACGGACGAAAAGCAAAACCAAAAATTACAGGGATAAAGGGTGTGTTGCCTTTTTTCCAATAACCATTGACCAATGACTATTGACCATTATTTTTATCCCTTTTATCCCACCTATCCCTGTAAATGATGATTGTTTGTTTGTTCCATTTTTGAATTCGTGGTTAATTTTTCGTGTCTTTTCGTGTCGAAAAACACAGGGTTAGCCACGGAAACACACGGAAAAAGGGCATTAAACCGTCTCACGGGAAGACGCGACGACGCGAAGAGAGGCAAGCATAAGAGCCGTCGTCACCATGAAGTAAGGAGGAACCATGGAAGAGATCGCCCCCCCGCGCCGCATCAAGGATTGGCCGGAGCAGGACCGGCCGCGGGAGAAACTGCTGGCCCACGGCCCCGACAAACTCTCCGACGCGGAGCTGGTGGCCATCGTACTCCGCACCGGCGATGCCGCGAGCCAAACCTCGGCCCTCGATCAGGCCCGCCAGCTGCTGGCGCGGTTCGGCGGTCTGCGGGAGCTGGGAGCCGCGACAGCGGCGGAGGTCTGCGCCGTCAAGGGGGTCGGGCCGGCCAAGGCGGCCCTGATCCAGGCGGTGTTCGCCATCGCCTCGCGGCTGGCGGCGAATCCACTCCGGAAAGGGACCCCCTATTCCTGCGCCGCCTCGGTTTTCGACCATTTCCGGGGGCGGCTGGCCGCGATCCGCAAAGAGATCTTCCTGGTGCTGATGCTCGACAGCAAGAATCGGCTCCTCAAGGAGCTGGAGATCTCCGTCGGCAGCCTCACCGCCAGCATCGTCCACCCCCGCGAGGTCTTCGCGCCGGTGCTGCGGGAATCGGCGGCCTCGGTGATCTTCATCCACAACCATCCCTCCGGGGATCCGCGGCCGAGCCGCGAAGACCTGGAGATCACCGCCCGGCTGCGGCAGGCGGGGGAGCTGCTCGGCATCCGGGTGCTCGATCACGTCATCGTCGGCAGCGAAGGGTACACCAGCTTTGCCGATCAGGGATGGATGGACTTGGAGCGGGGGGATGTGCCAAAATAAGGGCGGATTTTTGCGAAGCCGTCATCCTCCCATCCCGAAAAGAACCCATCGATGCCCCCTGCCAAGAAACCGGAGCTGCTCGCCCCCGCCGGGAGTCTGGAAGCCTTTTTCGCCGCTCTCGAGAACGGCGCCGACGCCGTCTACTGCGGCCCCAAGGAATTTTCGGCGCGAGCCAAGGCCAAGAACTTCACCACCGCCGAGCTGGAGCGGATGACGGCCTGCGCCCACGCCCGCGACGCGCGCCTCTACGTGACCATCAACAGCCTCGTCAAGGAGCCGGAGCTGCCGCGCCTGGTCGAGCTGCTGGCCGACCTGGAGGCGATCGGGATCGACGCCGTGATCCTTCAGGATCTCGCCGTCTGGCGGCTGGCGCGGGAATTTTTCCCCGCCCTCAGGCTCCACGCCTCGACCCAGCTCACCATCCACAACGCCGCCGGGGTGCGGATGCTGGAGCGGATGGGCTTTGCCCGCGCGGTGCTGGCGCGCGAGCTCTCCATCGCGGAAATCGCCGTCCTGCGCGCCGGGACTTGCCTGGAGCTGGAGCATTTCGTCCACGGCGCCCTCTGCTTCTCCTTCTCCGGCCAGTGCTACTTCTCCTCCTATCTCGGCGGCAAGAGCGGTAACCGGGGGCGCTGCGCCCAGCCCTGCCGCCGCCTCTACCGCGCCCGCCAGCAGGAGGGCTACTATTTTTCCACCCACGATCTGTCGGCCATCGATCTGCTCCCCGAGCTGGCCGCGGCCGGGGTCTGCAGCTTCAAGATCGAGGGGCGGATGAAGAGCGCCGAATACGTGGCCAACGTCGTTGCGGCCTACCGCAAGGCGCTCGACACGCCCGCGGCCGGGCGGAAAGAGGCCCTGGCCGAGGCCAAGGAGCTGCTGAAAAGCTCCTTCGGGCGCCGCCCCACCAAGGGGTTTCTGCTCGGGCCCGAGCAGGAGGATATCTCCAGCCCCGCCGTCAAAGGGGCGACGGGGCAACTGGCCGGCGAGATCGCGGCGCTGCGCGGCGCCGACATCCGGTTCCGCAGCCGCGCGACGCTGTTCGTCGGCGACCGGCTGCGGATCCAGCCCAAGAGCGACCGCCCCGGCAAAGCCTTCACCATCAAGGAGCTGAAGGTGGGAACCCGAAACGTCAAACGGGCCGAGGCCGGGACCGAGGTGGCGATTCCGGTTCCCTTCGCCGCGGAGATCCGGTGCGGGGACGCGGTCTTCAAGGTCTCCTCGGAGCAGGCCTTCACCCTCAGCGAACCCCAGGCCCGCCGCCGGCTGGAGCCCTTCGCGGCGCTGCCGCCGGAGGTTTTCGTGACGCTGGGGCTGGAGGCGGGCCGGCTGACTCTCGAAGGGCGCTCCGGCAACTTTGCGCTGCGCCGGGAATACGCCGTGGAGGCCTTTCCGGCCCAGGACCATCCCCTGAAGCCCGAAGTGCTGGAGCCGATCTTCGGCCGCTCCGGGCTCAAGGGGTGGCGGGTGGCCGCCTTCTCCTGCGGCGACCTGCCGCAGGTAGTGATCCCCCCCAGCCGCCTCAAGGAGATCCGCCGCGCCTTTTTCGAGGAACTGGAGCAGGGGTGGCGGCGCCACGCCGGCGAGCGCAGGAAAACGGCGCTGCGGCAGGCGCTGGCGGCGCTGCTCCCGGCATCCCCCGCGACCGGTGCGGCGGCGCCGACGCTGACCGTGGCCGTCGGCCACGTCCGGGATCTCCACATCCTCGGCGACCCCCAGGTGGACCGGGTGCTGATCCCCCTGACCGAGGAAAACGTCCGCGGTCTTCTGGCCCGCCCCGGCGCCTTAAAAGGGCGCGAGGGACGCCTGATCTGGGATCTCCCCTTCGTCCTCTTCGATCCCCAGTGGGAAAACGTCCGCGAGCTGATCGCGCTGCTGGCGGAGAAGGGGTTCCGGAACTTCCGGCTCAACAATCTCGGCCATTTCCCGCTCTTTGACGGCCTGGACGCGGCGCGCCTGATGGCCGGTTACCGGCTTTTTTCCCTCAACAGCCAGGCGCTTCTGGCCTGGAAGGGGCTGGGCATCGCGGAGGCCACCCTCTATATCGAGGACGACCGCGCCAACCTCGTCGAACTGCTGGGGCGCGATTGCGGCCTGGCCACCGCCGTCACCCTCTACGCCTCGGTCCCCCTCATCACCACCCGCATCCGCATCCGCAAATTGCCGCCGGGGCAGGTCCTGGTCTCCGACAGCGGCGACCAGTTCCGCGTCGAGAGCCGCCAGGGGCTCAACATCGTCCGCTCCCTTCAGGACTTCTCGCTGCTGGGTCGGGAACAGGAACTGCGCCAGGCCGGGTGCCGCTCCTTCATCCTCGATCTCGGCCACTGCGGGCCGTTCTCCCCCCAGGGGAAGAAGGTGCTGGCCGCCTTCGCCAGGGGCTCGCGGGTTCCGGACACCTCTTTGTTCAACTACGACCTCGGCCTGGAGTGAGCGGCGGCGGAATTCAGGCGCCACCCTTCCAGCGAGTAGATCAGAAGCCCCGCCCAGATCAGGGCAAAACAGACCAGATGATGGGAGGTGAAGGGCTCGCCGTAGGCCCAGACCGCCAGCACGAAGTGAAACGTGGGGGTCAGGTACTGGAGAAAGCCGACGGTCATGAGGCGCAGCCTCAAGGCCGCGGCGTTGAACCAGATCAGCGGCACCGCGGTGAGAACGCCGGAGGCGGCCAACAGCAGACCGGTTTGGAGCGGGCCGGCCAGAAAGGCATTGTTCCCGCTTAAAGCGAGATAGGTGAGCCAGCCGAGGGCCGCCGGCGTCATCAGGGCGGTTTCGATCAGCAGCCCGTTGAGGGAATCGACGCGGGCCTTTTTCCTCACCAGGCCGTAGAGGGCGAAGGAGACCGCCAGGGCGAGGGCGATCCAGGGGAAGGCGCCGTGCCCCAGCGCCAGGAACAGCACCCCGGAAGCGGCCAGCAGCAGGCTGACGGTCTGGCCGCGGCTCAGGCGTTCGCCGAGGAAGAGGCGCCCGAGCAACACGGAAAAGAGCGGGTTGATGAAGTAGCCGAGGCTCGATTCCAGCACCCGGTCGCTCTCCACGGCGTAGATGAAGATCCCCCAGTTGGCGCTGATGAGGAGGGTCGAGAGGGCCAGCAGCGGCAGTTTGCCCTTTTCCCGCAGCAGCCGGATGACCGCACCGCCGGAGCCCGTCGCCGTCATCAGCAGCAGCAGAAACAGGGACGACCAGAGGATGCGGTGGGCGACCACCTCCAGCGGCGACACCTGCCGCACCAGCTTGAAGAAGGCCGGGAAGAAGCCCCACAGCAGATAGGCGGCGACGCCGTAGCCGACGCCGATAAGGGTTTCCCGGTTTGAAGAGAGGTTTTTCATGGCGGTTTCGAGGAGGAATTGGAATCGCGCCAGTGTAGCAGTTCGCCGCGGCGATTGCATCAGCGCGAAACGTTGATATTTGCAGGCTCCGAGGCTACACTTGAGCGGTTTGGAACCCGCCGGAAAGAGGTCACTGGTGCTGATGAGGCGCTCCCTGAAAGAAATCGAGCTGTTTTCCTTCGCGGCGGTGCTGTTTGATCTCGACGGGGTGCTGACCGCCACCGCCAGGGTCCATTCGGCCTGCTGGAAACGGATGTTCGACGAATTTCTCCGGGAACACTCGGAGCGGACCGGGGCGCCCTTCGTCCCCTTCGACCGGGGCGCCGACTATCTCCGCTACGTGGACGGCAAGCCGCGCCTGGAAGGGGTGCGCAGCTTCCTGGCGTCGCGGCGGATCGAACTCCCCATCGGCGCTCCCGACGATTCCCCGACAAGCTTCACCCTGTACGGCCTCGGCAACCGCAAGAACGCGCTGTTCCGGGAGCTGCTGGCGCAGGAAGGCGCCGATGTCTTCGAGGCGTCGGTGACCCTGGCGCAGCGGCTGCGGCAGGCCGGCAGGAAGCTGGCGGTGGTCTCTTCCAGCAGGAACTGCCTGGCCATCCTGGAGACGGCCGGAATCCGGGAGCTGTTCGATTACATCCTGGACGGCAACGAGGCGCAGCGGCTCGGTCTCGCCGGCAAGCCCGCCCCCGACACCTTTCTTGCGGCGGCGGCGATGCTGGGGGCGGCGCCCCGCGACGCGGTGGTGGTGGAGGACGCCCTGGCCGGGGTCGAGGCGGGCCGCGCCGGCGATTTCGGGCTGGTGATCGGCGTCGCCCGCCACGGCGATGCCCAGGCCCTGCTCGATCACGGCGCCGACGTGGCGGTGGACGATCTGGCCGAGTTTTTGTGAGCGCCTGTTGAAAAACGCCGGGCGTCCGGTAGCTTTTCAGAAACCAGCGAGGGAGGCGAAGCGCGATCATGATCCGGGCCAAGACCGTCAAGGCGCCCCATCACATCTATCCCGTGGATGAGTGGCGGATCGTCGAGAAACAGTTCTATCCCCGTTTCCTGCCCCAGACCGAAACCATCTTCTCCGTGGCCAACGGCTTTCTCGGCCTGCGCGGCGGTTTCGAGGAAGGGAGCCCCGGTTTTCAGAGCGGCACCTTCATCAACGGTTTCTACGAGTCGTGGCCGATCCCCTACGGGGAATCGGCCTATGGCTTCGCCCGCACCGGGCAGACCATGCTCAACGTCACCGACTGCAAGATCATCAAGCTTTACGTGGACGACGAGCCTTTCTACCTGCCGACCGCCAACCTGCTGCGGTTCGAGAGAAGCCTCCAGATGAAGGAGGGGACCCTCGACCGGGAGCTGCTGTGGGAGACCCCCTCCGGCAAATTCGTGCTGCTGGAGTCGCGGCGCCTGGTCTCCTTCAAATACCGCCACCTGGCCGCGATCGCCTACCGGATCACCATTCTCAACGACGAAGCGCCGGTGGTGATCTCCTCGGAGCTGGCCGGCAACCAGCCCAACCAGTCCGCGGTGGAGGACCCCCGCCAGGCCAAGGGCTTCGCCGGTTCGGTGCTGCGTCCCCAGCAGCATTATGCCCGCGACCAGCGCGTGGTGCTGAGCCACCGCACCGCCAGCAGCGCCCTGACCATCGCCTGCGGCGCCGATCATGTGCTGGAGTCGGAAGCCCCCGCCAAGTGCCGGGTCGAGGTCTCCGAGGACGCGGCCCAGGTGGTCTATTCCATCGACGCCCAGCCGGGGGTTCCCATCCAGCTTTTCAAATTCGTCAGCTATCACACCTCCCGCAGCGCCGACGCCGAGGAACTCTGTCGCCGGGCGGAGCGCACCCTCGATTCGGCCCGCGGCCATGGTTTCGAAAAGATCCTGGAGGGGCAGAAGGACTATCTCGCCGATTTCTGGGAGCGCAGCGATGTACTCATCGAAGGTTCCCCCGACCGCGACGATGTCCTCGCCGGCGAAATCCGGCAGGCGCTGCGCTGGAACCTGTTCCAGATCATCCAGGCCGCCGGCCGCGCCGAGGGGACCGGCATCCCGGCCAAGGGGCTGACCGGCCAGACCTACGAGGGGCATTACTTCTGGGACACCGAGATCTACGTGATGCCGTTTCTGATCTACACCGCGCCCCGCATCGCCCGCAATCTGCTCCGCTACCGGCACAGCATGCTCGACAAGGCCCGGCAGCGGGCCCGCGAGGTCAATCAGAAGGGGGCGCTGTTCCCGTGGCGAACCATCAACGGCGAGGAAGCCTCGGCCTATTACGCCGCCGGCACCGCCCAGTACCACATCAACGCCGACATCGTGTTCGCGGTGCGGAAATATGTGGAAGCCACCGGCGACCGCTCCTTCCTCTACAACGAAGGGGCCGAGATCCTGGTGGAGACCGCCCGCCTCTGGCTCGACCTCGGTTTTTATTCCCGGAACAAGGAGGGGAAGTTCTGCATCCACGGCGTCACCGGCCCCGACGAATACAACGCCGTGGTGGACAACAACACCTACACCAACCTGATGGCCCGGGAGAATCTCTGGTACGCGGCCCAGACCGTGGAATTCATGAGGGACCACAATCCGCCCCTGTACGACGCCCTGGTGGACAAGACCCGGCTCGATCCGGCCGAGATCGCCGAATGGCGCCAGGCCGCCGACAACATGTATCTGGCCTACGACGAGGAGACGGGCGTCTTCCCCCAGGACGACCAGTTTCTCGACAAGAAGGAGTGGGATTTCGCCAACACCCCGCGCGACCGCTATCCCCTGCTGCTCCATTACCATCCGCTGGTGATCTACCGCCACAAGGTCATCAAACAGGCCGATGTGGTGCTGGCGCTATTTCTGCTGGGGGACGAGTTTTCCCTGGAGGCCAAGAAACGCAATTTCGATTTCTACGATCCGCTTACCACCGGCGATTCCTCCCTTTCCGCCTGCATCCAGAGCATCGTCGCCACCGAGGTGGGGGATGAGGAAAAAGCCAACAGCTACGGATTCTCGGCGGTGCTGATGGACCTGGGGGATGTCGGGGGCAATGTCCGGGAAGGGGTGCATATCGCCTCCATGGGAGGGACCTGGATGGTGGCGGTCTACGGTTTCGCCGGGATGCGGGACTACAACGGGGAACTCAGTTTCCGTCCGCGGCTGCCGAAATCGATCCGGCGTCTGCGTTTCCCTCTCATCCTCCGCGAACAGCGGCTGGTGGTCGAGATGCGGCACGAGGGCGCCACCTACGAGCTGATCGAGGGAGCGGGGCTGACGATCTGCCACGAAGGGGAGCCGCTCCGGCTGGAGAAGGGGCACCCGGAGACGAGGCCGGTCACGGCGGGGCCGGGCTCCCGGCCAACGGCGGGCGCCGGGGAAGGGGGCGGGGCATGAAAAAGGGGTTCAGCCGCTTTGGGCGCCGGCGGCTGCTGGCGATGGCCGCGGCGGCCGCGGTGCTGATCGGGGGCTGTTTCTCCCCCCGGCAGGAATATGAGTGTCCACCCCGGCCCCCGGCGGCAGCCTACTGCCCCCTGGGGCTCAGAACCCTCGGCCACTCGATCCAGGTGGGGGCCTTCACCCGCGCCGATTTTGCCGTCCGCCTCGAGGAAAAGCTCAAGAGCCAAGGGCTGGAGGCCTTCTCCTTTCTCCATGAAAGCGGTCTCTACAAGGTCCGCTGCGGCGATTTCGGTTCCTACGAACAGGCCCGCGCCACCGCCCTCGCCCTCCAGCGGGAGGGATTCATCGAGGAGTTCTTCATCGTCTCCCCGGCCGACTATCCGGTGGCCCAGGTGGGGCGGACCGGCTGCGACACCCTCCGCGACGAGATCGTCCGCACCGCCAACCGCTTCCTCGGCGTCCCCTACCAGTGGGGTGGGGCCTCCGCCGAGGAGGGCTTTGACTGCAGCGGTCTGGCGATGGTGGTCTACCGGCTCAACGGCCTCGATCTGCCGCGGGCCTCCTTCCACCAGTACGATGCCGGAAAGGCGGTGCCGGGCCGGGAACTGCGCAAGGGGGACCTGGTCTTCTTCGCCACCCGCCGCCCCAAGCGGGTCTCCCACGTCGGAATTTATATCGGCGGCGGGCGCTTCATCCACGCCCCCCGGCGGGGGCAGCGGGTCCGGGTCAGCAACCTCTCCAGTGGCTATTTCGCGCAGCGCTACATGGGGGCGCGGACCTATCTCTAGCCGATGGCCGAGAGGCCAAGCCCTCCTTTCCGGGGGTCAAAAGCGACCGTTTTTCGGGACATTGCCGGGGCGGATCAGGGGGTGGAGAAGGATTCCCAGAGCGCGAAATGGTCCGGCGCCTGCCGGTAACCGGGCGGGATTTCAAAAAGGGCTGGCGGGTGCTGCCTTTCAACGACGGCCCGCAGTTCCGAGCCGCTGCCGTCCTGTTCCAGGGTGCGCAGCGGCAGTGCCAGCCGTTCGCTCCGCCAAACGAGAGTCTTGACCGCCCGCGTCCCCTCCGAAGATTCCAGCGTCGTCAGAAGCTCCGTTTTGACGCATTCGAAGCCGGCGACCGTTTCCTTTCCCAGCTCCCGTTCCCGGACAATGGGGCCGCCGCCCTCCTCACCCTCGATCGGCAGCTCGCCATAGAGCTGCTTTTGAGGGTTCAACAGCCACTGTTTCCTGAGATCGGGCAGAAAGATCCAGACCATGACGCCCTTTCCCACCGGAGCCGCGGTTTCGACGCGGAGCTTGCCGCCCCCGAAGAACAGCCGCTCCTCCTGGGCCGCCTTTCCCGGTTCCAGAAAAATCAGCCGGGTGGCGGCGAACTGCTCCAGCTTCTGGGCCGGGGCCGCGGCGCTCCACAACAGCACCGACAGCAGGGCCAGTAGCCGGGCGATTTCCGTTGCCGGCGAGGTTTTTGGGGCGAACCCGACGGCGGGGCGGTTCCAGGGGGGTTGCATGGCGGCGGGCGAAGGGGGCGAAAAGCGCCGCGGCTAGAGGCTGCCGCTCTTCATGATGACCTTGCCGTTGGCGAAGATGATGGAGACCTCCTTCTTCCCCGATTTATAGAGATAGACCGTCCCCTCCACCCCCAGCGCCCCTTGAGTCTCCACCGAGGTCGGCTTGCCGAGGAGCGCCTCGACCTGCTGGATGCTCATCCCCGTCTCCACCTTGGCGAGGTTTTCCCCCGTCAGCCTCGATCCGCAGCCGCCCAAGGTCAGGGCCAAAATCGCGACAATTACCAGAATCGTTCGGTTCATCGGTGGCCAATCCTTTCCGGGTTGGAGTCTTTGATTTTTGATTAAATTACACGCAGGCGGGATCGGAAGGCAAGGAGTCAATCGTCAAAGCGAACGGGGGCCAATGGACCGGGGCGGGATTTTTCCATTAACCGGAGTTGTCGCGCCACAGCCTTTCGATGGCGGCCAGCCGCTCCCCCTTGTCGCTTTGGCCTCGGGCACCCGCAACATCGGCCCTGGCCACCTCCAGCAGCAGGGGGAAAAGGGGATGGGCGCAGAAACGCCGCTGGTGACGGCTCAGCTTCTCCAGTGGCATTGGCCCCCAGCTGAGGATGAAGCCGTGGTGGCGGACCAGCCAGGCGACATCCGGCGCCAGGTCGTCCCGTCCCAGCCGGGCCAGGACCGCCAACGCCATGGCCGTCCCGGCTTCTTCGTGACCATGGGAACGCCAGCGGCCGTCCCGGAATTCCGTGGTGGCCGCTTTGCCGAGATCGTGCAGCAGCACGGCCCAGAAGACCCGCTCGTCGGCGTCGGCACGGACCGATTCCAGGGCCAGCAAGGTATGGGTGAGGGCGTCTCCCTCGGCATGGAATTCGGGGGGCTGCTGAACCCCGCGCAGCGCCGCCAGCTCCGGAATTGCTTTCGTTAGCCGGTCTTTCAGCTCCGGCCCGGAAATCCCGGCGCGGTTAGCCGGGGAAAAGATTTCGCCGAGA
This sequence comes from Deltaproteobacteria bacterium, assembly GCA_016926265.1. GTDB lineage: Bacteria > Desulfobacterota > Desulfuromonadia > Desulfuromonadales > JAAYDE01 > JAAYDE01. Next base: position 402 of record JAFGOW010000137.1, on the reverse strand, counting down.
GGCACTTTTTCCATCCTTGCTCGCGATTCAGAAAAGGGTGTCGTTAAAATCGTCATTGGTCATTGGTCATTGGTCATTGGTCATTGGTCAGCAGGCAATTGCCATTGGTTGCCAAACCTGGCTCCGGATTTTGCTGTTTGGTTGCAACCATTCGCCATCGTCGAGGCCTTTTACCGCAAAGATCTCAAAAGGCGCAAAGAGGGTCTTGCCTCACGCGACGACGCGACGCCGCGAAGAAGGAAAAAGGCATCACCTTTTAGTACCTTACTCCTGAAAGTCTGTTATAAAAAACAAGAAATTTTTCTGGGTTGCGGACGTTAAACCCAGCTTAGGAATGACGAAAGAAAAGCCATATTTGCCACTGATCTACACTGATTGACGCTGATTTGAAAGCCAAACCAT